>JANOWE010000119.1:0-14731 GCA_031417735.1 Betaproteobacteria bacterium
TGTTCCACGGAGGTAAAGGAGGAGCCGCCGGGTGGGTTTTCCGGCGGCGGGGGACACGCAGTGGAACAGGGCAGCCCGCCCCTCCGCTCAAGCGCAAGACATCAACCGTCAGCTACCTGGCTGGTCAGAGAAGGTCAGCAAAGAGCCCCAAGCGGCCCATGCCAGGCGCGCCGCCAGCTTCGTTGGCCTACTGCACGCGTTTGTAGTTGGTGTAGCCGCCCGGTGGTGCGGTCTCAGGCGTCAGCACCAGCGCGCTGCGGGCCGGTACGGTGATTTTCAGCAGCGCGGACATGGCGCGGATCTCGCCCGGGTGCTGGCCGGTCTGGTCGATCAGCCGGGTGCTGTCCATCAGCTTGGAGTCGGGGATGAGCAGGGTTTCAGTTGTCGGCGTGTGGGCCGGGTTGGCCAGCACCAGCACCATGTCCTGGGCGCGGTCGGTGTGGCGCTCGAAGGCCAGCAGCTGGCGTGACGGGATGCTGCGGTAATTGCCCACGCGCAGCGCACGGTGTTGCTGGCGCAAGTTGATCAGCCGCTTTGTCCAGTCCAGCGCCGGGTGGCCGGCCTCGACCAGGTCCCAGCGCATGGGCGCGCGCATTTCGGGATCTTCGCCGCCGGCCATGTCCAGCTCGGTGCCGTAGTACAGGTTGGGTGCGCCGGGCAGGGTGAATTGCAGCACCTGGGCCAGACGGCGGGCGGCCGGGTCGGGCAGGGCATGGGCCAGGCGCGGGGTGTCGTGGTTGTCCAGGTAGACCCAGGACTTGAGCAGGTGCTCGTAGTCGGTGTCGGCGATCAGGCGGTTGAGCATGGCCGCGACCATGTCCGGGTCGAGCTCGCCGCTGGCCATTTTCAGGATCAGGTGGCGCAGCGAGAAGTGCATCACAGCGTCCACCGCCGGAAACCACTCGGCCGGGTAGTTGGCGATCTCGCCGACCACCAGCGAGCCCGGCTTCTCGTCATGCGCGGCGCGGGTCAGCTGGTCGAGATAGACCATGCCGATGTCGAAGGCCACGTCCTGGCGCCAGCCGTCCACGCCGTCGCGCAGGTAGCTGCGCACCACCGAGTCCGGCGCGTTCCAGAGGTGGTCACGCACGGCGGGGTTTTCCAGGTTCAGCTCGGGCAGGTTCTCGGCCCGCCACCAGGCGCGGGCGCCGCCGGCGAACTCGTCGCCAAAGACGAACCAGTCGCGGTGCGGGCTGGCCGGGTCGGCCTGGGCCTGGGCGAATATCGGCGCGTTGCGGCCCATGTGGTTGAACACGCCGTCCAGCACCAGTTTCATGCCGCGCGCATGCAGCGCATCGGCCAGCGCAGCCAGGTCGGCTCGGCTGCCGTATTCGGGCGAGACCTGCAGGTAGTCCAGCGCGTCGTACTTGTGGTTGGTGTAGGCCAGGCACACCGGGTTGAGGTAGAGCACATCGGCGCCCAGGGCTTGCACATGGTCCAGCCGGCCCATCAGGCTGGCCAGGTCGCCGCCCCAGAAGTCGATCTCATGGCTCCACAGCTTGTGCCCGGGCAGGTAGTGGCCCTTGGCCGGCAGTTCATGCCAGTCCCGCAGGCGCTTGGGCTCGGGGTACAGGTGGCGTTTGGCGTCCAGGCTGGTGCTTGGGGCGAAGCGGTCGACCAGCACCTGGTAGACCACGGCGCCGTTGCGCCAGTCGGCTTCGCGGGCCTCGAACACGCCGGCCAGAGCGCGGTCATGGGCGTTGGCATACAGGCTGCGATCGGTGAGCGCATGGGCGGCCAGGGCGGGCAGGGTCCGTTCGGCGCGCCTCATCCCTTGACCCCACCCGAGGTCAGCCCCGAGACGATCCAGCGCTGCGCGGCCACGAACACCAGCGTGATCGGCAGGCCCGACAGCACGGCGGCGGCGGCAAAGTCGCCCCACAGGTATTTCTGTTCGTAGAGGTAGAACTTGGCGCCCACGGCCAGCGTCAGGTTCGGCTCTTCACGCAGCAGGATCGACGCCACCGGGTACTCGATGAGGGTGCCGATGAAGGCCAGCACGAACACCACCATCAGGATCGGCACCGCCATGGGCAGCAGCACGAGGCGAAAGGCCTGCCAGTGCGTGGCGCCGTCGACCTTGGCGTTTTCTTCGATCTCTTCTGGAATGGTGTCGAAGTAGCCCTTGATGGTCCAGATGTGGGTGGCCACGCCGCCCAGGTAGGCCACCACCAGCCCGGCGTGGGTCTCGATGCCCAGCGCCGGCACCACACTGCCAATGCCCTCGAAAATGGCGTAGATGGCCACCAGCGCCACCGCCACCGGAAACATCTGCAGCAGCAGCATGGCGTTGAGCAGCAGGGCCTTGCGGCCGAACTTCAGGCGCGCAAAGGCATAGGCGGCGGTGGTGGACATGGCCACGATCAGCAGCGCCGAGATGCCGGCCACCTTGACCGAGTTCCACAGCCACAGCAGCACCGGAAAGGGCGGCTGCACCAGCTCACCCTGGGGGTTGCGCCAGGGGATGCCCAGCGCCAGCTGCCAATGCTCCAGGCTGAGCTGGCTGGGGATCAGCGCGCCGGTGGCAAAGTTGCCCGGCCGCAGCGAGATCGACAGCACGGCCAGCAGCGGAAACAGCGTGACAGCGATCAGCAGCCACAGCGCGGCATGCGCGGCCCGGATGCGCCAGAGCGCCGAATTGCCGGTGACGATGGCCATGGTGTTCAGCCTTTGCTGGCGGTGCCGCCCACGCTGGCGCGCGTGAGCCGCAGGTTGATGAGGGACAGCACCGCCACCAGCGCGAAGATGACGGTGGAGATGGCCGCGGCCAGGCCGAAGTTCTGGCCGGCGTCGGTGAAGGCGATGCGGTAGGTGTAGGAGACCAGAATGTCGGTCGTGCCCGCCGGCAGCTTGGTGTTGAGGAAATCGGGCCGGCCGTCGGTGAGCAGGCTGATCAGCACGAAGTTGTTGAAGTTGAAGGCAAAGGCCGAGACCAGCAGCGGCGTCAGCGGGCGCAGGATCAGCGGCGCGGTGATGCGCCGAAAGTTGGTCCAGGGCCCGGCACCGGCCATCGCCGAGGCCTCGTACAGGTCGGCCGGAATGGCCTTGATCAGTCCGCTGCACAAGAGCATGAAGTACGGAAAGCCCAGCCAGGTGTTGACGATCAGCAGCATGGCCTTGGCCAGCAGCGGGTCGGCAAACCAGGCCGGGCGCACGCCGAACAGCGCGTCCAGGATGGCGTTGATTTCGCCAAAGTTCTGGTTGAACAGGCCCTTGAAGACCAGGATGGAGATGAAGCCCGGCACTGCATAGGGCAGAAACAGCAGCGTGCGGTACAGCGTGCGGCCGCGCAATGCCTCCCAGTTCAGCAGCACCGCCAGCGCCATGCCCAGCGCGGTGGAAAACAGCACCGTCAGCGCGGCGAACACCACGGTCCAGACGAAGATGGCACCGAAGGGGCCGCGCACATCGGCGTCGCCAAACAGCCGCGCGTAGTTGGCCCAGCCCACGCCGACGGTGAAGCCGGGTTGCAGCCGTTCGCCCCGCGCCGATTCGAAAAAACCGGTGTCTGGGTTGGGGCTGAACAGTGCGCTGTCAGCCGCGCGCCTCAGCGCGCCCGCCGGCTCGGCGGTCCACAGCGGCTGGCGCGGCGCAAATTCACGCACCCCGGCGTAGTGCAGCATTCGGCCGTCGGGCAGCGCCAGCGTGGTGGCCATCAGCGCGCTGCGGTGGGCCAGGCGATCGCGCAGATCCAGCGCCGGGGCCAGCGCGGCGTCGGCCGGCAGCGCGCTCATCGGCACCGACTGCGCTGGCGCGCCCGGGTCCAGCGCCAGCGGGGCCGACCACAGCGGCCCACCATCGGCAGGGCTCAGCACCAGCCGCCAACGCCCGTCCTGCGCATGGAGCGAGAAGGCCAGCACCGCCTTGTCGTCCACCGTGGCCTGGTCGAGCAGGTAGCTGCGCGCCCGGTCCTGGGCCAGCAGGTGGCTGCTGGAATAGTTGGTGAAGCCTATCTGCACCGTGTAGAGCAGCGGAAAGGCCACGAACACCAGCATGCCCACCACGCCCGGGTACAGGTAGCGCCAGGCCAGGCTGCGCGCCGAGCTGTACACCGCCACCGCACTGCCGCCCAGCACCAGCAGCCCCAGCGCCCACAGCGGCCGGCCGGCGGCATGGCTGGCATAGACCAGCCACAGCAGCGCCAGCGTGGCCAGCAGCGTGAACGGCCAGGCCGGCAGGCGGGGCTTGACCGGGCGGTGGCGGGCGTGGCTCATTGCATGCGCGCCCGGGCGCCGGCCAGGGCGTCGGCGGGCGATTGGCGGCCATTGGTGATGGCTTCCAGCGCGGCGTCCATCGCCGGCCAGAAGCGGCCCATCTCGGGGATGTTGGGGATGGGCTCGCCGGCCAGCGCATTGGCCATGGTGGCGGCAATGTGGGCCTGGTTGGCCAGCTCGGCAAAGTAGGCCTTGTTGGCCGGCGTGCCCAAAGGCACGTCGTCTGAAATGACCTTCAGGCTCTCGACCCGCAGCAGGTGGTGCTCGATGAATTCACGCGCCAGGTCCTTGACCTTGCTGGGCGCGGCGATCATGCAGCCCAGCACGCCCACAAAGGCCTTGCTGGGCCGGCCCGGCACCACGGCCGGGATAGCCGCCACGCCAAAATCGATGCCGGCCTTCTTTGCGTTGTCCCAGGCCCAGGGGCCGGTGAGCATCATCGCCACCTCGCCCCGGGCGAAGCCGGCCTCCATCTCGGCATAGCGCGCGCCCTTGACCATCACGCCTTCGCGCAGCAAACGGTCCAGCATCTGCGCGCCCTTCAGCGCGCCGGCGTTGGCCACGCCGATGTCGGCCGGGTTCAGGTTGCCCTGAGCGTCGCGGCCGAAGACATGGCCGCCGGGGCCGGCCAGCAGCGGCCAGCTGAAGAAGCTCTTGTTGTAGTCCCACAGGATGGCCTTCTTGCCCCGCGCGGCCAGGGCCTTGTCCAGCGCGATCAGCTCGTCGAAGGTGGCCGGCGGTGTGGCGACCAGGGCCTTGTTGTAGACCAGGCCGATGGCCTCGATGGCCAGCGGGTAGCCCCAGAGCTGACCCCGGTAGGCAAAGGCCTGCCAGGCCGAGTCTTCGATCTGCTCGCGCAGCGCGCGCGGCGGGCGCACCGGCACGATCAGGCCCGACTGCGCCCATTCGCCGGCCCGGTCATGCGGCCAGCAGAAGATGTCGGGGCCCTTGCCGGCA
The DNA here is from genome assembly GCA_031417735.1 of Betaproteobacteria bacterium. Taxonomy (GTDB): domain Bacteria; phylum Pseudomonadota; class Gammaproteobacteria; order Burkholderiales; family Burkholderiaceae_C; genus Pseudaquabacterium. Next base: position 5,172 of record JANOWE010000119.1, read on the forward strand.
CCGGCCGCGGCCTGGAACTTGTCGGGTGCGCCCTCGGGGTGCTGCACCACGACCTGCACGCCCGAAACCCGGGTGAAGGCGTCGCCCACTTTCTGCAGGCCGTTGTAGCCCTTGTCGCCATTGATCCACACCAGCAACCGCAGCGCCGAGGGCGGCGGCTGCGCGCCCGAAGGCGCGGCGGCGCCCAGCCAGGCCAGCAGGACGATCTGTGCGGTTCTGGCCATTCGGGCCAGATTGCTGGCCCGCCGTGCGGGCCCGGCGGTCATGCCGCCGCGCTGGCCTGCCGAGGCAGGGCCAGGCCGTCGGCATTGAACAGGTAGCAGGCCTCGGGCGGCAAATGCAGCGCCAGCACCTGGCCCTGGCGCGGCCGCAGGCGGCCGTCGAGCTGGATGGTCAGGCCGTCGTCCACGCCCTCGAAGGCGCCATAAGCCTGGGTGCTGCTGCCCAGCGACTCGACAAAACCGATCTCGCAGCGGATCTGGTTGGGGCCAGCGGCCGCAGCCTCGCCCGCCAGGCCCAGGTGTTCCGGCCGGATGCCCAGTGTCAGGGCTGCGCCCGGGGCCGCTGCGCTGGCGTCCACCGCGCACTGCACCAGGCTGCCGTCGGCCAGCCGCACCTGGGCTGTGCCCGGCGCGGCCGAGACCAGCGTGGCGGGCAGAAAATTCATCTTCGGCGAGCCGATGAAGCCGGCCACGAACAGGTTGCAGGGTTGCTCGTACAACGCCAGCGGCGAGCCCACCTGCTCGATGCGGCCGGCCTGCAGCACCACGATTCGGTCGGCCAGTGTCATCGCCTCGACCTGGTCGTGGGTGACGTAGACCATGGTGGTCTTGAGCTGCTGGTGCAGGCGGGCGAACTCGTAGCGCATCTTCACGCGCAGCGCCGCGTCCAGATTGGACAGCGGCTCGTCGAACAAAAACACCTCGGGCTGGCGCACGATGGCCCGGCCGATGGCCACGCGCTGGCGCTGGCCGCCCGACAGGTCTTTGGGCTTGCGTTGCAGCAGGTGCTCGATGTGCAGGATCTTGGCCGCCTGCTGCACGGCGGCGGCTATCTCTGCCTTGGGCAGCCGGGCCAGGTCCAGCCCGAAGGCCATGTTGTCGTACAGGTTCATGTGCGGGTACAGCGCATAGCTCTGAAAGACCATGGCGATGCCGCGCTCGGCCGGCGGCACGTCATTGACCACCCGCCCGCCGATGCTCAGTTCACCGCCGCTGATGTCTTCCAGGCCCGCAATGCAGCGCAGCAGTGTGCTCTTGCCGCAGCCCGAGGGGCCGACGAAGACCATGAACTCGCCGTCGTGCACCTGCAGGTCGATGTCACGCAGAACGGGCGTGTCGCCGTAGGCCTTCTGCACCTTGACCAAGCGAACATCTGCCACGTTAAAAATCCTTTTGGCGGCGGCCGGAGCTTGAAGAATTTGGCCACCAGGGCCGCAATTTGTAGAGAATATACAAGCGCGAACCGGCGGCCTGTATGCGCGTTGACCCCAGTTCATGGGTGTCGTTGCCAATCAAAACAAGCACTTAGCCATTCTTTTGACGCACGAGCTGTAGCAGAACTACAAATGTTTGTCCGGCCATGACGTGCCGCCATTTCCTCCTCACCGCCGACCATGAACCTGAACCAACGCGCCGCCGGGGTGCTGCTGCACATCACCAGCCTGCCCGGGCCGCATGGCGTGGGCGACTTCGGCCCCGACGCCTACAACTTCGTGCACTGGCTGGCCGGTGCTGGCCAGCGGCTGTGGCAGTGGCTGCCCACCACGCCGATCGGCCCGGGCGACTCGCCTTACCAAAGCGTGTCGGCATTTGCCGGCAGCCCGCTGATGGTGGCGCTGGAGCCGCTGGTGGCACGGGGCTGGCTGGGCGGCATCGGGTTGCCCGAGGGCGGCTTCGACGCCAAGAGGGTCGACTTTTCCCGCGTCGTGCCCTGGCGCCTGGCCCATCTGCGCGAGGCCGCTGCGGGCTTCGAGGTGCAGGCCAGCGCCGCGCAGCGCCAGGGGCTGGCCGACTGGGCCCAGGCGCAGGCCCACTGGCTGGACGACTACACGCTGTTCATGGCGCTGGAAACCGCCCAGGCTGGCCAGCCCTGGTGGCTGTGGCCCGATGCCCTGCGCCGCCGCGAACCGGCCGCCCTGGCCCGGGTGCGGCAAGACCAGGCTGCCGAGATCGGCTTCTGGCGCTTCGTGCAGTGGTGCTTCGACGAGCAGTGCAGTGCGCTCAAGCGCCATGCCCATGCCCAGGGCGTGAGCATCATGGGCGACCTGCCGATCTTCGTCGCCCACCACAGCGCCGACTGCTGGGCCCGCCAGGACCTGTTCCTGCTTGATCAGGACGGCCAGCCCCGGGTCGTGGCCGGTGTGCCGCCCGATGACCTGGGGCCTGAGGGCCAGCGCTGGGGCAACCCGCTGTACCGCTGGGACCGCATGGCCGACGACGGCTACGCCTGGTGGATTGCCCGCGTGCGGCGCATGCTGGGCCAGGCCGATGTGTTCCGCATCGACCATTTCCGGGGCTTTGCCGGCTATTACGAAATCCCGGCCAGCAGCCCCGACGCGCGCCAGGGCCGCTGGCTGCGCGGGCCCGGCCAGCCGCTGTTTGACGCGATCAGCGCGGCGCTGGGGCCGCTGCCCATCCTGGCCGAAGACCTGGGCTTCATCACCCCCGACGTGACCGCTCTGCGCCTGGCCTGTGGCTACCCGGGCATGAAGATCCTGCAATTCGCTTTCGGTGGTGACGGCGGGCACGAGTTCCTGCCGCACAACTACCCGAGGCAGACGGCGGTCTACACCGGCACCCACGACAACGACACCATCGCCGGCTGGTGGGCCCATGCCAGCGAGGCTGAGCGCCGCTACGCCGGCACCTACCTGGCCTGCACGGAAAGCGATGTGCACTGGGCCGCGCTGCGTGCCGCACTGAATTCGGTCGCCGACCTGGCGCTGTTTCCGCTGCAGGACGTGCTGGGCCTGGGCAGCGAACACCGCATGAACACGCCCGGCAGCATGGGCCCGCAGAACTGGTCGTGGCGCTTCGGCTGGGGCCAGGTCGGCGCCGAGCCCGGCCGCGTGCTGGGCCTGCTGACGGCGGCCAGCGGCCGGGGCAGCTTTCGCGCGCTGGGGCCCGACCGCCCGGCCACGCCGGTGGCCGCGGAGTACTGAGATCAGCGCCGGGTACCGCTTCACTGTGGTCCGGGCACTGCTGGGCGGCCTGCTGCTGCTGTGCGGCCCGGCGGGGGCCGACGATCTGCTGGCCGCCTGCAACGGCCCGGCCTGGCAGCAATTGCTGCAGGCCGAGGCCCAGTCCGCACCTGCCGCTCGCGCGGTGTGGTTGGGCCAGCGTGAACTGCTGTGGCCCGGCCAGCCGGTATTGGAGGAGGGCGAACAGCTGCGCTTGCTGCACGCCGCCGCGCCCACCATCGTGGCCAACCCCGGCCAGCCAGCGCGTGGCCATGACGGCGCCGCCACGCTGCAGGTGGTGGCCGAGCTGCTGCCGGCCGCGCTGGCCAGCCGCTTCGGCCACCTGGGGCCGGCGCTGCGGCTGGCCCTTGCTGGCCCGGACACAGGCGCCGACGCCGAGCCCGGCCGCCTGCGCGGGCTCCACCGAGGCCAGCTGCTGCTGGTGCGCGAGACCCGCAGCGGCGTCGTGCGCGAGGCCACGCGGGTGCAGCACGCGGCAGCACTGGACGAGCTTTACCCGGCGGCCTGGGACGAGCGCCTGGGCGCGTTGCCAGCGCTGGGCCTGACGCTGAGCCCACGCGGCGCAGCGCCGGCGCAGCGCCAGACCCGCTTTGCGCTGTGGGCACCCACCGCGCGGCAGGTGGCGGTGTGCCTGCATGCCGACGACCGCACCGACGCCCACGCCGTGTGGCCGCTGCAGCGTGACGAGGTCAGTGGCGTCTGGCACGGCGGCCCGCCGGCCGACCTGCGTGGCGGCAGCTACCGCTACCTGGTCGACGTGCTGGTGCCCGGCCAGGGCCTGGTGCGCCAACGTGTGGCCGACCCCTACGCCATCAGCCTGGGCCTGAACTCGCAACGGGCCTGGATCGGCGCGCTCGACGACCCCGCAACCCTGCCCGCCGGCTGGGCCGACGCACCCCGGCCTGCCGCGCTGCGCAGCATGACCGAGATGTCGGTCTACGAGCTGCAAGTGCGCGACTTCTCGGTCGGCGACGCCAGCGTGCCGCCGGCCCAGCGCGGCAAGTACCTGGCCTTCACCCAGTCCAACAGCGATGGCATGCGCCATCTGCGCGCGCTGGCGCAGGCCGGCCTGAGCGACGTGCACCTGCTGCCCGTGTTCGACATCGCCAGCGTGCCCGAGCTGGCCTGCAGCACGCCCGGCGTACCGGCTGCCGCACCCAACAGCCTGGTCCAGCAGGCGGCGGTGATGGCCGGCGCGGCCGGCGACTGTTTCAACTGGGGCTACGACCCGCTGCACTTCAACGCCCCCGAAGGCAGCTACGCCAGCAGCGCCGCCGACGGCGCGATCCGTGTGCGCGAACTGCGGCAGATGGTGATGGCGCTGCACGCTGCCGGCCTGCGGGTGGGCATGGACGTGGTCTACAACCACCTGTCGGCCGCCGGCCAGACGCCGCAGTCGGTGCTTGACCGCATCGTGCCAGGCTACTACCACCGGCTGCTGGCCGACGGTGAGGTGGCCAACTCCACCTGCTGCGCCAATTCGGCCACCGAGCACCGCATGATGGCCCGGCTGATGGGCGACTCGGTGCGGCTGTGGGCCCGCCAGCACCGCATCGACTCGTTCCGCTTCGACCTGATGGGCCACCAGCCGCTGGCCGAGATGCTGCGCATCAAGGCCCAGCTTCGGGCCGACAACGGCCGCGACATCCCACTCATCGGCGAGGGCTGGAACTTCGGCGAGGTGGCCGACGGGTCGCGCTTTGTGCAGGCCGCGCAGCGCCAGCTTGCCGGCAGCGGCATTGCCAGCTTCAGTGACCGGGGCCGCGACGCGCTGCGGGGCGGGGGCGTGGGCGACAGTCCGGCCGACATGGTGGCGCGCCAGGGCTACCTCAACGGGCTGGCCTACGACCCGAACGACGCCGCACAACAGCGCGACCCGGCCGGCCAGCGCCAGGCTCTGCTGGCCAGCGCCGACCTGGTGCGCCTGGCGCTGGCCGGCACCCTTCGCAGCTACCGTTTCACCACCGCCGACGGCCGGCTCCAGCGCGGTGATGGCCTGGACTACGGCGGCCAGCCCGCCGGCTATGCCGCGCAGCCGGGCGAGGTCGTGAACTATGTCGAGAACCACGACAACCACACGCTCTGGGACCTCAACGCCTTCAAGTTGCCGCTGGCCACGCCGGCCGCCGAGCGGGCGCGGGTGCAGGTGCTGGGCCTGGCCTTCACCGCGCTCAGCCAGGGCATCCCCTATTTCCATGGCGGTGTCGACCTGCTGCGCAGCAAGTCGATGGACGGCAACAGCTACGACTCTGGCGACTGGTTCAACCGGCTCGACTTCAGCGCCCGCGACAACTACTTCGGTAGCGGCCTGCCGCCGCTGCGCGACAACGCTGCCTTGCATGCCCTGGCCGCGCCGCGGCTGGTCGACCCGGCGCTGCGGCCCGCCGCGCACGACATCCTGTTCGCCCGCGACGCTCTGCGCGATCTGCTGCGCCTGCGCGCCAGCTCCCGATTGTTCCGGCTCGACAGCGCGCAAGATGTGCAGCAGCGCTTGCAGATGCACAACACCGGGCCGCAGCAGAACCCGGTGCTGATCGCCGCCGAACTCGACGGTCGTGGCCTGGCCGGTGCCGGTTTCAGCCGGCTGATGCTGCTGTTCAACGTCGACCGGCGCGCGCACAGCCTGCACATCGGCAGCAGCCGTGGCCAGCCCTGGCAGCTGCACCCGGTGCACCTGGCGCCGCAGGCCGCTGACCGGCGGCCACGCGAGGCGGCATCGTTCGATGCCGAGCGGGGCCGGTTCGAGCTGCCGCCACGCACGGCGATGGTCTATGTGCTGCCGTAGGCGCGAAACAATGGCCGCAGAATACGCCGTGCTCACCACCCGTTCAGTGCCCACAGCATGAGCCTGCTGCAGGCCCGTCTCTGCTCCGAACCGACACGGCGGGCCGTGCTGACCTGCCTGGGTGCTGGCTGGTCGGGCCTGGCCTGGGCCGACGCGGGTCCGGTGGGCTGTGGTCACGCGCCCTGGCCGTCCTTTCCAGGGCCCGAGCAGCCGCCCGCCGTGCAGACCTGGCTGGCCGGCACCGCCCCGCCAGGCAGCGGTCCCGACTGCAGCGGCCTGGGCATGAGCCAGCCCGAACTGCTGGTGCGGCTGACCGGCAGCAGCCACCGCCACAGCGACCTGACCGACGAACTGCGGCGCTTTGGCGCGGTGTCCCGGCTTGAAGGGCTGGCCTACTGGTCGTTTACCGATCGACAGCAGCAGGTGCTGATTGCGCAGGCCCATGCCGTGAGCGATGCCGCAGCCGGCCAGGCCCGGGCCGAGTTCAGCCTCGACGAACTGCGCTCGGGCAAGCCGCTGTACTTCGTGCACGACGACAACCGCACGCACAAGCTGGTCACCTACAGCATGCGTTTGCAGCACAGCGCGGCGGACAGCTTCACGCTGCACTTCGAGAACACCGGCGAGGTGTCGATGATGGGTCTGACCCTGCTCGCGCCACAGGAGCTGCAGTGGCTGGTGAGCGTGCAGCGCCTGGGCGCGGGCCTGTGGGGCTACCGCAGCCTGCTCGGCCTGCGCCGGCTGCGCATGGGCCGCGCCGGCCAGCACCGTTTGTCCAACCTGAGCCGGGCGCTGGCCATGTTCGATCTCTGGGCCGGCCGCCAGACCGATGCCGAACGCTACCGTTGAACCTGTCCCGGCAGCCGCCTCGCGGCGCCGTGACCCTGGAGCCCTTCATGCTGCTTGAGCCCGACCTCCAGTCCCTGCTGGCTGGCCAGCACCCCGACCCCTTCGCCGTGCTCGGCCTGCATGCCCAGGCCGACGGGGCGCTGTGGCTGCGCGTGCTGCTGCCCGGCGCTCTGGCCGTGGTGGTGCAGGACAGCGCCACCGGCAGCGCCCTGCTGAGCCTGCCGCAGCGCCACCCCGACGGCCTGTTCGAGGGCCAGGTGCCGGGCCGCCGCCGGCAGCTTGACTACCGCCTGCAGGTGCAATGGGCGGACGGCAGCCGCACGCTGCTGGACGACCCCTACCGCCATGGCCCGCTGATCGGTGAGCAGGACCTGCACTACCTGACCGAGGGCAGCCACCTGCGCCCGTTCGAGGTGCTGGGTGCGCACCCGCTCACGCTGGGTGAAGGGCCGCAGGCGGTGGCCGGCACCCGCTTTGCGGTCTGGGCGCCCAACGCGCGCCGGGTCAGCGTGGTCGGCAGCTTCAATGGCTGGGACGGCCGCCGCCACCCCATGCGTGGCCGGGGCCCGTCGGGCATCTGGGAGCTGTTCATCCCCCATGTCGCGCCGGGCGATTTGTACAAGTTCGAGCTTCTAAACGCGCAAGGCCAGGTCCTGCCGCTGAAGATCGACCCCTTCGCCCGCGCCAGCCAGCTGCGTCCGGCCACCGCCAGCGTGGTGCCCCCGGTGCTGCCGGCGGCCCGACCGCTGCCGCCCGGCCGGGCGGCAGCCAATGACCGCAGTGCGCCGATCAGCATCTACGAGCTGCACCCCGGCAGCTGGCGCCGCCACCCTGACGACAGCCGCCCCCAGGGCCGCTTCTACAGCTGGGCCGAACTGGCCGACAGCCTGCCGGCCTATGCCGCCGACCTGGGCTTCACCCACCTGGAGCTGATGCCCATCAGCGAGCATCCCTTCGATGGCTCCTGGGGCTACCAGACCCTGGGCCTGTACGCGCCCAGCGCGCGCTTCGGCCCGCCTGAAGGTTTTGCGCTGTTCGTCGCCGCCTGCCACGCCCAGGGCCTGGGCCTGCTGCTGGACTGGGTGCCGGCGCACTTTCCGTCCGACGCCCATGGCCTGGCGCGCTTCGACGGCAGCGCGCTCTACGAATACGCCGACCCGCGTGAGGGCTTCCACCAGGACTGGAACACGCTGATCTACAACTTCGGCCGCCACGAGGTGAGGAACTTTCTGGTCGGCAGCGCGCTGTACTGGGTCGAGCGCCAGGGTGTTGACGGCCTGCGCGTGGACGCCGTGGCGTCCATGCTCTACCGCGACTACTCCCGCCCGGCCGGCCAGTGGCTGCCCAACCAGCATGGCGGGCGCGAGAACCTGGAGGCGATCGCGCTGCTCAAGCGCAGCAACGAGGTCATCGGCACCGAATGCCCCGGCGCGATCACCGTGGCCGAAGAGTCCACCGCCTTCCCCGGCGTCAGCGCGCCCACCTACCACGGCGGCCTGGGCTTCCACTTCAAGTGGAACATGGGCTGGATGAACGACACCCTGCGCTACATGGGCCAGGACCCGCTGCACCGCCGCCACCACCATGGCCAGATCAGCTTCGGCCTGGACTACGCGTTCAGCGAGAACTTCGTGCTGCCCATCAGCCACGACGAGGTGGTGCATGGCAAGGGCTCGCTGCTGGGCCGCATGCCGGGCGACGACTGGCAAAAGCGCGCCAACCTGCGCGCCTACTACGGCTTCATGTGGGGCCACCCGGGCAAGAAGCTGCTGTTCATGGGCCAGGAATTTGCCCAGCCGGGTGAATGGAACCACGACGTCGAACTGCCCTGGGGCCTGCTGCAGGACGAGCGCCATGCCGGCATATCGCGCCTGGTACGCGACCTGAACCAGGTCTACCGCGCCCAGCCCGCGCTGCACAGGCTGGACTGCGACGCCGCCGGCTTTGAGTGGCTGGACGCGCACAACGCCGAACAATCGGTCTTTTCCTGGCTTCGCCACGACGGCCAGGGTGGCATGGTGCTGGTGGTGTGCAACTTCACCCCGCTGCCGCGCGAAGCCTTCCGCCTGGGCGTGCCCAACGGCGACGGTGCACCCGCCGCCTGGCAGGAAGTGCTCAACACCGACGCCGCGCTGTATGGCGGTGCCAACCTGGGCAATGCCGGCGCGGCGATGGCCGTGCGGCCGGTGGCGGCCAACGGCCGGCCGGCCTCCATCGTGCTGACCTTGCCGCCGCTGGCCACGCTGTACCTGCTGCCCTCACCGACCTGACCCGGAAAACCTCAGCCCATGCCCCTGTCCCTGCCCGAGCAGTTGCTGCCGGGCCAGCCCGAGCCCATGGGCGCGCTGGCCGGCCATGGCGGCGTCAATTTCTGCGTCTTCTCGCAGCACGCGACCAGGCTGGAGCTGTGCCTGTTCAATGCCGACGGCATGCGTGAACTGCGCCGCTATGCGCTGCATGGCCCGCACGACGGCCTGTGGCATGGCTTCCTGCCCGGCACCGGGCCGGGCCTGGTCTATGGCCTGCGCGCCCATGGCCCCTATGCACCCGAGCAAGGCCACCGTTTCAACCCGCACAAACTGTTGCTCGACCCCTGCGCGCGCGAGATCGTCGGCCAGCACAAGTGGCTGTCGCAGCACTACGGCTACGAGCTGGGTCACCCCCACGGCACACGCTCGTTCGACCGCCGCGACAACGCCACCGCCGCGCTGAAGGCCCGCGTGC
>JANOWE010000120.1:0-10070 GCA_031417735.1 Betaproteobacteria bacterium
CTCCTTCTTTACCTCCGGCAGCCGGATGCCCGGCGCCCTCGGCCCCGTTGCTGCAGTGGCATGCGAGGGTCTTCAACCCTGCATGCCGACGTGCTGACCGGAGCGGTGGGGTGGGCTGCCCTGTTCCGCGGAGGTAAAGCCGACGGGTGGGTTTCCCGGCGTCGGGTGACAGTGCGCCCGGCATGGGCGCGATCTTTGGGGTGCAAGTCCCCGGCCGAGCTGGCCACAGCGAGGCGAGTGAAGCGCAACTGGCGTGAGGCCCTAGTAGCTGGAGCACGCGACAAGGCGGCAAGGCACAGCGAAGGGCCGAACGAGAAGGAGGGTGACGCGTCATGAGGCTTGAAGGTGTCGAAACTCAGCAGCCGCCTACAGCGGGTGCCAGGCCGAGGGCGGCGGGAATGCCGACGTCCGAAAGCGGGCAGCGGTCACCCGGCTCAACGACTGATCACTCGTCTGTGCCTGCTTCAACGTCAACCTCCAGCGCCGCAGCTTGCCGGTGTCGGCGCGCTCCTGGTCGGCCACGCGCAGGCGCCAGCGGCCGGCCTTTGCCTGGCCGGCAAGGCTATCCAGCGCGGGTGTGGTGACGGCGGCATAGGTCGCCACCGCGTTGTCGGCCTGACCGCCTGTCTCGCCGGCGGCGGTGGCGACCAGGCGGCGCTCGATATCCGGCGCCGGGTGGTCGGGGATGGCGATGCCTGGCGTCTGTTCCAGCACCACTTCATGCGGCGCCGCTGCGGGGTGAAGGCCAGCGCCTAAAAGCCGGTCGCCGGGTTGCGGGTGACGGTGTAGCCGGCCAGGGTTTCAAGCAGGGCATGGTGCTGGTCGCCCCAGCCGCGCACGGCCAAGCTGCTGCCGTCGGGCTGGGTGAAGCTGAAGGTCTCGCCAGAAAACGGGGTGGCCATTGTCGATCCTTTCAAGTCGCGCTTGAAGGCGCTGAACCACCTTCCAGACCTGAGCACTGGGCGTCATCCCTCGACCTTGGAAGCATGCACCCTGCCGCGAAGGACCCCTGGCCACCTCAATCGGGCCCAGCGCCTGGGCACGGCCGCGCATTGCCAGTGGCCGTGCGGCCGCTTAGGATTCGACCCAACCGCCTCGTCGGCGCGGCTCTGGCGAAGGCCTGGCGCGATGGCTGAATCCCTTCACCTCCTGGCCCGGCTTGCCCATGACCTCCGACAACACCCTTGACGCACTGATCCTGCAACAGGCCGCCGAGGCGGTGGTCTACGCCAACCGCGACGGTGTGATCGAACGCTGGAATGCGGCCGCCGAGGCGATGTTCGGCTTCAGCGCGACTGAGACCATCGGCCAGAACCTGGACCTGATGATCCCCGAGCACATGCGCAAGGCCCATTGGCGCGGTTGGGAGGCGGCCATGTCCAGCGGCAAGACGCGGCTGGGCGGCAAGCCCACGCTGACGCGGGGCCTGCACAAGTCGGGCCGGAAGCTGTATGTGGAAATGAGTTTTGGTTTGATCACCGATGCCGCCGGCAGCGCGCTGGGCTCGGTGGCGGTGGCGCGCGATGTGAGCGAGCGGGTGGAACGAGAGAAGGCAGCCACAGCGGCCGCCGCAGCCGCCAAGACCTGAGCCAACGCTGCCGGCGCACGACTCTGGCAGCGCCAGCCGGCGACTCAGCCCGTCTCAGCTGCCGGCGCAGCGGGCTTGCGGCGCAGCCAAGCCACCGCGCGCCGAATGCCCTGTTCGACGTCGTCAACAAAGCTGAACACCGACGGGATCACCAGCAGGCTGAGCACGGTGGAGGTCATCAGACCGCCGATCACGGCCACCGCCATCGGGCTGCGAAAGCTGGGGTCGGCCGCGCCCCAGCCAAAGGCGATGGGCAGCATGCCCGCGCCCATGGCCAGGGTGGTCATGATGATCGGCCGGGCGCGCTTGTGGCAGGCGTCGAGCAAGGCCTCGGTGCGGTTCAGGCCATGGTCGCGGCGGGCAACGATGGTGTATTCGACCAGCAGGATGGAATTCTTGGTCGCAATGCCCATCAGCATGATCAGGCCGATCAGCGACGGCATCGAGAAGCTCTTGTCGGCCAGCAGCAGGCCGACAAAGGCCCCGCCCAGCGACAGCGGCAGCGCGGCCAGGATGGTGAAGGGGTGCAGAAAGTCCTTGAACAGCAGCACCAGCACGATGTAGATGCACAGCACGCCGGTCAGCATGGCCAGGCCGAAGCTGGCAAACATCTCGCCCATGATCTCGGCGTCACCCAGCGCCAGTTGTTTCACGCCGGGCGGCAGTTGCGCAATGCTGGGCAGGCGCTGCACGGCGTCGCTCACGTCGCCCAGCTGGGCGCCAGACAACTCGACCTCGAAAGTCACATTGCGCGCGCGGTTCAGGCGGTCGATCACCGCCGGGCCACCGGTCAGCTCCAGTGTGGCGACCTGGCTCAGCAGCACCGGGCCCTGGCTGCCGGGCACGGTCAAGCGGCCCAGCAGGCTCAGGTCTTGGCGTGCGCTGTCGGCCAGCTTGACGACGATGGGCAGCTGGCGCTGCGGCAGGTTGAGCTTGGCCAGCGCGGCGTCGTAGTCGCCCTGGGTGGCGATGCGCAGCGTCTGGCTGATGGCCGCGCTGGTCACGCCCAGGTCGGCGGCGCGGGCAAAGTCGGGCCGCACTGCGATCTCCGAGCGGATCAGGCTGGCGCTGGAGGCAATGCTGCCCAGACCCGGAATGGTGCGCAGGTCTTTCTCCACCGCCGTGGCGGCCTTGGCCAGGGCCAGCGGGTCTTCACCGGTCAGCACCAGCTGGTATTTTTCGCCCGAGCCACCCAGGCCGACCTTGCTGCGCACGCCGGGCAGCTCGGCCATCACCTCGCGGATGGCGTTTTCTATGCCCTGCTTGCGTGGCCGTTCACCGTGCCTGCTCAGCAGCACGGTGAGCGTGGCCTTGCGCACCTCGGACGCGCCGGCCATGGCAAACGGGTCTGATCCGGCTGCGCCGCCGCCGATGGTGGTGTAGATGCTTTTGACATGGTCGACCCGCATCACCAGCCGCCGCGCGGCTTCGGCCATGGCCTGGGTCTGGGCCAGTGTGGAGCCGGGCGACAGCTCGAGCAGCACCTGGGTCTGCGAGTTGTCGTCGGCCGGAATGAAGCCCTTGGGCAGCAGCGGAATCAGCATCAGCGAGCCGACAAAGAACGCGCCTGCGGCCACGGCGGTGATCCAGCGGTGCCTCAGGCACCAGGCGCTCCAGACCATGTAGCGGGCCATCCACCAGGGCGCTTGCCGCGGTTTGGGGCTGCGCCGCATGATCAGCGCGGCCATCATCGGGGTGAGCACCCGCGCCACCACCAGCGAGGCCAACACGGCCAGCGCCGCAGTCCAGCCGAACTGCTTGAAGAACTTGCCCGGAATGCCGCTCATGAAGGCAGTGGGCAGGAACACCGCTATCAGCGTGAAGGTGGTGGCGATCACCGCCATGCCGATCTCGTCGGCGGCGTCCATCGCCGCCTGCACCGGCGCCTTGCCCATGTTCAGGTGGCGCTCGATGTTCTCGACCTCGACGATGGCGTCGTCCACCAGCACCCCGATCACCAGGGACAGCGCCAGCAGCGTGACCACGTTGATCGAGAAGCCCAGGTAGTGCATGCCGATGAAGGCCGGAATCACCGACAAGGGCAGGGCCACGGCCGAGACGATGGTGGCCCGGATGTCACGCAGAAACAGCCACACCACCAGCACCGCCAGCAGCGCGCCCTCGTAGAGCAAGGTCATCGATCCGGCGAATTCTTCTTCCACCGGCTGCACAAAGTTGAAGGACTCGGTCAGCACCAGATCGGGATGGGCCTGCTTGAGCTCGGCCAGTGCGACGCTCACCGCCGCACCCACTTCAACCTCGCTCGCGCCCCTGCTGCGCGTGAGCTCGAAGCCGACCACCGCTTGGCCGTTGAGCAAGGCCATGCTGCGCGGCTCGGCCACGGTGTCGCTGACCTGCGCCAGCTGGTCCAGGCGCACGCGTCGACCACCAACCAATGAAATCTCCAGCCGCGCCAGTTCGGCCACGGTCTTGACGGTGGCCAGCAGGCGCATGGGCTGCTCACCACCGCCCAGGTCGGCGCGGCCACCTGCGCCTTCGGTCTGAACCTGCTTGAGCTGGCGCGAGACTTCGGCGGCCGTGGCGCCCAGGGCCTGCAGCTTCAGCGGGTCCAGTGCCACCTCGACCTGGCGCGTGACGCCGCCGACCCGGCTGACCGAGCCCACACCCTTGACCGCCAGCAAGCGCCGGACCAGGGTGTTGTCGACAAACCAGCTCAGCGCTTCGTCGTCCATGCCGGGTGCGCTGACGGTGAAGGCCAGCACCGGCGAACCGGACAGGTCCAGCTTTTTCACCACCGGGTCAAGCAGGTCGGCGGGCAGGTCGCCGCGCACACCCTGCACCGCCGAGCGCACATCGTCGACCGCCTCCTGGGTCGATTTTTCCAATCGGAACTCGGCGGTGATGGTCACGCCACCGTCCTGCACCTTGGTGTAGATGTTTTTCAGCCCCTGCAGCGGCGCCAGCGCGTTTTCCAGCTTGCGCGCGACCTCGGTTTCCAGCTGGGCCGGCGCTGCGCCGGGCAGCGAGGCGACGACGATGATGTTGGGCACATCCAGGTCAGGAAAGTTTTGCACCTTCATGGCCTGGAAGGACAGCAGGCCGGCAAAGCCGAGCAGCACAAACAGCATCACCGCCGGTATCGGGTTCTTGATCGACCAGGTAGACACATTCATGGCGTCGCCCCGTTATTTGCCGCTGGCCGCAGGCAGGGTCTGCGGCGCTGGCACCACGCGCACCAGGTCACCGTCGCTGAGAAAACCCGCGCCGCTGGCCACCAGCTGGTCCTTGGGCGTCACGCCGTCGACCAGTTCGATGCGCTCGCCCAGCAGCGCACCGGTCTTGACCTTGAGCTGGTGCACGCGCTGCCGGGCGTCGACGCGGTAGACAAAGCTGAAGCCGTCACGCACCACCACCGCACTGTGCGGCACGGTCAAGGCCTTGGCCTGGCCCAGCGCCAGCTCACCCCGGGCAAACACACCGGGCTTGAAGCTGCTGTTCTGATTGCCGATGCGGCCACTGGCCTGAGGCGCCACAAAGTCCACATAGACCAGGCCTTGCCGGGTCTGCGGGTCAACCGTGGGCGCGACCATGCGCACCTTGCCAGTGGAGGACTCACCGCCGGGAGCGGTCAGGCGTACGGCCATGCCCTGGCGCACGCGGCTCAGTTCGGCCGCAGTAACCTCACCGCGCCATTCCAGCCGGCCCTGGCGGATCAAGCGGAACAAGTCGCTGCCGGGGCCGACCACGGCGCCGACCATGGCCATCCGGGCCGAGATGACGCCACTGTCCGGCGCCAGGACGCGGGTCTGACGCAGGCGCAGCTCCTGTGCCTGCAGCTGCGCCTTGGCCGAGGCCACGCGCGCCTGGGCGGTGGTCTCGCCGGTCAGCAGCTGGCTGATCTGCTGTGCGCTCATGGCGCCGCTGCCGGCCATGGCGCGGGCGCGGTCGGCGTTGGCAGCGGCCTCCTGCGCCAGGGCCTGAACTTCGGCCAGCGCGGCGCGGGCCATGGCCAGGTCGGCGTTGACGCCGTCGTTGGCCAGGCTGGCCAGCAGCTGGCCACGCTGGACCTGGTCACCGACCTGGGCATGCAGGGCCTGGATGCGCAGGCCATTGACCTCGGCGCCCACGCTGGCCTCTTGCCAGGCGGCCACGCTGCCGTTGGCCACCAGGCTCAGCGGCACCTGGCTCTGGCTGGCCTGGGTCAGGCTGACGGTGAGCGCGGGTTTGCCGGCGCTGGCGGCCGGGGCCGCTGCGGTGGCGACCTTGGCCGGGTCGGCGGCAGGTTGCTCGGCTTTTGAGCAGCCGGCCAGGCTCAAGGCGCAGGCCAGCAGCAGGCCGGCGGTTTGGGGTTTGCGGTTGATTGGGGGCATGACGGGCATCCTGAAAATCGGGCTCTGGGCGTTCAGTCGATGGGGTCGGGTGGGCAGACGGCGGCCGGCCTCAGGACGGGGCGGGCAGCGCGGGCGCTGCGGCGCTGCGGTCCCAGCCACCGCCCAGCGCGCGGTACAGCGCCACCCAGGCCAGCTCGCGCTGCAGCGCCAGGTCCAGCAGGCCGCTGTCTGCGGCCAGGGCCACGCGGCGGGCCTCTTCGAGTTCCAGCAGGCTGGCCAGGCCATGCTGGTGGCGCAGCTGGGTTGCGACCGAGGACTGTGCGCAGCCCTGCTGGGCCAGCTCGGTCTGGTCCTGGCGGGCGGCGCTGCTGTTCAGTCGCAGCAAGGCTTCTTCTACCTCGCGCACGGCCTGGCGCACCTGGCCGCGGCAGGTCAATACGGCCTGGGCGTACTGGGTCTGGGCCAGCGTGACCTGGGCCACTTGCTGACCACCATCGACCAGCGGCAGGCTCAGTGCCAGGGGGCCGAACGACCAGGTCTCCAGCCCACAGCCATCGAACCGCGCCACGCCGATGGCGCCGTTCAGGCTCAGGCGCGGGCAGCGCTGGGCCTTGGCACTGCCCGCCTGGGCGCGGGCCACCACCAGCCCTCGCTCGGCGGCAAACACATCGGGGCGCTGGGCCAGGGCCTGTGCCGGCACCGAGGCCACCGCCAATGTCATGGCGCGCGACGGGCTGGCCCGGGCCCGGGCAAGCTGCTGGCGCAGATCGGCTTCGTCAAGCCCGGTCAGCGCGACCAGGGCCTTGGTGCCCATGTCGCAGGTCTCTTGCTGGCTGGTGACGCGGTTGGCCGCCTCGGCGGCGCTGGCCTGGACCAAGGCCGACAGCGCTGGCGCGAGCAGGCCGGCGCGGCTGCTGATGTCCGAGACCCGGGCTGTCTCGCGGCGCGATTGGGCGTCTTGCCGGACCAGCGCCAGCAACTGCCGGCAATTGGCCAGGCTGCAGTCGTTTTGCGCCACCTCGGCCGCCACCGACACTCGAGCGTTGTGCCACAGCGCCTGGCTGCCTTGCAGCTGAGCCAGGGCGGCTTGGTCCAGCGCGCGGTTTGCACCTGCCAGGTCCAGCTCCCAGCGTGCCTGCAGGCCGGTGCTGGTGACGCTGGCCGCAGCCACGCCAGGCTGGCCGGCGCTGCGCTGCAGGCTGGCGGCCGCATTCGGCTGGGGCCGAAGGGCCGCATTGGCGCCGGCCTGAGCCGCGTGGGCCTGAGCGATTCGGCTCAGCGCCTGCGCCACCGACGGGCTCTGGCGTTGTGCGGCGTCGATCAACCTGACCAGCAGCGGCTTGCCCTGCGCCTGCCACCAGTCGCGCAACTGCACCAGATCGCCCTGGTGCGGCAGGGGCGCCTGCCATTGCGGCGCGGCCTGGGAGGGCAGCTCGGTGGCCGGCACCATTGAGCTGCACGCGCTCAGCGCCAACGCGCTGCCGGCCAGGGCCAGTCGATTCAAGAGACTCGTGCTCATGGGGCTCTGGTCTGGATGATCGTAGCGGGCGCAAGGCGCTGGCGTCGGCCTGACACTGGCCGTTCAGCGTGCAGGCCGGGCCGGAGCCCTCAGCAGCATGACCGGCATCGTGGCCCCCGGGCAGCCGGCGGCAGCACTGGCTGCGCCGGGCGGGCAGGCCAGCAGCCGTGCGGCATCAGCGCGCGAGGCCTTGGCCACTGCCAGATCGCGGCTGGGGCGCAGCATGTGCACGGCAATCAGCACCACGGTGGCCAGCGTCAGCGCCGCGATCAGCAGATGGTGGCGGCCTGACAGCGGCCGGAAGGGAGGCAACTGCGGTGCGGGTCCTTCGGGCGCCACAGGGGCAGAGGGCATGGCGGGTGGCTTGCTCTTCATCGGTGTGCGACGGTCTCGGTTCAGCGGCCTGGCGCCGACGGTGCAGGCCGTTCAGCGCACCTTGACGATGTCCACCGCCCGGCTGTAGATGTCCTGCCGCCTGTTCAGCAGCAGGATTGTCGTGCCCTTCAGGCGGGTGCTCTCCAGGTCGCGCAGATCAAGCTCGGCGACCACGATCTGCTCGATGTTGGGCGTGCCTTCAGTGGCGATGCCGTCACGCGCAAAGGCGAAGTCCGACGGCGTGATGATCGCCGCCTGGCCATGGTGCAGGCCCAGGCCTTCGACCGCCAGCCTGCCCACGGTGCTGGTGCACACCACGAAAACCTGGTTCTCGAAGGCGCGCGCATGGCCGCAGTAGCGCACGCGCAAAAAGCCCTGGCGGTCGACGGTGCAGCACGGCACGCACAGGCTGTCGGCGTCGGCCTCGCAGACCATGCGCGACAGTTCGGTGAACTCGATGTCGTAGCAGATCAGGATCGCGATCTTGCCGAACGGGGTGTCGAACAAGCGCTGCTTGTCGCCCGCGTCGGTGTTCCACTTCTCGCGCTCCCAGCGCGTGCGGTGAATCTTGTCCTGCTCGTCCCGACCCATCGTCGATCTGGCGCAGCAGGTATTGAACAGCGGCAATGCGAACGATCACTGGGCAATCTCCTCGGGGATGAGGGTCGGTCTCGGTGAGGTTCGTAGTCCGGATTGAGCCAGACGATGATCGAGGCAAAGCCGCAGGACCCGCTGTCCTCGGGGATGTAGCCCGCGATCACACCGCAGTAGCTGAAGCCCTCGCGCAGCTGAAGGCTCAGTTCCGGGTCGCGCAGCTCACCCCAGACCAAGCGCTGGGCCCAGGCCTCGGCGCTCAAGGTCTGGGCATGCCGGTGGTAGCCCGGCAGCCGGCCACAGGCCATGATGCGCTTGAGGTTCATGGCCCGGCACAGGTTTCGCCTGGCCTCGTGGAGAAGATGGCCCAGACCACTGCCCTGCAGCGCGGGATCGACAAACACCTCGGCGCCGTAGCGCGTGCGGCCGGTCGGGTCATGGTGTTCAAGGGTGCCGGCGCCGGTGATGTCGTGCCAGCTGTGCGCCTCGGCCCAATCGTCCCAGCGCACGATCAGCGAGCCGGCATAGCCGACCACGCCGTCGTCAGACTCGGCCACCATCTCGCCCTGGGCGAAAACCTGCAACTGCCCCCGAGCCTGGCCGGCGACCAGGAGCCGATGCCAGGGTCGACCCGCTTCTGCAGCGCGATCATGGCCCGCACGTCGTCTGCCTGGGCAGATCTCGTTCGGAGTGGCTTCATGCTGCTGTCCTTTGTCGTGTGGCCGGCTTTCGGCGGCCTGATGCTTGGCGCGCATCGCAACTGCGTGCGCTTTGGGCGCCTCTTTGACGTTCAAGGCGGTCGAGGCAGCCTTGGCAGCCTCGGCCGAGCACGGACTGGGGCGGCCGCCAAACACCTTGGGTGCACGCTTGCCGTCAGGCAGCGGTTCAGCGTTGGATCGCTGGGCGCGGCAGGATCAGGCGCCGCATGGCTTGGAGTCGACCACTAGCCGTAGTTCACGATCCATTCGATGCCCTGTGCCCGAGCGGCCTCCAGCGCGATCTCTTCGGTCGGGTAGTTGCCCCGCCGCATGGCCACCACCCGCGGGCGTGTGGGCCAGACCTGCTTGGTCACCGTCACGGCGGGCATGAAGCCGCCGTCGTCGGCGGCGCTTGCGCCGCAAAGCAGCTCGTAGTTCTGGTGACGAATGACCCGGGATGAACCCATCAACGCTGCCTCAATGTGGATGCGGCAGTATGCGCCTGCAAAGGCAAACGCGGCCTGCCGACAGGTCACGGTGAGCGAACGCGAATCCTGATGACGATCAGCCTGGAAGCCGAATCACTTGCGCTGAGGGTGGCCTCGCCGAGTCCGACCGCCACGAAGCTTGCCAGGCGCATGCCTTGAGCAGCACTGCCCGCTGGATGGGGTCGGCCTTGCAAGATGCCCTGCGGCGCGACTCAAAGCTTCAGCCAAGTGGCGTTGCTGGCCGAACGCAGTCGCACATCGACCTCGGCACCCAAAGGCGCAGAGACCGTCCGGCCGTGGTCCAGTTCGGTGATCGTCATTGCTTGCGCCTGTGCATTCCATGGATGGCTATGCGACCCGTCGGTGGCGGCCATGAGCCAGATACAGGTTCCCAGGACCAGCCCGATTCCCCCGAACCATGCCAGTGGTGTCGCGTGTAGGCCGCCTTCGTAAACACGTACAGTGATGGGGGCCGTGGAGGCCGCTACCTCTGGGTCGGCGTAGAGACGGATGCGA
>JANOWE010000121.1:0-6356 GCA_031417735.1 Betaproteobacteria bacterium
CCGGCGCTGGCACGCGCCACGGCTGGCCTGGTCGATGGTGCTGTGCCACCAGACTTCTGGGCCAAGGGCTGCTATTTCACGCTGCCTGGCCGCTCGCCGTTTTCGCGTCTGGTCTACCCGGCGCCCGGCAGCTCGGGCCACCTGGGCGTGCACCTGACGCTGGACCTGGGCGGCCAGGCCCGCTTCGGGCCGAGCTTTTCGTGGGTCGACGAGATCGACTACACGGTGGACGCGGCCGAGGCCGAGCATTTCTACGCTGCCGTGCGGCGCTACTGGCCGGCGCTGGCCGACGGCGTGCTGCAGCCTGGCTATGCCGGCATCCGGCCCAAGATCAGCGGACCCGGTGCACCGGCAGCCGATTTCCGCATCGACGGCCCGGCCCGGCATGGTCTGGCCGGACTGGTCAACCTGTTCGGCATCGAGTCCCCCGGACTGACCTCGTCGCTGGCCATTGCCGAACAGGTGGCGGCCCTGCTGCCGCACGCCCCATGAGCCTCAGCCTGCGCCCATCCACCGCCGTGGCGGCTGGCCTGCTCAGCCTGGCCAGCGCGGCGCTGTGCCAGCTTGTTGCGCCCGCAGTGGCCAGCACCGATTGCGCGTCGCCCGACCTGGCACGGCGCGCGCTGCTGGCGGTGAACGCACAACGCGCCGCCGGAGCGCAATGCGGCGCACTGACGCTGATCGCCGCACCCGCACTGGCCTGGTCGCTGCCCGCCGAGCGCGCCGCCGCTGCCCATGCCCAGGACATGGCGGGCCAGGGACGGATGGGCCATCTCGGCAGTGACGGCAGCCAGGGCGGCGAGCGGCTGCGGCGCGAGGGCTATGTCTGGGCCAGCTGGGGCGAAAACCTGGGCCAGGGCCATGGCGAGCCCAGCCTGCTGGTGGCGCACTGGATGAGCAGCCCCGGCCACTGCGCCAACCTGATGAACCCGCGCCTGACCGACCTGGGCATGGCCTGCCGGCAGGGACCGGACGGGCGACCCTACTGGGCCCTGACGCTGGCCAGGCCCGCGCCGCTGCGAGCACCTGCGCGCTGAGGCGCCGAACCCGCGCTCAGCGGCGCGAAACGTCGGGGTAGGTCGACAAGGTGCGCGCCGGGTCGGGCCGCTTGCCGGTCAGCGCGCGGCGCAGGCCGGCGTCGAACACCGCCGAGCCCAGCGGCTTGATCCAGTACTCGAAGGCACCCAGGCTCATGGCCTTGATCACGTCCATGGTCAGGTGGTCGCCGGTGAGGATGGTCACGCGCAGGCCGCGCACCGCGATGTCTTCGTTCAGCCGGCGCACCACCTCCAGGCCGCCGATGTCGGGCAGGTGCATGTCCAGCAGCACAAAGTCAGGCCGCTCTTCCTTCGCCAGTCGAACCCCTTCGAGGCCGGTGGCCGCGTGCAGCAGACGCACGCCGGAGTAGGCGCCGAGCAGGCCTTCCAGCGCTGCCACGGTGACTGGCTCGTCCTCGATGTAGAGCAGCGTACCGCGCAACTCGGCGGCTTGGGCAGGCTTGGCGGGGGCGGTGGTCATGACCTTGCTCGGTGCAATTCGGACGGCCACCCCGGTTCACTGCGGCGACCCAGCGGCGAGCATAACGCGGCACGGGCGGAGGCCCTGTTCAGCAGCGGAGCCGACAAGCGACACATGCGACGCTCAAGCCGCTGGCGTCTTCTCGGCCACCGGCCCCCCGGCGGCCTTCCAGGCGCCGTAGCCGCCTTCGATGTGGCCGATCTGGCGCACGCCCATGTCCTGCATGAGCTGCGTTGCCAGGGCCGAGCGCAGGCCACCGGCGCAGAACAGCACGTAGTGGCGGCCGGGCTGGTTCAGCGCCGGCTTGTGGTAGGGCGAAGCCGGGTCGACCCAGAACTCCAGCATGCCCCTGGGCGCATGGAATGCACCGGGGATCAGGCCTTCGCGTTCGAGTTCACGCGGGTCGCGCAGGTCAACGAACATCACCTCTTCGCGGCCATGCAGGGCCAGCGCCTGCTCGACGCTGTAGGTGGTGATCTGGGCCATGGCTGCTTCGAGCATGGACTTCACGGTCTTGGTCATGGCGCTCCTGGGGTGGCGTCGAACCCGGGTCAGTACCAGGGCTCAGGGTGGGGCTTCGGCAATGAACGGCCGGCTGGCGTCGCGCCAGGCGGGCCGCCGCACCTTCTGGCGCAGCCTGATCATGCCAGCCCGCCGCAGCCTGGCGACCTGGCGGGCGCGTGGGGGCGCAGACTGGCTTCGCGCATACTGGCGCGTCAAGCTGTCAAACCTGAATCCACCGCCACCGGAGACCGCGTCATGGCCTTGTTCTCACAGCAGGCCCTGAACCCGGGCGTGCAAAAACGCGAGGTGTTTGGCTGGTCGATGTACGACTTTGCCAACTCGGGCTACACGACCGTGGTGCTGACGGCGGTGTTCAACGCCTATTTCGTCGGCGCGGTGGCCGGCGGCGCGGCCTGGGCCACGCTGGCCTGGACGCTGACCCTGGGCGGCTCACGCGCATTGGTCATGCTCAGCATGCCGGCCATCGGCGCCTATGCCGACCTGCACGGCGCGAAGAAGCGGCTGTTGGCCTGGAGCACCGTGGCCTGCGTGGCCACCACCGCCGCACTGGCCACCGTGGGCCAGGGTGACGTGGCACTGGCGGTGGCGCTGATCCTGCTGTCCAACCTGTTCTATGCCTATGGCGAGACGCTGATCGCGGCCTTTTTGCCCGAGCTGGCGCGGCCCGAGGCCATCGGCCGGGTCTCGGGCTGGGGCTGGAGCTTCGGCTACTTCGGCGGCATGCTGGCGCTGGGCCTCGGGCTGGGCTATGTGCTGTGGGCTCAAGGCCAGGGTCAAGCCGCCACCCGCTATGTGCCGGTGACCATGCTGATCACCGCGGCGGTCTACGGCCTGTCGTCGCTGGCCACTTTTGCGCTGCTCAAGGAACGCGCCCTGCCGCAGGCCGCCACCGGCAGCGTCGGCCAGGCTGGCCTGGCTGCCTCGCTGCGCCGGCTGCAGCAGACCTGGCAGGAAGCCGCCCGCTACACCGACCTGCGCTGGCTGATGGCCTGTGGTTTTGCCTACCAGGCCGGCATCTCGGTGGTCATTGCGCTGGCCGCGGTCTATGCCGAGCAGGCGCTGGGCTTCAAGCAGACCGAGACCATGGTGCTGATCTTCGCCGTCAACATGGCTGCGGCCGCCGGCGCGTTTGTCTTCGGCTACTGGCAAGACCGTATCGGCCACCGGCGTGCGCTGTCGGTCACGCTGGCCGGTTGGGTGCTGATGACGCTGCTGGCCTATGCCGCAACCAGCGCCGCGCTGTTCTGGCTGGCTGCCGTGCTGGCCGGGCTGTGCATGGGATCGAGCCAGTCGGCCGGGCGGGCCATGGTCGGCCTGCTGGCACCCGCGCAACGCCGGGCCGAGTTCTATGGCCTGTGGGCCCTGGCCACCAGCCTGTCGGCCATCGTCGGCCCGGTCACCTACGGCCTGGTGACCTGGGCCACCGACGGCAACCACCGTCTGGCGATCCTGTCCACCGCCGTCTTCTTCATCGCCGGCTGGCTGCTGCTGCGGCCGGTGGACATGGCCCGAGGCCAGCGGGCGGCATTGGCCGACGCGGCATAAAGCCCGCCCGGGCGCCAGCGCCCCGAGGCGGATCAGCCCGCCGCCAGCCGCCAGAGCGAGGTCGTCTCCGCCGCGCGGGCAGCGTGCAGCGGGTCGCTCTTGTCGGCCGCACGGGCATGCAGGGGTTTGGCATCGACGCGGCCCAGCACGGTCAGACCGGCCTGGCCGATCCAGCCCATCAATTCGCTGCGGGGGCGCAGGCCCAGGTGCTCGGCCAGGTCGGACAGGATCAGCCAGCCCTCGCCGCCGGGCGCCAGGTGCTCACGCAGGCCGGCCAGAAAGCCCTTGAGCATGCGGCTGTCGGGGTCGTAGACGGCGGCGTCCAGCACCGAACTGGGCTGGGCCGGCACCCAGGGCGGGTTGCACAGCACCAGGCCGGCGCGGCCGGGCGGAAACAGGTCGGCCTGCAGCAGCTTGACCGCAGCGGTCAGGTCCAGGCGCTGCAGGTTGTCTGCTGCGCAGGCCAGCGCGGTGGGCGAGGTGTCGGTGGCGGTCACGCGCAGCTTGCGTCGGGCCAGCACGGCGGCCAGCACGCCGCTGCCGGTGCCGATGTCGAACGCGCCCTGGTGGTGGGCCACCGTGGGCAGCGCGGTAGTGGCGACCAGGTCGACGTACTCGCCACGCAGCGGCGAGAACACGCCGTGGTGGGGGTGGATGCTGGCCTCCAGTGCGGCAATCGGCACGCCGTTCTTGCGCCATTCAAAGGCACCGACCACGCCTTGAAGTTCGCGCAGCGAGGCCACGTAATGCTCGGCCGCCGGGCCATGGGCCTGCAGGCCGGCCTGACGCAGATCGGGCGCGCGGCGCAGCGGCACGCCATGGTCGGCGTCAAAGGGCAGCAGCAGCAGGCCCAGGATGCGGGCGCGCTGGGCCTGGGCCTTGCGTTGCAGGTGGAAGGCCAGAGCCAGTTGTGCTGGCGCAGGCAGCGCGGGGCTGGTCGGGTCGGCCGGGCGGTTGAAGGGGCTGGCTGGAGCCGCCTTGCCACGGCGCTTGGCAGGGGCTGGTGCACCCGAGGCCTTGGCCGCAGCGGTGGCCGCCGCTACGCTGGCGCGGTGCTCGCGGTCGTCGATGCGCCGGCCCAGGGCCAGCAGCAGATGGCGGGCGTTCTGGTAATCACCGCACCAGAGCAGGCCGGTGCCTTCACAGACCAGGCGGTAGGCCAGGTCGGCGTTGATGCGGTCGTCGGCCAGTTGCACCTTCTTTGGTGGGGCATGGCCGGCGAGCGAGCGCCAGCGCGCCTGCTGGGCCTGGCCGTCGGGGTCGGTCCAATGGACCAGTTCTATGGGGGCTGACATGGGGCATTGTCGCCGCCCGGGCGCAGCGCAGCGCCGGCTCAGCCGCGCATGAAGCCCAGCGTGCGTTCGCTGCCGAAGTGGCGCAGCTGCGGCAGCACGGTGTCGAGCCCGGCCTCACCCAGCCCCCACCAGCGCAGCAGGGTGGCGGCGTACTGGTCGACCGAGGCGCTGGGGATCCAGCGACCCTGTCGTTCCCAGGTCTCCACCGCCACGTCGTCAGGGCCGCCCAGGGCCAGAGTCGGGTAGCGGCCATGGCAGCGCCCACCCAGTACCGCGCCGCCCATCACCAGCTGGTGGTTGCCCCAGCCATGGTCGGTGCCCCGGCTGTCGTTGGGGGCGAAGGTGCGGCCGAAGTCGCTCTGCGTGAACAGCGTGACCCGGTCGGCCATGCCGATGGCCTGCAATGCCTGCCAGAAGCTGGCCATGGCCTGGGCCAGGGTCTGCAACAGGGCGGCATGCACGCCAAGCAGGGCGCTGTCGCCGACCTGCATGGCGTGGTGGTCGAAACCGTTGAGCTGGACATGGAAGATCTGCCGCGACGAACCCACCGTGGCCCGGCCATGAACCAGCCGCGCGACCTGGCACAGCTGACCGGCCAGACTGTCGACAAAACCGGCCTGGCCGATCTGGGCGGCAAAGGCCTGGGCGATGCCGCTGGTGTCGAACGCCGGGTCGGGCGGGGCGCTCACCAGCGTGGCCAAGCGGGATTCCAGCACCATCGCCTCGCGCGCAGCCCGGGCATAGGCCTCGGCCAGCGGGCTGGTCTGACTGTCGCGCAGCAAGGCCTGCAGCGCGGCGCCACGGGCCTGGGTGGCCGGATCGGCGCCGTGCAGGCCCAGCACGCCAAAGTCGGCGCCCGGCCCGGGCAGAACCCAGGCCGCGCTCTGGTCGGACAGAACGAACTGCGCATTGCCGCCGATCGCGATTGGCGGCGCACCACCGGCCATGGCAGTGGCGGCACGGCCGCCCCAGCCGCTGCGCTCGGCCGACCGGGTCGCCGCGCTGTCCCACTGGCGTTGCTGGTCGGGGTGGGAAAACAGGCTGTCCGGCACCTTGCCATCACCGGCCACCGCAGCGCGGTACTGGGCCTTGCTCAGTGGCGCCGCCAGGGGGCCGACGTTGAACACCGGTGCCAGCGCACCGTCGGCCCAGACCCCGGCCAACGCGGCCATGGCCGGGTGCAGGCCATGGTCGGCGTCCAGCGGCTGCAGGCTGCTGCGCGGCACGGCCAGCGCGCCGCGCACGGTCTGGTAGAGCGCGTGGCGGCCGGCGTCACGCGGGGGCAGCATGTTCAGGCCGTCGTTGCCGCCATTCAGCGACAAACAGACCAGGGCCTTGTAGTCGTCGCCGGCCGCACCGGCCGGCCTGGGCCACAGCGACGAGGCCAGCGGCAAGCCCAGCAGGCCCGCGCCCAGTGCGCCACCCCAGCCCAGCCACTGGCGGCGCGACAGGTCGTGCGCTGATGGCGGCGAC
>JANOWE010000122.1:0-16830 GCA_031417735.1 Betaproteobacteria bacterium
GCCAGAAAGATGCCCACGCTGAACGCCAGCATGTACACCCGCGAGACATTGACGCCCATGCTGGCGGCGATCTCGGCGCTGTGGATCACCGCCAGCACGATCTTGCCCTGGCGGGTGCGGTTCAAGCCCCACCACACCGCCAGGCCCACGGCCACGGCCATGCCGACCAGCGCAAATTCATAGCCGACATAGGTCTGCCGGCCGACATCGACGCTGCCGAACAGGCCATAGGGTTCGGACACGTAGTAGGGGTTGGCGCCCCAGATCAGCTTGGTCAGGTCTTCCATGATCAGGAACAGGGCGTAGGTCACCAGCACCAGCAGCACCTCGTCGCGGCCGTAGAAGAAGCGCAGCAGGCCACGCTCGGTCAGCGGCGCGACGATGGCCGCCACCGCCACCGCCGCCAGCAGCATGGCCACCAGCGACCAACCCGGCGCCCATTTCATCGCCGCCGCCCAGCCCACGAAGCTGGCCGCCGCATAGGCGCCCAGCGCGTAGAAGCTGCCGTGGGCAATGTTCAGGATCTTGAGCACGCCGAAGACCAGCGTCAGCCCCAGCGCGACGATGAACAGCCATGACGCGTAGGTCAGGCCGTCGATCAGGATGGTCAGTGGTGCGGCGGTCATGGCGGGTGTCGGGCCGTCATGCCCGTATCACGGGCAATTCTTTGCGCCAGGGAACCCGGCCTTGATCCAGTCTTCCGAACCCATGTTGGCAGGCGGGTTCACGCACTCGGCCGGAAAGCGCAGAATGTCGTCGATCACCACCATCTTCCTGGCCGCGTCGTAACGCGTCTTGCCGATGGCGGTGTCTTGAATGGCCTGGTGGCCGCCGGCCAGGGCCATCTGGATCTTGCCGGCGGGCGACTCCCAGTCCATGCCCTTGAGCGCGGCGGCCAGCTGCTCGGAGTTCGGCTTCTTGCCGCCATTGGCGGCGGCGGCCTTCTCCACCGCCAGCTTCAGCCCCAGCAGGGCCTGCACCATGCGGTAGGGCGCCTGTACCGGGTAGACGTTGTAGGCCTTGCTGTACAGGTCCCACCACCAGTCGTTGAGGGCGGATTTCGGTGACATCAGGCCGTAGGCGCCTCGCGCGCCCAGGATGGTGCCGTCGGGCATCTTCTCGCCCAGGCCCGGCAGCACATGGTCGCCGGCCGAGAGCATGACCTGGGTGCGCTTGAACAGGCCTCGCGGCCCGGCCTGCAGGATGAAGGCCTGCAGGTCGCCGCCCCACAGGCTGGAGTGGGTGATGGCCGCAGGCTGGCTCATCAGCGCCGAGATCTCGGTGCCGTACTGGCCGGCGCCGAACTTGGGCAGCTGGTCTTGCCCGGCCTTGGCGGCGGGGAACAGCTTGTCCATCGACAGGCTGAAGTCCTTCTTCGAGTCCTGACCCCAGGCGTAGTCCTGGTTGATCATGTTGTAGCTGTCGACCTTGACGTTCTTGGCCTTCAGGTAGCGCACCAGGGCCACGTTGTCCATCGTGGCGTGGGCGGCGGTGCGGAAGACAAAGTTGTACTTGCCGTCCTCGAAGACCCGCGGCGTGCCGCAGTCGTAGAGGATCAGGAATTTCTTCAGTTCCTCGGCCACCGGCGCCACGGCCAGGCAGTCACCCGACGAGACATAGCCCACCACCGCGTCGACCTTGTCACGGTCGTACAGGTTGCGCAACTCTTGCACCTGCTTGGTGGCACCGCCAGCCTCGTCCAGGTACACCGCCTCCAGCTTCATGCCGCCGAAGCCGGGCTTGTTGTAGGGCGCTGGCGCAGCGCCTTTGTTGAAGGCCTCGACCAGCACCTTGGCGCCATTGACGGCGGGGATGCCGAAACTCTCGGCCGCCTGGCCCGACAGGAAGCTGACGATGCCGATCTTGAAGCTCTCCTGAGCCTGGGCATGGCCCAGGCCGGCCAGGGCCAGCGCGGCGGTGGCGGCCAGGGTCGGCAGATCAGGTTGCAGGCGCGGCAGACGGGGCAGGCGGGGGGTCATGGCGGTGGCTCCGGTGGGCAGTGCGCCTTGCAGCGCAAGTGAAGGACCAGGGCACTCGGCGGCGGCCGGGCGATGCAGCATGTTTGTCCGCGCTACCGGTCGGCGAAAGGGGCGATAACCCGCAGCCGGATCGTCGCCTCGGCGACAGTGTGTCCTCCCGGGGCTGTCCAACAGGCGGTCGAGAGGTCGATGCCGGGCCGTTGAAGGGCCGCAGACGTGCCTGATCAGGCCAGGTGTGCGGCGGCCAGCAGTTCGCGGGTGTAGGGCTGCTGCGGCGCGTCGAACAGCGCCAGCGTCTCGCCTTCTTCGACCACGTCGCCGTTCTTCATCACCATCACCCGGTGCGCCATGGCGCGGATCACGGCCAGGTCATGGCTGATGAAGATGAAGGACAGGCCGTGGCGCTGCTGCAGCTCGGACAGCAGGGCCAGCACCTGCTGCTGGACCGAGACGTCCAGCGCCGAGGTCGGCTCGTCGAGCACCAGGATCTCAGGCTCCAGCACCACCGCGCGGGCGATGGCGATGCGTTGGCGCTGGCCACCCGAAAATTCATGCGGGTAGCGCTGCAGCACGCCGGCCACGCCTTGGCGCTCGCTCAGGCCCACCTCGTCCAGCATGGCCAATACCTTGGCCTCGCGCTGCGCCTTGCTGAGCTGGGGCTGGTGCAGGGCCAGGCCTTCGCCGACGATCTGACCCACGGTCAGCCGGGGCGAGAGCGAGGCAAACGGGTCCTGCAGCACCACTTGCAGGCGCTTGCGCATCGCGCGCAGCACCGTGCGCGGTGCGTTGTCGATGCGCTGGCCGCCGACCTGCACCTGGCCGGCCGACACATCCTGCAGCGCCAGCAAGGCCATGCCCAGCGTGGTCTTGCCCGATCCGGATTCACCCACGATGCCCAGCGTCTCGCCGCGCCGCAGTTGCAGCGTGGCGCGCTTGACGGCATGGAACTGGCGCTTGGAGAACCAGCCGGTGGGGATGTCGAAGCTGACCCGCACAGCGTCTGCCTGCACCAGCACCGGCGTGTCGTCGGCCAGCGGCCGCACCATGCGCGTTGGCCGGGTCGCCAGCAGGCGCTGCGTATAAGGGTGCTTGGGCGCGGCAAAGACCTCGGCGGTGGCGCCGATCTCGACCAGCTTGCCGCGTTCCATCACGCCCACGCGGTCGGTGAAGCGCCGCACCAGGTTCAGGTCGTGGGTGATGAACAGCAGGGCCATGCCCATTTCCCGCTGCAGCTCTTCCAGCAGGGCCAGGATCTGGGCCTGGATGGTCACGTCCAGCGCGGTGGTGGGCTCGTCGGCGATCAGCAGCCGGGGCTTGCAGGCCAGGGCCATGGCGATCATCGCGCGCTGACGCTGGCCGCCAGAGAGTTGGTGCGGGTAGACATCGATGCGGCGCTCCGGCTCGGGGATGCCGGTGCGCGCGAGCAGCGCGATGGCGCGTTCGCGCGCGGCGGCCTCGCTCAGGCCCTCGTGCAGGGTCAGCACCTCGATGATCTGGTTGCCCACCGTGTACAGCGGGTTCAGCGCGGTCATCGGCTCTTGAAAGATCATGCCGATCTGGCTGCCGCGCAGGGCCTGCATCTGCGGCTCGCTGCGCTGCATCAGGTCGTTGCCGTCGAAGCGGATGGCGCCGCTGCTGCTGGCCGCGTCGACCAGGCGCAGGATGCTCAGCGCGGTGATCGACTTGCCCGAGCCCGATTCGCCGACCAGTGCGAACTTTTCGCCCGCAGCAATGCTGAACGACACCTTGTCGACCACCGTGCTGCTGCCAAAGCGCACGCTCAGCTGTTCTATTTCCAGCAAGGCGGCGCTCATGATTTTCGGGTGTCGAAGGCGTCGCGCAGTGCGTCGCCGATGAAGGTCAGCAGCAGCATGGTCAGCACCAGCAGCAGGAAGGTGGGCACGATGATCCACCAGGCGTCGAGGTTGGCCTTGCCCTGCTGCAGCAGTTCACCCAGGGATGGCGTCGAGGCCGGCACGCCCAGGCCGAGAAAATCGAGCGAGGTCAGCGCCAGGATCGCCGCGCTCATGCGGAAGGGCAGGAAGGTGATCACCGGTGTCATCGAGTTGGGCAGCACATGGCGCCAGATGATCTGCAGGTTGGACAGGCCCAGCGCCCGCGCCGCCTTGACATGGTCGAGCGCCCGGTTGCGCAGGAACTCGGCCCGCACATAGTCCGACAGCCCCATCCAGCCCCAGGCGCTGAGCAGGATCAGCAACAGGGCCAGGCTGGGCTGAAAGATCGAGGCAAAGATGATCAGCAGAAACAATTCGGGCACCGCGCCCCAGATCTCGATCAATCGCTGCAGGGTCAGGTCGAGCCGGCCGCCGAAGTAGCCCATCAGCGAACCCATCAGCACGCCGATGGCCGTGCCCACCAGGGTCAGCGCGATGCCGAACCAGATGCTGACGCGAAAGCCGTAGACCAGCCGGGCCAGCATGTCGCGGCCCTTGCTGTCGGTGCCCAGCCAGTTGGCGGCACTGGGCGGGCCGGGTGAGATCTGCTCGGCAAAGTAGTCGATGCTGTCGGCCGAATGCGGGTTGGGTGCACCAACCGACCAGTTGCCGGCCTGCCGCAGCCGCTCAACGATGAAAGGGTCTTTCCAGTCCGTGGCGGTCAGAAAATCGCCGCCCAGGGTCTTCTCCGACGGGTTGTCCAGCGCCGGAAACCACCACTGGCCATTGATGCGGGCAACGAAGGGCTTGTCGTTGCTGATCACCTCGGCCAGCGTGGTCAGCAGCAGCACCACGATGAACAGCCACAGCGACACATGGCCCAGTCGGTTGCGGCGGAAACGGGCCCAGGCGCGCTGGCCGGGCGACTGTGGCCGCACGGCGGCGGTGGCCTCAGGCAGGGCCGGCGCGCTGCCGGACAGGGCACTCACATCGGCATCGCTCATCGCGCTGCCCGCCCGAACTGCACCCGCGGGTCGATCACCACGTACAGGATGTCGGACACCAACTTGACGACCAGGCCGATGAGTGTGAAGAAGTAGAGCGAACCCAGCACCACGGGGAAGTCGCGCCGCAGCACGGCCTCGTAGCCCAGCAGGCCCAGGCCGTCGAGCGAGAACAGGGTCTCGATCAGCACCGAGCCGGCGAAGAAGGCATGCACAAAGGCCGACGGAAAACCGGTGACCAGCGGGATCAACGCATTGCGAAAGACATGCTTGTAGAGCACCCGGCGCGGCGCCAGACCCTTGGCACGGGCCACCAGCACATACTGCTTGCGCAGCTCTTCGACAAAGGTGTTCTTGGTCAACATGGTGATGACCGCGAAGCTGCCGATGACCAGGCAGGTCAGCGGCAGCGCCAGGTGCCACAGGTAGTCGCCAATGCGTGCCGGCCAGGACAAGGTGTCCCAGTTGTCGGACGTGAGCCCGCGCAGCGGAAACCAGTCGAGGAAGGTGCCACCGGCAAAGACCACGATCAGCAGAATGCCCAGCACAAAGCCGGGAATGGCATAGCCCACCAGCACCAGCAGCGAGGTGGCGGTATCGAAGCGAGTGCCTTCACGCACGGCCTTGGCGATGCCCAGCGGAATCGAGATCAGGTAGGAGATCACAAAGGTCCACAGGCCCAGGCTCATCGAGACCGGCAACTTTTCCTTGATCAGCGTCCACACGTCCTTGTTGTGCATGAAGCTGGTGCCGAGGTCGAAGCGCAAGAAATTGCCCAGCATCTCGACGTAGCGCACATGGGCCGGCTTGTCGAAGCCGTAGAGCTTTTTCAGCTCGGCGATCTGCTTGGCGTCGACATCGCGGCTGGCGCGGTAGCCACCGCCGCCGCCGTCGGCGGACGCACCGGCGCGGGCCTCGGCCATCAGCTGTTCAACCGGGCCGCCGGGCACGAACTGCATCACCACGAAGGTGATGGTCAGTGCGCCCAACAGCGTGGGCACCATCAGCAAGATGCGTTTGAGGATGTAGGTCAGCATGGCGGTGGGGGTTCGGTGACGGCGCTGCGGCGGCGGAAATGCGCGTTATGGCGGCTCAGGCGCCGGCGGGCCGTTTGTCGCTGGCCTTGTCCCACCAGGTCCACAGCGGCCAGGGCATGCTGTGCTCGTCGGGCATGCTGTCGATCTGGAAGTACTTGGGCTGGACCTTGGGCATGCCGAACTTGTTCCAGTACGAGGTGTTCTCGCCGGGCGAATACAACTGGCCGATCTGCCAGTGGTTCCACATCACCACCCGGTCGAGTGCGCGCGAGGCAGCGGTCAACTCGTCCATGGTGGTGGCTGCGGCCATGCGCTCGATCAAGGCGTCCACCGCGCGGCTTTTCACGCCCCGGTAGCCCTGGCTGCCTTCGATGTCGGCTTCGCTGCTGTGGTACAGCTGGCGCAGGTCGTCGGCCTTGGGCAGCGTGAACTTGCCCTCGACGATGATGATCAGGTCGAAGTCCTTCACGTCCAGCCGCCGGGTGTAGAGCGCGAAATCGACCAGGCGCTCGGTGTACTGGATGCCCAGGCGCTTCAGGTTGCGCTCGAACTCGGGGTAGCGGCCGACGCGGCTGGGCTCGGTCATCTCCATCTCGAAGGCTTCGGCCTTGGCATTGCGCAGCACGCCATCGGTGGCCACATTCCAGCCCGCTTCTGACAGCAGTTGCGCGGCGCGCTTCAAGCTGTCGCGCAGTGCGTTGGGGCCGGTGTCGGTGCGCGGCGCCACAAACGCCGGTCCGAACACTTCTTTCGGCAGTTCGGCGCGAAACGGCTCCAGCAAGGCCAGTTCGGCCGGCGAGGGCAGGCCCTTGGCGGCGAAGTCGGTCTTGTTGAACATGCTGTTGGCCCGCTTGAAGTAGTGGAAGCGGTTCATCGGCGTCTCGAAATCAAAGGCCCGCATGATGGCCTCGCGCACGCGGATGTCCTGGAACCTGGGCCGGCGCAGGTTGAAATCGATGGCCTGCAGCATGCTGCCGGTGTCCACATCCCAGTTGCGCTTGACGATGCGGCCGTCGCGCCACTTCGGGCCCTGATGGGTGCGCATGTACTGGCTGAGTGTCAGTTCGCGCACGAGGTCGAATTCGCCGGCCTTGAAGGCCTCGCGCCGCACCGCGTCGTCCTTGTACAACCGGTACTCGATGCGGTCGAAGTTGAAGAAGCCGCGCCGCAGCGGCAGGTCTTTGGCCCAATAGGCCGGGTTGCGCTTGTACTCCAGCCGACTGGGCATCTGCGCCACGTCGATCAGGTAGGGGCCGGTGGCGATCGGGTGCTCGGCCACCACCTCGGACAGCGGCTTGCCGTCGCCCCACTTGCGTGAGAACACGTTCAAGTTGCCGAGGCCGAACACGGTGTTGAAGTTGCGGCTGTCGGCAGCGATCTCGAAGCGCACGGTGCGCACATCGGCCACCACGGCGCGGGTGATGCCGGCCAGCGGGGTGATGTACTCGGGCCGCACCAGCTTGCCCTTCAGGCGCCTGAAACTGTCGACCACGTCTTCGGGCTGCAGCAGGTCGCCATTCGAAAAACGCGCCTCGCGCCGCAGCCGGAAGCTCACCGCGGAGTAGTCGGGCTCGACGTAGATGGCCTCGGCCAGCAGGCCGTACATGGTCTTGGCCTCGTCCATCGCGAAGTCGCACAGCCGCTCGAACATCAGCATCAGGTACGAGGCCTGGCCCACGCCCTTGATGGTGAAGGGGTTGAACTTGTCGAAGCTCGAGCGGCGGTCGCTGTTGGACAGCCGCATGCTGCCGCCCTTGGGCGCGGCGGGGTCGGCGTAGTCGAAATGCGAAAAATCCGGGCCATGCCTGGGCGGGCCGAAGGCGCTGATGGCGTGGCTCCAGACGCCGGTCTGGATCGGCGAGGCTGGCGCGCCGTTGACCGCGCCGTTGACCGCATACGCAGCGGCCACAAGGCCTGGCGCGCTGGCCAGGGTGGTGGCGCGCAGCAGCGCGCGGCGGCTCAGGACCTTGGGCATGGTGTGGGTCTCAATGCCTGAAGTGGCGGATGCCGGTAAACACCATCACGATGCCACGCTCGTCGGCAGCGGCAATGACCTCGACGTCGCGCATCGAGCCGCCGGGCTGGATGACGCATTCAGCACCCGCATCGACGACCACGTCCAGCCCGTCGCGGAAGGGGAAAAAGGCGTCGCTGGCCACGGCCGTGCCCTGCAGGCTCAGGCCCGCATGCTCGGCCTTGATGCTGGCGATGCGCGCGGAGTCGACGCGGCTCATCTGCCCCGCGCCCACGCCCATGGTCATGCCGTCGGCACAGAAGACGATGGCGTTGCTCTTCACAAACTTGGCCACCTTCCAGGCAAACACCAGGTCGGACATCTGGGCCGGGGTGGGCTGGCGCGCACTGACCACCTTCAGCTCGGTCAGGGCCAGGTTTTTGGCGTCGGCCGATTGCAGCAGCATGCCGCCGCCCACGCGCTTGAAGTCCAGCACATTGCCGGCCTCAGACAGCGGCACCTCCAGCACACGCAGGTTCTGCTTGGCGGCCAGCATCTCGCGCGCCTGTGGCGTGACCGACGGCGCCAGCGCGACCTCGACAAACTGCCTGGCCTCGTTGATGGCCGCGACCACCTCGGCGTCGAGCGGGCGGTTCAGCGCCAGGATGCCGCCGTAGGCGCTGGTCGGGTCGGTCTTGAGCGCCTTTAGGTAGGCATTGACGGCACTGCTGCCCACCGCCACGCCGCAGGGGTTGGCATGCTTGACGATGACGCAGGCCGGCTGGTCGAAGGTCTTGACGCATTCCCAGGCGGCGTCGGCGTCGGCGATGTTGTTGTACGACAGCGCCTTGCCTTGCAGCTGCCGCCACAGCGCCAGCGTGCCTGGCGCGGGGCTGGCCTCGCGGTAGAAGGCGGCGCTCTGGTGCGGGTTCTCGCCGTAGCGCATGTCCTGCGTCTTGTGCAGTTGCAGCGTGTAGGTCTCGGGGTAGTCCTGCCGCCGCGGCACGGCCTGTGGTCGGTCTTCGACGCCGGGTTCCAGCGCTGTGAGGTAGTTGGTGATCATGCCGTCGTAGGCGGCGGTGTGGGCGTACACCTTCCTGGCCAGGCTGAACTTGGTGGCGCGGCTCAGGCCGGCGCCGTCCAGTTCGGCCAGCACGGTGGGGTAGTCGGCGGGGTCGATCACCACGCCCACGTCGGGCCAGTTCTTGGCCGCAGCGCGCAGCTTGGCCGGGCCGCCGATGTCGATGTTCTCGATCGCGTCTTCCAGCGTGCAGTCGGGCCGGGCCGTGGCCTGGGCAAAGGGGTACAGGTTGATCACCAGCAGGTCGATGGTGGCAATGCCATGCTCGGCCAGCGCGGCCATGTGCTCGGCGTTGTCACGCCGGGCCAGCAGGCCGCCGTGGATCTTGGGGTGCAGGGTCTTGACCCGGCCGTCCAGCATTTCGGGAAAGCCGGTGACCTCGGCCACCTCGGTCACCGGCAGGCCGGCGTCGGACAGCAATCGGGCGGTGCCGCCGGTGGACAGCAGGCGCACGCCGCGCTGGTGCAGGGACTGGGCAAATTCGAGGATGCCGGTCTTGTCGGACACGGACAGCAGGGCGGTGGTCATGGCGGGCTTGGCGGTCTGGGGTTGTCGGTGTGGCGGTCGGTGCCGTGGGGCGAGGCAACGGCAGGGGCCCGAAGCGCGCGGCTCAGTTGATCAGTTTGTGTTCCAGCAGCTTGCGGCGCAGCGTGTTGCGGTTGATGCCCAGCCAGTCGGCGGCCCTGCTCTGGTTGCCGTCGGCATGCTTCATCACCACCTCGAGCATGGGCCGCTCAACCGTGCCCACCACCATCTGGTGTACGGCATGGGGCTCCGTACCGTGCAGGTCCTTGAAGTACTGTTCAAGGCTGTCGCGCACGCAGTCTTCGATTCGTTTTTTGCTCATGCGCGCAGCGTCCGTGGGTGGTCCATGACGGCGTCGTTGGCGGCGGACGAGACCGGGTTGCCGGCCTCGTCCGGGTCGGGCCGGGCTTGCGGCAACAGCGGGTGGCGGATGCCCAGTTGCTCGAAGTAGTCGGCCACGGCGGTCACCTGCGAGGCCACGCTGTCGAGCTGGTTCAAGTGCGCGCGGAACGCCTGGCCACCGGGCAGCGCATGTACCGCCCAGCCGATGTGCTTGCGCGCGGTGAGCATGCCGATGTGCTCGCCGTACAGGCCGTAGTGCTCGTGCAGGTGCTCGATCAGCCAGTGCCTGACGTCGACCGTTTCCGGCGGCGGCAAGTGCTCGCCGGTGGCCAGGTAGTGGGCGATCTCGCGGAAGATCCAGGGCCGGCCCTGCGCGGCGCGGCCGACCATCAGCGCGTCGGCACCGGTGGCCTTGAGCACCGCAAGCGCTTTCTCGGGGCTGTCGATGTCGCCATTGGCGACCACCGGTATGCGCAGCGCGGCCTTCACTGCGGCCACGGTCTCGTGCTCGGCCGCGCCCTTGTAGCCCTGCTCGCGGGTGCGGCCATGCACGGTGAGCATGGCCACGCCGGCTGATTCCGCCGCGCGGGCCAGCGCCAGCGCATTGCGTTCGGTCTGGCACCAGCCGGTGCGCATCTTCAGCGTCACCGGCACGCCGCGCGGCGCACACACCGCCACCACCGCCTGCACGATCTGCAGCGCCAGCGGCTCGTCGCGCATCAGCGCCGAACCGGCCCATTTGTTGCACACCTTCTTGGCCGGGCAGCCCATGTTGATGTCGATGATCTGCGCGCCACGGTCGATGTTGTAGGCCGCCGCCTCGGCCAGCATGGCCGCGTCGGTGCCGGCAATCTGCACCGCAATGGGACCCGGCTCACCGACATGGTCGGCCCGGCGCGAGGTCTTCAGCGTGTGCCACAGCTCCTTGCGTGAGCTGATCATTTCGCTCACCGCATGGCCCGCGCCCAGGCGCCGGCAGAGCATGCGAAACGGCCGGTCGGTCACCCCGGCCATGGGGGCGACGAACAAGGCGTTGGGCAGGGTGTACGGGCCGAGTTGCATGGCTGAGCAGCTGCCGTATTCGGCCAAAATCTGCTGAAAATTGAGGCATCAGTATAGCCCCCGACACGGACCCGTCCGGTCTGCGGCGGCCGCCGCCAGGACGCCCTCACGTCGTCTGCGGTGGGGCCGGCGCGGTCGTCGGCCCGGTTCTGCCGCGCATCGCCATGCCATCATCCGGGCCCATGGAAGCCTGGATCAACGAATGGCTGCACGCCCTGCTCGCGGCACTGGCCCTGCCCAAGTTCGGCCTGAGCACGGTGTTCGTGGTCTCGTTCGTGTCGGCCACGCTGCTGCCCTTGGGCTCCGAGCCGGCCGTGTTCGGCCTGGTCAAGCTCAACCCTGCCTTGTTCTGGCCAGCGGTGCTGGTGGCCACGGCCGGCAACACGCTGGGCGGCGGGGTCAGCTGGTTCATGGGCTATGGCGCCGAAAAGGCCTACGAGCGTGTCACCCACCATCCGGCCCAGTGGCGGACGCTGGCCTGGCTGGAGCGCTTCGGCCCCAAGGCCTGCCTGTTGTCGTGGCTGCCGGTGGTGGGTGACCCGCTGTGCGCGCTGGCGGGCTGGCTCAAGCTGCCGTTCTGGCCCTGCATGGTGTACATGGCCATCGGCAAGTTTGCCCGCTATGTCACGATGACGGCGGCGCTGCTTTGGGTCTTTCCGGGCGGTTTCTCGTTCTGAGCAGCAATCAAGCAGCAACAGCCCTCGGGCAAGCTGCACGCGCTGTGCTTCGCCTGTCGATCCTCTTTTCTGGCACTCCCTCTACGAACTGTTCACCACCATGTACACACGACTCTGCGCGCTGGCCCTGCTTGTGGGCAGTGCCGGCTTCAACGCCCAGGCCACTGGCCTGGCCACCTGCGATTCCGGCCCCAAGGACGGCTGGCAAGCCACCGCCAAGCTCGAGCAGATGCTCAAGGACAAAGGCTGGTCGGTGCGCCGCATCAAGGAAGATGGCGGCTGTTACGAGGTCTATGCGCTGGACGACAAGGGCCAGCGCGTGGAGGCCTACTTTCACCCGGTGACCCTGGCGCCGGTGCCGACCAAACCGCGCTGAGGCGTGGCCAAGGTCCAGGCCATGCCCGAGGCCGTCTCGGTCGGTGTCTGGCACTGGTCGGTGCGCCTGGGCCATTGGGCGCTGGCCGTCAGTGTGTTGACCTGTTTGTGGCTGTACGAAGGCGGCGGCTGGCATGAGGGTCTGGGCTATGCCGCGCTGGCCCTGGCGTCCTGGCGGCTGCTGCTGGGCGGGTGCTCGCGCCGGCCCCAACTGCGGTTCGACCGCTTTGTGCGCGGCCCACGGGCCACGTTGGCCTACGCCCGGGCGCTGCTGCGTGGCAAGGAGCCGCGCCACCTGGGCCACAACCCGCTGGGCGGCTGGATGATCGTGCTGTTGCTGGCCACGGCCCTGGTCGCCGGTGCCAGCGGCGCGCTGTACGCCACCGACCGCCTCTGGGGCGATGCCGGGGTGCACCGCTGGCACCAGGTCAGCGGCTGGCTGCTGGCGGTGCTGGTGCTGGGCCACCTGCTGGGCGTGGTGCTGACCTCGCTGCTGCAGCGCGAGAATCTGGTGCAGGCCATGTTCAGCGGCCGCAAGCGCGCACCACAGGCCGGTGACATCGACGTTGGCGGCTCGGCCTGAACCAAGGCCTGCCGCCGCTGCGCGTGGCTACCGGGACAGGGGCTCAGTCCACCGCGCCGGCTTTGGCCGCAGCCTTCCTGGCTGTGGTCTTGCGTGCGGTCTTGCGGGCTGGCTTGGCCGCTGCCGAGACCTGGCCACCGCCCAGCGCGGCCACGGCGGCAGTCAGCGCGTCGAGCCTGGCGCTGAGCGCGGCCACGTCCTTGGCGGTGGGCACACCCAGCTTGGCCATGGCACGGGCGGTGCGCTCCTCGAAAATGTTCTCCAGCTTGTCCCACTGCGCATTGGCCTTGTCGCCGACCTGGCCGGCCATGGCGGTCATGCGCCCGGCCACATCGCCGATGCGTTCTTCGGCCACGGCCTGCGTCTTGCGGTGCAGGCTGCTGCCTTCCTTGATCAAGGTGTCGAAGACCTTGTTGCCGCCACCCTGGGCCTTGGCAAACGCGCCCAGACCGGCCAGCCAGATCTGGTGGGCCGAGTCTTTGACCGTCTGCGCAAGCTGGCTGTCGAGCAAGCCGGTGGGCGCCGCGGCTTTTTTCTCCGCCATCTTCTGAAGCTTCTTGACCATCAGATGTCTCCTGGTTCGGGGCTGCGACGGGTCTGCACCCTGTGGATGCATTGGCTGGTGCTGGCGGGATTGTGCCGCGAGCCAGTGTAGGCAGGGCTGCGGCCAGCGTCAGCCGTTTCGCCTAGTGCCGTGGCTCTAGTTGTTGGCCGAACCGGGTTGGAGCGAAGGGGCGCCGATGCGGTGCCAATGAACGGGCCGGCTATCCTGCGCGCCATGTACCTGCCGTTTTTTGGTCTGAACAGCGCGCCGTTCTCGATCGCGCCAGACCCCCGTTACCTGTTCATGAGCGAGCGCCACCGTGAGGCGCTGGCCCATCTGCTCTATGGCCTGGACGGCGGCGGTGGCTTCGTGCTGCTGTCGGGCGCCATCGGGGCGGGCAAGACCACCGTGTGCCGCTGCTTTCTGGAGCAGGTGCCGCCGAGCTGCCATGTGGCCTACATCTTCAACCCCAAGCTCAGCGTGCGTGAGCTGCTGCAATCGGTGTGCGACGAGTTTGGCGTCCGCGTCAAAACAGGCCAGGGCTCGGCGCCATCGGTCAAGGACTACCTGGACCCGCTGAATCACTTTTTGCTCGGCGCCCATGCCCAAGGCCGGCAGTGCGTGCTGGTCATCGACGAGGCGCAGATGCTTTCGGCCCGGGTGCTGGAACAGCTGCGCCTGCTGACCAACCTGGAGACCAATGAGCGCAAGCTGCTGCAGATCATCCTGATCGGTCAGCCCGAGTTGCGCGCCCTGCTGGCCCAGCCCGCGCTGGAGCAACTGGCGCAGCGCGTGATTGCCCGCTTTCACCTCGACGCGCTGAGCGAAGCCGAGACCCGGGCCTATGTCGCGCACCGCCTGGCCGTGGCCGGGCTGCGCTTGGCGATGCCCTTCGATGCGCCGGCGCTGCGCCAGCTGCACCGCGCCACTGGCGGTGTGCCCAGGCGCATCAACCTGCTGGCCGACCGCGCGCTGCTCGGGGCCTACGCGACGGGCCGGCAGCAGGTGGACAGGGCCATCGTCGAGCAGGCGGCCCGCGAAGTCTTTGACCCGGCCACGGCTGCCGGGCGCAGGCCGCGTCATCTGCTGGCCGGCCTGGCCGGCCTGGCTGCGCTGAGCGTCATGGCGGGCCTGGGCTGGTGGCTGCTGTCGGCGACGCCAGCCAGTGCCGATCTGCGGCAAGCGGCAGCCTCGTCGCCGGCGGCCGGGCCGCAGGTGTCTGCTGCGGCCGCTTCCGCACCGGCGGCTTCAGCTCCCGCTGCCGATGTGCCATCGGTCCTGCCCGCCGCACCCTTGTTCGACGTCAGCCTGGACACGGCCCGGCTGCCACATGACGAGCAGGCGCTGTGGCGTGAACTGGCCTCCGCCTGGGGCCTGTCGCTGCCCGGCACCGGCGACGCCTGTGCGCTGGCGGCGCTGCAACAGCTGAGCTGCCATCGCCATGCCAATGCCACCTTGGCCCTGGTGCGCCAGTTCGACCGCCCGGTTCTGCTCAGCCTGAACGGTCCGCGCGGCGCGACGGTGTTTGCGCGGCTGGTGGCACTGGACACGCGCCACGCCGAACTGGCCGTGGGCGAGCAGCGCTGGCGCCTGTCGCTGCCGCAGCTGGCCCGCCTGTGGCGGGGTGAGTTTGCGACCCTCTGGCGCAGCCCCGCCGGCTACGAACGGCCACTGGCACTGGGCGCCACCGGCCCGGCGGTGCAGGCCCTGGCCCAGAGCCTGGCCGCGCTGGATGGCCGGCCCGCGCCAGACTCTGGCGTGCGGCTGGACGAAGCGCTGCGCCAGCGCCTGGCCGGTTTCCAACTGGCCCAGGGCCTGCAGCCCGATGGCCTGGCCGGCCCCACCACCTTCATGATGCTCAACCATGCGAGCGGTGTGGCCGAGCCCCGCCTGCCCGCCGTGACCGCAGGCGCGTCAGCGCCGGGAGTGAACTGACCGATGTCCTACATCCTCGACGCCCTGCGCCGGGCCGACGCACAACGCCAGCGCGCTGCCGTGCCTGGCCTGCACGACCAAGCGGCGACGCTGGGCACGGCCGCCGCTCAGACCTTGTCCCGCAGCGTGCCGCTGGCCTGGGTGCTGGCGGCGCTGGCCTTGTTGCTGCTGCTGGCGCTGGCCGCCTGGTGGTGGCAGGCGGCGCTGGTGCGGTCGCCCGGTCCTGCCGTGACCGTCGTCATGCCCGTGCCCGCAAGCACCCACACCGCCGCTGCCGCCAGCGCGCCCGTACCCAGCCCGGCCCCAGCGACCGTGGCCGCGCCGGCCCCCCCGCCGCAGGCGGGCGCAACTGCGCCGCAGGCGGCCGTAACCAACGCCGGCACCACCACCGTCACCGTCACCGTCAACGGCCCGCCGGCCACCTCGCCGACCCGGGTGGCGGTGATCGCGGCGCCCGCCGCCGCTGCCAAGTCCACGCCAACTTCGGCCATCGCCGAGGCCGCCGCGCCCGCCAGCCCGCCGCCGGCATCTGCCCGCTTGACCGCCGACACCCGTGTGCCCGCGCTGGCCAGCCTGCCCGAAGCCCTGCGTCGGCAACTGCCGCCACTGGCCTTGGGCGGCGGCATGTACGCCGAGCAGCCCGCGCAGCGTTTGGTGCTGGTCAACGGCCAGGTCGCGCATGAGGGCGATGATCTGGGCCGGGGCCTGCGTCTGCTGCAGATCAGGCCACGTTCGGTGGTTTTCGCCTTTGGCGAGCAGATGTTCGAGTTGGCGCTCTAGGAGCCTGTCGGGCTTGGGGTCGGCAGCAGCGCACACTGCGCCGCCATGCCGGTTCGTCAAGCCTTGGGGTAATTGCCCGCAAGTGCGGCCCGCAGGATGGCTAAGAATGATCCGCCGGGCCCCGGCCCCGGCATGTTTTTGAACCAGGAGACAGCGAATGCGTTACTTCGTCACCGGAGCCACCGGCTTCATCGGCAAGCGTCTGGTCAAGGCCTTGCTGGCCCGCCGGGGCGCCACCGTGCACTTCCTGGTCAGGCCGGGCAGTCAGGCCAAGCTGGCCGATCTGTACGGCTTCTGGGGCGTGTCCAAGGCCCGTGCGGTGGCCGTGACCGGCGACCTGACGCAGAAAAAACTGGGTGTGGCGGCCGACGAGCTCAAGGCGATGAAGGGCCGGATCGATGCGGTCTACCACCTCGCTGCGGTCTACGACCTGTCGGCTGACGCCGAGAGGCAGATCGTCGTGAACATCGACGGCACGCGCAACATGGTCGAGTTCGCCAAGGCCATCGATGCCGGCCATGTGCACCATGTCTCGTCGATCGCCGCCGCCGGCCTGTACGAAGGCGTGTTCCGCGAGGACATGTTCGAAGAGGCTGAAGGGCTGGACCACCCCTACTACATGACCAAGCACGAGTCCGAGAAGATCGTGCGCAAGGAATGCAAAGTGCCGTGGACGGTGTACCGCCCGGCCGCCGTGGTGGGCGACTCGACCACCGGCGAGATGGACAAGATCGACGGGCCCTACTACTTCTTCAAGCTCATCCAGCGCATGCGCCAGATGCTGCCGCCCTGGATGCCGTCGATGGGCCTGGAGGGCGGGCGCATCAACATCGTGCCGGTCGATTTTGTGGTCAAGGCGCTGGACCACATCTCGCACCTGCCGGCCACGAAAATGAACTTGGCCGGCCAGTGCTTCCACCTGGTCGACCCCATGGGCTACCGCGTGGGCGACGTGCTCGACATCTTCAGCAAGGCCGCGCATGCGCCGAAGATGAACCTGTTCGTCAACGCTGCGCTGCTGGGCTTCATCCCCA
This sequence comes from Betaproteobacteria bacterium, assembly GCA_031417735.1. Lineage (GTDB taxonomy): Bacteria > Pseudomonadota > Gammaproteobacteria > Burkholderiales > Burkholderiaceae_C > Pseudaquabacterium. The sequence goes on from JANOWE010000122.1 coordinate 16,808, forward strand.
AGGGCGTGAAGAAGGGGCTGATG
>JANOWE010000123.1:0-5226 GCA_031417735.1 Betaproteobacteria bacterium
GACACTTATGGTGAAAGCGCGCCGGCGCCCGAGCTGTTCAAGCATTTCGGCCTGACCACGCAAGACCTGGTCGCCACGGTGCGCCGGGTGCTGGGCAAGTAAGCCCTGCGACGGCACACCACCCGGTCGCTTCCCACCCGCTCTGTTCATACCCCAACCTTCAGAAAGACCTGACCATGACCATCAAGATCGGCATCAACGGCTTCGGCCGCATCGGGCGCATGGTGTTCCGCGCGGCGGTGCAGAACTTCGGCCAGGACATCCAGGTCGTGGGCATCAACGACCTGCTCGAACCCGACTACCTGGCCTACATGCTCAAGCACGACAGCGTGCACGGCCGTTTTCAAGGCGAGGTGTCGGTGGACGGTGGCACGCTGGTGGTCAACGGCCAGCGCATCCGCCTCACGGCCGAGCGTGACCCGGCGGCGCTGAAATGGGGCGACCTGGGCGTGGACGTGGTGGTCGAGGCGACCGGCCTGTTCCTGACCAAGGACACGGCGCAGAAACACCTGGACGCCGGCGCCAGGAAGGTGATCTTGTCGGCACCCAGCAAGGACGACACGCCGATGTTCGTCTATGGCGTCAACGACAAGAGCTACGCCGGCCAGGCCATCATCAGCAACGCCAGCTGCACCACCAACTGCCTGGCCCCGATCGCCAAGGTGCTGAACGACAACTTCGGCATCAAGCGCGGCCTGATGACCACCGTGCACGCCGCCACCGCAACGCAAAAGACCGTCGACAGCCCGAGCAACAAGGACTGGCGCGGCGGCCGGGGCATTCTGGAAAACATCATCCCCAGCAGCACCGGTGCGGCCAAGGCCGTGGGCGTGGTGATCCCCGAGCTGAACAAGAAGTTGACCGGCATGGCCTTCCGCGTGCCCACCAGCGATGTGTCGGTGGTCGACCTGACGGTCGAGCTGGAAAAGGCCACCAGCTACGAAGAGATCTGCCGCGTGATGAAGGCCACCAGCGAAGGCGCCATGAAGGGCGTGCTGGGCTACACCGAAGAGAAGGTGGTCTCCACCGACTTCCGCGGTGAGCCCATGACCAGCATCTTCGACGCCGACGCCGGCATTGCGCTGGACGCCACCTTCGTCAAGGTCGTGGCCTGGTACGACAACGAGTGGGGCTACAGCAACAAGGTGCTGGAAATGGCCCGCGTGATCGCCGCCTGAGCGGGCAAACCGCACAGTCCTGCACGCCGTTACGCCGGCGGCGGCTTGCGCCGTGACGGTCCCCACGGTCTGAGCTGGGGCTTGCCGGGCGCGATGGTTCTGCTTCACATGGCCGGGATAGCATCCCGGCCTTGTTACTTTTGCTGAATCTTCGCGGGATTGCATGGCATGAAACCAGGTTTGTTGGGGCTGATGGCGCTGTGCGCGGCCTTGCTATGGCCTGTGGCCGGGGCCTCTGCGGGGCCGCGCGCTGGCGAGCGCTGGCCGCGCCTGGCCGCGCCCCTGGCCAGCCAGGTGGCCGAGGCCGAAGACCCGAACAAGGCCCGCGTCATCGTCAAATACCGCGACGGGGCTGCGCTGCTGCAGGACAGCCCGCGCCGGCCGCAACATGCCGGCCGCCTGGGCCAGCGCCTGGCGCTGCCGCTGGAAGACGGCCGGATGCTGGGCCAGCGCATGCAGGGCATGCTGGGCCGGGGCCTGTCCTCGCGAGCACTGGCCGAGCGGCTGGCGCGCCAGCCCGTTGTGGAAGGGGCGGTGGTCGACCAGCGCCGAAGCATCAGCGCCCAAGTGCCGAACGATCCCTACTTCGGCGCCGGCCAGACGACGGTCACGCCGGTCGTGGGCCAGTGGTACCTGCGTGCGCCCGACGCGACCGCCGTTTCGGCGACCAATGCGGTGGGCGCCTGGGCCATCACCGAGGGCTCGGCCAGCATCACCGTGGCGGTGCTCGACACCGGCGTGCGCTTCGACCACCCCGACCTGGCCGGCAAGCTCTGGCCGGGCTACGACTTCGTGCGCAGCAGCGTGTCCAATGACGGTGACGGCGCCGACGCCGACGCCAGCGACCCGGGCGACTGGAGCCTGGCGTCCGACACCTGTGGCGCGCATGACAGCAGCTGGCATGGCACCCAGGTGGCCGGGCTGATCGGCGCGGCGTCGGACAACGGTATCGGCATGGCCGGACTGGGCCGCAAGGTGATGGTGCTGCCGGTGCGGGTGCTGGGCAAATGTGGCGGTTACGACAGCGACATCATCGCCGGCATGCGCTGGGCCGCAGGCCTGAGCAGTTCGGCCACCACCAACCCGCACCCGGCGCGGGTGCTCAACCTCAGCCTGGGCTCCAGCGGGACTTGCCGAACTGGGACTCAAAGCAATCCACACTATCTGGAGACGATCGCCGAGCTCAACGCTGCAGGCGTGGTGGTGGTGGTGGCCGCCGGCAACGACACCGGCCACGCGGTGAATTCGCCGGCCAACTGCAGCGGCGCCATCGCCGTGGCCGGCCTGCGCCATGCCGGCAGCAAGGTGGGTTACTCCAACATCGGCCCCGAGGTGGCGCTGGCTGCACCCGCCGGCAACTGCGTCAACCTCAGCGGCCCCTGCCTGTACCCGCTGTTGACCACGCTCAACGCCGGCACCACCGCCCCGGGCGCCAACATCTATAGCGACAGCTTCAATCCTTCTTTGGGCACCAGTTTTTCGGCGCCGCTGGTGGCGGCGACGGTGGCGCTGATGCTGTCGGTGGACCCGACGATGTCGCCGAGCCAGGTCAAGGCCGCGCTGCAGACCAGCGCGCGCAACTTTCCCACCGCTGGCGGCGGCGACAGCACCGTGGCCGCCTGCCAGCCGCCGACGACAACCGACCAGCTGGAGTGCTACTGCAGCACCAGCACCTGCGGCGCCGGCATGCTGGACGCCGGCGGTGCGGTGGGCCTGGCCCAGCAGTCGGCGCTGCGGCCCACGGCCGCGTTCGGCGCGGTGCCGGTCTCGCCCACGGCGGGCGAGGCGGTGCTGCTGGACGGCCGCGCGTCCAGCGCGTCAGCCGGACGCAGCATCACCGGCTATGCCTGGTCCATCACCAGCGGTGCCAACCTGGCCAGCCTGACCGGTGCCGTCAACGCCAGCACCGCCAACCTGGCCACCAGCGCTGCCGGCATGGTGGTGCTCAGCCTGACCGTCACCGACAGCACGGGTGCCAGCCGAAGCGTGAGCCACAGCATCACCATCGCGCCGGCGCCTGTGGTCACGCCCACGCCGTCGTCGGGCGGTGGTGGCGCGCTGGGCTGGCCCTGGCTGCTGGGTCTGGGCCTGGCGGTGCTGGGCTTGAGGCGGCCACAGCAGCGCTGAGCACCGGCAGCGGCCGCTGACCAGGCCGGCTGACCAGGCCGGCTTACACCAGCGCGCGCAATTCCCGCAGCAGCACCGACAGCATCGCCATGTCCAGCTCGGCCGTGGGCCGCAGGTCGGCCACCAACTGGCGGCAGCGGGTCCACTTGAATTCGCGCTGGGCCTGCCAGGCGTCGATGCGGGCGACGGGGTCCCTGACCTTGCTGTCTTGCGCGCTGACCAGCACCGACCGGGCCAGCGCCCGCGCCAGCGCCGACAAATCGTCGCGCATGGCGACCTTGGCCAGGCCCTGCCAATGGTTGTCGGCCGGCTGGCGGGCGATCTGCATCGCCAGCCAGCCCAGGTCCAGGCGGCCGCCCACACCGAAGTAGGCACCGGCCACGGCGTCCACCGGCTGGTCCAGCTCCAGCCCGACCTGCACGATGTCCAGCGCCGAGACCTGGGCGTCTAGCCGGGCCACGCGCTGGGCCAGCGGGCTGGGCACGCCTTGCTCGACCAGCTGGGCGGTGTCCTTGTCCAGCGCCGCTCGGTCTTGCTCACCCAGCCAGCGCTCCAGACCGGCGGCGACCTCGGCGGCGCCGGGGGCATAACGCTTGATGGTGGCGTCCATGTTGCGCAGCGCTTCGCGCTCGTGCAGCAGCCAGACCGTGCCTCGCTCGATCAGGCGCAGGCTGGCCAGCACGATCTGGTTCTGCGTGCCGACCTTGACCTGGTGGTCCAGCGCCTCGTTGTCCTGCCACAGGCTGACCTGGTCAAAGATCTCGCGTGTGCCCAGGTAGGCGCGCACGATGTCGGGCGCGGCGGCGCCGGTTTCTTCATGCAGACGGTGCACAAAGCTGGCGCCGACGCGGTTGACCATGCTGTTGACCACATGGGTGGCGATGATTTCGCGCCTGAGCGGGTGACGCAGCAGTTGCTGCGGAAAGCGCTCGCGCAGCGCACGTGGAAAGTAGCGCTGCAGCGAGGTGGCGATGTAGGGGTCTTCGGGCACGTCGCTGTCCAGCACCGCGTCGTAGAGCGCCATCTTGTTGTAGGCCAGCAGCACGGCCAGTTCGGGCGCGCACAGGCCCTGGCCGGCCTGGCGGCGCTCGGCCAGCGCGGTGTCGCTGGGCAGGAACTCGATGCGCCGGTTCAGCCGGCCGATCTGCGCCAGGTGGCGCATGTAGCGGCCCTGCACCTCGGTGAGCTTGGTGCCGCGAGAGACCATGACGGCCAGCACCTGGTTCTGGAAGGTGTTGTCGCGCAGCACCAGCGCGGCCACGTCGTCGGTCATGTCGGCCAGCAGCTTGTCGCGCTGCTTGTGGGTCAGCTCGCCGTCTTCGACCAAGGCGTTCAGCGCGATCTTGATGTTGACCTCGTGGTCCGAGCAGTCCACACCGGCCGAATTGTCGATGGCGTCGGTGTTGATCAGGCCGCCGCGCAGCGCAAATTCGATGCGCCCGCGCTGGGTCGCGCCCAGGTTGCCGCCCTCGGCCACGACCTTGCAGCGCAGCTCGGTGGCGTCGACGCGGATGGCATCGGTGGCGCGGTCGCCGCAATCGGCATGGCTCTCGCTGCTGGCCTTGATGTAGGTGCCGATGCCGCCGTTGTAGAACAGGTCGGCCGGGGCGAGCAGGATGGCGTGCATCAGCTCGTTGGGGGTCATCTGTTCCACCGCAGCATCAATGCCCAGCGCACTGCGGATCTGCCCGTTCAGCGCGATGGCCTTGGCGCTGCGCGGGAAGACGCCGCCGCCTTCCGAGATCTTGCTCGCGTCGTACTCTGCCCAGGACGAACGTGGCAGCGCGAACATGCGCTCGCGCTCTTCGAAGCTGGCCGCCGCGTCGGCGCTGGGGTCGATGAAGATGTGGCGGTGGTCAAACGCGGCCAGCAGGCGGATGTGCCTGGACAGCAGCATGCCGTTGCCGAACACGTCGCCGCT
>JANOWE010000124.1:0-4556 GCA_031417735.1 Betaproteobacteria bacterium
ATCGAAGACCTGCCCGGCGTAGGCAAGACCACGCTGGCTCATGCGCTGGCGGTCTCGCTCGGCCTGCAGTTCTCGCGCGTGCAGTTCACCGCCGACCTGATGCCGTCCGACCTGATCGGCGTCAGCGTGTTCGAGCGCAGCCACGAGTCTTTTGCCTTCCACCCCGGCCCGGTGTTCACCCAGGTGCTGCTGGCCGACGAGATCAACCGCGCCGGGCCCAAGACCCAGAGCGCGCTGCTCGAAGCGATGGAAGAGCAGCAGGTGAGCGTGGACAACGCCACCCGGCCGCTGCCACGCCCCTTCTTCGTCATCGCCACGCAAAACCCGAGCGACCAGCTCGGCACCTACCCCTTGCCCGAAAGCCAGCTTGACCGCTTTCTGATGTGCATCACGCTGGGCTACCCCGACCGCGCCAGCGAACGGGCGCTGCTGGCCGGTGAAGACCGCCGTCACCTGGTCGGGCGCCTGGGCCCGGTGATGAACGCGGCCGAACTGACGCTGGCGCAGTCCGCCGTGGGCCAGGTCCATGCCTCGGACGCGCTGCTCGACTACCTGCAGGCCTTGATCGCCGCCAGCCGCTCGGGCCAGTGGTTCATCGACGGCCTGTCGCCGCGCGCGGGCATCGCCATCCTGCGCGCAGCGCGGGCCCGCGCCTTGCTGGCCGGGCGTGACCATGTCGCGCCCGACGACATCCAGGCCATCCTGCCGCAGACCGCTGCGCACCGGCTCACGCCGGTGGCCAGTGCCGGGCGCGGCCGGGTCGAGCAGGTGCGGGCGATGGTCGAGGCCACATCGATACCCTGAACGGCATGCCGGCGCGATGAAGCCCACCCAGCGCATCCGCGCCTGGTTCGAGAACCGCCTGCCGCGCAGCGACAGCTGGCTGCTGACCCAGCGCAACCTCTACATCCTGCCGACCAAGGCCGGCTGGGGCTTCTGCCTCACCCTGCTGGTGATGTTGCTCGCGGCCATCAACTACCAGCTCAACCTGGGCTTTGCGCTGACCTTTCTGCTCGGCGGCGCGGCCCTGGTGTCCATGCACCAGACCCATGGCAACCTGCGCCGGCTGACACTGCATGTGCGCACGCCCGCGCCGGTGTTTGCCGGCGAGCCGGCCACGCTGGAACTGGTGCTGGACAACCCCGGCACCCAGCGCCATGGCGTGGGCCTGGGCCTGTACAGCGCGCACCGCCAGGGCATGGCCTTTGTCGACGTGCCGGCCGCCGGCAGCACGCAGGCGCGCTTGCGCTTCACGCCCACCCAGCGTGGCCGCCAGGCCCTGCCCACGCTGCTGGTCGAAACGCACTTTCCTTTGGGCCTGTTCCGCGCCTGGACGGTGTGGCGGCCGGCCGCAGAACTGCTGGTCTACCCCGCGCCCGAGCGGCCTGCACCGGCGCTGCCCGCCGGTGCGCCCAGCGCCGGCGCCGAGCTGCCGGCCAGCCAGGGCAGTGGTGGTGAATTTGACGGCGTGCGCGCCTATCGCCGAGGCGACAGCCTGCGCCAGGTGGTCTGGAAAAAGATGGCCCGCAGCGGCGAGATGGTCAGCCGCGAAACCCGCAGCAGTGCCAGCCGCAGCCTGGTGCTGGACTGGCAGCAGGCCCAGGCCGCTGGCAACGCCGAGGCCCGCTTGAGCCGGCTCACCGCCTGGGTGCTGGGCGCCGAACGTGAGGGCCTGGCCTATGCCCTGCACCTGCCCGGCCAGCAGTTGCCGCTGGCCGGTGGCCAGGACCAGCGCCTGGCCGCGCTGGCGCAGCTGGCGCTGTGGCAACCGGGGGGCAAGGCGTGAGCGCAGTCCCAGGCGCGGTCGCCCCCGGCAACACCGGCACCACCCTGTGGCTGCGCCAGGCCGCCTGGCGCCAATGGCCGCGCGACACCCGCGACACCTTGTTCCAGCTCGCGGTGATCGGCTGGACGGTGATGCCCCATCTGTCGCACCTGCCGCTGTGGTGCGGCCTGCTCACCGCCGGCGTGCTGGCCTGGCGGGCTCGTCTGGCAATGGTGGGCGGGCCGCTGCCCGGACGCTGGCCGGTGATGGCGGTGCTGGTGGTGGCGCTGGCCCTGACCTGGTGGACCGAACGCACCCTGCTGGGCAAGCAGGCCGGCGTGACCCTGCTGGTGGTGCTGATGGCGCTGAAGACGCTGGAACTGCGCGCCCGGCGCGACGCCATGGTGGTGTTCTTTCTCGGCTTCTTTCTGGTCCTCACGCATTGCCTTTACTCGCAGTCGCTGGCGCTGGCGCTGGCCATGCTGGTCTCGACCTGGGGCCTGCTCACCGCCCTGGTGCTGGCCAACATGCCGGTGGGCCGGCCCACGCTGTGGCGTGCGGCCGCGGTGGCCGCACGCTCGGCGCTGTTCGGCCTGCCGGTGATGGCCGCGCTGTTTGTTTTGTTCCCACGCTTCGGCCCGCTCTGGGGCCTGCCGCAGGACAGCGTGGGCCGCACCGGCCTGTCGGGCACGCTGCGCCTGGGCGGCGTGGCCGAACTGGCCAATGACGACGCCATCGCCTTTCGCATCCGCTTTGACGGCGCCGAACCACCGGCCGAGGCGCTTTACTTCCGAGGCCCTGTGCTGTCGCGCTTTGATGGGCTGGAATGGCGGCAGTCGCTGATGTCGACGCTGCGCGACCCCTCCCGCGTGTCTGACCTGGTCGTCAGCGGCGCAGGCCTGGGCTACGAAATGCTGCTCGAGCCCATACGCCTGCCGCTGCTGCCGCTGCTGGAAGCCACGCCCGCAGCTCGCCCCGGCGCACCGCAACTGCCCAACCCGGCCGACTGGCCGCTGTGGCAGGGCCATGACCTGCAATGGCACACCGACCGCCTGGTCGGCGAACGCCTGCGCCTTCGCGCCAGGGCCCACCCCCGCTTCAGCCATGGCCTGGCGCTGAACGAGGCCGAGCTGAACAGCTTGCGCTGGCTGCCACCGGGCTTCAACCCGCGCACCGTGGCCTGGTCGCAGCAGTTGCGCCAACGCCTGGGCGAGGCCGACGCCCGCACCTTGGCTTCGGCGGTGATGGCCCACATCACTCAGGGCAACTATGTCTACACCCTGAGCCCGGGCCTGTATGGCCGCGACGCGGTGGACGAGTTCTGGCTCGACGGCTTGGAGGGCTTTTGCGAGCACTTCGCCAGCAGCTTTGTGGTGGTCATGCGCGCGGCCGGCGTGCCCGCCCGCCTGGTCACCGGCTACCAGGGCGCCGAACCGCCGGACGCCGATGGTTTTCGCATCGTGCGCCAAAGCCATGCCCACGCCTGGGCCGAGTACTGGCTGCCCGGCAGCGGCTGGCAGCGTGCCGATCCCACGGCGGCGGTGGCGCCAGAGCGGGTGCGTGCCAGCCGGCCGCTGCCGGTGCGCCCAGGCCTGGTGGCCGGCGCCTTGCGCAATTTGAACCCAGCCTTGTTCGAGCAATTCAAGCGCGGCTGGGAGTTGCTGGACAGCCGCTGGACCCAGACGGTGATGGGCTATTCACGCAGCCGGCAGTTCGATCTGCTAAAAGGCCTGGGCGTGGACCAGCCCGACTGGAGCGACCTGGCCCGCGCCCTCGTCGGGCTGCTCGCTGCCGCCGCCGGCGGCGCCGCGCTGTGGGCCTGGTTTGACCGCCGCCGCCAAGACCCCTGGCTGCGGCAGCAGGCCAGGCTGCGCCAGGCGCTGGCACGGGCGGGCGTGGACGCGCCGCTGCATTTGCCGCCCCGCAGCCTGGCCGCGCGGGTACGCCAGCAACATGGCGCGGCGGGTGACGCCCTGGCCCAGGCATTGGATGCGCTGGACGCACGGCGTTATGGCCGCTCTGGCGAGCCCGGCCGTGCCCTGCCCGAGCGGGCCTGGTGGCGCCAGCTGCTGCGCCTGGCCGGCCGGCTGCGACCACCCGCACCACCCGGGCCCGGATAATCCAGCCCCATGCGCCCTGTACCCCACGCTCGCCCGGCCCCGCACCGACCTGCCCACCCGCATGCCCGCCGACCTGTCCAGCGCCTGGGCCTGCTGGCCCTGCTGGCCGCGCTGGTCGGCTGGCCGATGGCGGGCAGCAGCGCCACCGATCAGGTCAGTGCCAAGCCCAAGGGCAAGCCCTCGGCCCAGGCACGCAGCCAACACGCGGGGGCCAGCGACCAGGCGCCCGACAAGGTGATCTACGGTCGTCGCAACGACGCGATGGCGCTGGCCGACCAGCTGGCCGCGCAGTTCGCGCTGGACCCGGCCTGGGCCCGCGAGCAACTGGCCCAGGCCCGCTACCTGCCGGTGGTGGCCCGGCTGATGATGCCGCCGCCAGCCGGCACGGCCAAGAACTGGGCCGCTTACCGTGGCCGTTTTGTCGAGCCGCAGCGCCTGCGCGCCGGCCTGGCCTTCTGGCAGGCCAACGAGCGCTGGCTGGACGCCGCCCAACAGCGCTATGGCGTGCCGCCCGAAGTGGTGGTGGGCGTCATCGGCGTCGAGACCTACTACGGCCGCGTCACCGGCAGTTTCCGTGTGCTGGACGCGCTGGCCACGCTGAGCCTGGACTTTCCGCCCGGCCGCAAAGACCGCAGCGCCTTCTTCAGCGACGAGTTGGGCCAGTTCCTGAG
>JANOWE010000125.1:0-28965 GCA_031417735.1 Betaproteobacteria bacterium
GCCCCGGGCGTCCCGGCTGGTGCGGCGCTGCCGTCGGGCCCGTGGCGGGCCGGCTGCCGGCCCACTTCCAGGTTGTCCAACACCGACAGGTCATGGAAGATGCGGCGGTCTTCGGGCACATAGCCCAGGCCCAGGCGGGCCACGGCATGGGGCTCAGCGCTGGAGATGTCGTGGCCCATGAACTCGATCTGGCCTCGGCGCCGGGCCAGCATGCCCATCAGGCATTTCAGCGTGGTGCTCTTGCCCGCGCCGTTGCGGCCCATCAGCGCCACCACCTCGCCGCGCTGGACCTGAAGATTGACGCCGAACAGAATTTGCGCCGCGCCATACCAGGCGGCCAGGCCCTGGGCCTGCAGCAAGGGCTGACCGTCGCTTGCCTTGCTCATGCCGCAGCCCGCTTCTCGAAGGTCTTGCCGCTGCCGAAATACACCTCCTGCACCTTGGGGTGCTCACGCACCTGCTCGGCCGAGCCTTCGGCGATGAGCTGGCCACGGGCCAGCACGATCAAGCGGTCGGCATGCGCAAACACCACGTCCATGCTGTGCTCGGTGAACAGCACGGCCAGGCCCTGCCGCTGCACCAGCTGCTTGGTCAGCGCCATCAGCGCATGGCGCTCGGGCGGGGCCATGCCGGCGGTGGGCTCGTCCATCAGCAGCAGTTTGGGCTTGTTGGCCAGCGCGATGGCCAGCTCCACCCGCTTCACATCGCCGTAGGCCAGCACGCTGCAAGGCCGGCTGGCCTGCTCGGCCATGCCGACCTGTTCAAGCAAGGCCATCGCGTCGTCGCGGCGATGGTCGTCGGCGCGGCGCCACATCGCCAGCAGCCGCGTGTCGGCCGAGATCAGCGCCATCTGCACGTTCTGCAGCACGGTCAGTGACGAAAAAATCTCGGCGATCTGGAAGGTGCGGCCCACACCGCGTTTCCAGATCGCGCGCGGTGTGCGGCCCACCAGTTCCTGGCCGTCGAGCATCACCGAGCCGCGGTCGGGCTTCAACTGGCCGTTGACCATGTTGAAGGTGGTGGACTTGCCGGCACCGTTGGGGCCGATCAGCGCCAGCAGCTCGCCGGCGGCGACGCTGAAGCTCACATCGTCCACCGCCACATTGCCGCCGAAGCGCTTGCCCAGGCCTCTGACTTGCAACAAGCTCATGCCGCCGCCCCCGATGCCCGCTTGCGCGCTGCCGCAACGGCACCGGCGATGCGGTCGGCCAGTTGCTCTGCAAAGCCGGCCAGGCCCTGCGGAAAGGCCAGCACCAGCAGCAGGATGATGCCGCCCAGCATCGCCCGCCAGTAGTCGGTGGCGCGGGCCACGCTGTCCTGCAGCCAGGTGAAGCTGACCGCGCCCACCAGCGGCCCGGCCAGCGACTGCACACCGCCCAGCAGCACCATGACCAGACCGTCGACCGACTTGCCCACCGCCATAGCATCGGGCGAGATGCTGCCCTTGCTGAAGGCGTAGAGCGCACCGGCCAGCCCGGCAAACAGCGCCGCGACGATGAAGGCCAGCCACTGGATGCGCTGCACGTCGATGCCGATGGCATCCGCCCGCAGGGGCGAGTCACGGCAGGCACGCATGGCCTGGCCGAAGGGCGAGAACAGGATGCGCCGCAGCGCCAGTGCACCGCCGGCCACCAGCGCCAGCGTCAGGCCGTAGAAGGCGCGCTTGTCGGCCAGCCAGGGCGCGGGCCAGACGCCGGTCAGGCCGTTGCTGCCACCCGTGAAGTCGTCCCACTGGAAGGTGATGGACCAGGCGATCTGGGCAAAGGCCAGCGTCAGCATGGCCAGGTACACGCCCGACAGCCGCACGCAGAACCAGCCGAACAGCGCGCCCCCGGCGGCGGCCACCAGCGGCGCGGTCAGCAGCGCCGCTTCCATGCCCAGCCCGGCACGCGCCACCAGCAGCGCGGCGGCGTAGGCACCCAGGCCGAAGTAGGCGGCATGGCCGAAGGAGTGCATGCCGGCCGGGCCCATGATGAAGTGCAGGCTGGCGGCAAACAGCGCTGCGGTGAGCAGGTCGATCGCCAGCACGATGGTGTACGAGCCCTCGCCCGCCGCCCAGGGCAGCAGCACCAGCGCGGCCAGGCCCAGAGAAGCACCCAGCAGCAGCGGCTTGCCGGCGATGCGCAGCGGTGCCTCGGCCGCGCTGGCGTTGCGGCTGGCGGCCTGGGCCCGGCCCATCAGGCCCCAGGGCCGCCAGACCAGCACCACCGCCATGACCAGAAACTCGGCCACCAGGGTGAGCTTGGAAAAGCTGAAGTCCACGCCAAACCCGTTCACCATGCCGATGCCCACGCACAGTGCCTTGATCTCGGCGATCAGCAGGGCGGCGACAAACGCACCCGGTATCGAGCCCATGCCACCGACCACCACCACCACAAAGGCGTCGCCGATGGTCAGCAGGTCCAGGTGCAAAGAGGCCGGCTCACGCGGCAGCTGCAGCGCACCGCCCAGGCCGGCCAGCATCGCCCCCAGCGCAAACACGCTGGTGAACAGCCAGCGCTGGTTCACGCCCAGCGCGCCGACCATCTCGCGGTCCTGCGTGGCCGCGCGCACCAGCGTGCCCCAGCGGGTGCGCGTGAGCAGCAGGTGCAGCCCACCCAGCACCGCCGGGCCAACAACGATCAGCAGCAGGTCGTAGGTCGGGAAGCGCCGGCCCAGGAGGGTCACCGCGCCGCCCAGCCCTGGCGCACGTGGGCCCAGCAGATCTTCGGGCCCCCACAGCCACAGCGCCGCGTCCTTGATCACCAGCACCAGCGCAAAGGTGGCCAGCAGCTGGAACAGCTCGGGCGAGCGGTAGATGCGGCGCAGCAGCAGCACCTCCACCACCGCGCCCAGCAGGCCCACGGCCAGCGCGGCCAGCAGCAGGGCCGGCCAGAAGCCGATGCCCGCGCCAAAGCGCTCGACCAGGTCGTAGGCCACGTACACCCCGAGCATGAAGAACGAGCCATGCGCGAAGTTGACGATGCGGGTGACGCCGAAGATCAGCGACAGGCCGGCCGCGACCAGAAACAGCGACGACGCGCCGGCCAGCCCGTTGAGCAGCTGGACCAGGAAGGCGGACCACGTCATCGCTCAGCCAGAGCAGGGCCGGCACGACAGGCCGCGCGGTGGCATGAACAGCTCAAGGCTCAATCCTGCGGACGCAGGGCCTTCACCTCGGCATCCGTGGGCTGGTACTTCGCCCCGTCCAGGAACACATAGTCCACCATCGTGCCCCTGCCGCCCTCGTTCCTGGTCTTGCCCACGAACGCGCCCATGGTCGACTGGTGGTCCTGCGCACGGTAGGTGATGGGGCCGAAGGGGGTGCTCAGCTTCAGGCCTCGGAAGGCGGCGATCAGCTTTTCGGTGTCGGTGCTCCTGGCCTTGGCGATGCCCGCTGCCAGCGACTGGATGGCCGAGTAACCCACCACCGAACCCAGCCTCGGGTAGTCGTTGTACCTGGCGCGGTAGGCCAGGAAAAAGGCCTTGTGCTCGGGGGTCTGGACGCCGTACCAGGGGTAGCCGGTGACGACCCAGCCGTCGGGCGCCTCGTCCTTCAGCGGGTCCAGGTATTCGGGCTCGCCGGTGAGCATGCTGACCACGGCTCGGCCCTGGAACAGGCCACGGGTATTGCCCTCGCGCACGAACTTGGCCAGGTCGGCACCGAACAGCACATTGAAGATGGCGTCGGGCTTGGCGTCGGCCAGGGCCTGCACCACGCTGCCGGCGTCGAGCTTGCCCAGCGGCGGCGCCTGCTCACCGACAAATTCGACATCGGGCTGCGCGGCCTTGAGCAGGGCCTTGAAGGTGGCCACCGCCGACTGGCCGTACTCGTAGTTGGGATAGACCACGGCCCAGCGCTTTTTCTTCAGCTTCACCGCCTCGGGCACCAGCATCGCCGACTGCATGTAGGTGGACGGGCGCAGACGGAAGGTGTAGCGGTTGCCATTGGCCCAGACGATCTTGTCCGACAGCGGCTCGCTGGCGAGGTAGAAGAACTTCTTCTGCTTGGCAAAGTCGGCCATGGCCAGGCCGATGTGCGACAGGAAGGAGCCGGTCAGCACGTCCACCTTCTCGCGCGAGACCAGCTCTTCGGCCGCGCGCACCGCGTCCCCCGGGTTGGCGTTGTCGTCACGGGTGATCAGCTCCAGCTGCTTGCCGTTCACGCCACCGGCGGCGTTGATCTGCGCCACCGCCAGTTCCATGCCCTTCTTGTAGGGGTCGAGAAAGGCCGGCTGCGCCTTGTAGCTGTTGACCTCACCGATCTTGATCACGCCCTGGGCCTGGGCGTCGGCAAGGGGCAGGGCCAGCAGCAACGAGGCGGCGGCGGTGGCAACAAAGGTTCTGCGGCTCATGGTGGGGGTCCTCGGTGTAGCAAGTGAAGGGTCTGCTTCGGTCGCAGCGGTGGATGGGTGGTGGCAGATCAGCGCAGGCCGTCTTCGCCCTGAATCTGCTCGGTGCTCAGGCCGCCGATGCGCGCCAGCGGCCGGCCGCTGTCGGTCACCGCCACCGCGACCAGGATCTCGTCGGCACGCGGGCCGTCGTGCACCCTGGCCTCGATGGCATCGAAATGGCTGCGCACATAGGCCGCGTCCTTGTGGCCCAGCGGCACATCGATGGCCGTGCCCAGGCCACCCAGCTTCTTGGCCGACGGCACCAGGGCGGCGCCTCTTTCAACCGCCGCGCGCAGCGGTGCACCGAGCTTGGGGTGCAGGATGGCGGCGGCATGCTCCAGCTCACCGCCCTCGCCCACGATGGCCGCCTTGCCGTAGCTGTGTGCGGCACCCGGATCAATGCCCAGCGCGGCCACGCAGCGCTGGCCGAGCAGGCCGCCCAGTTCTTCGCCGATGGTCACCAGCGCGTCCAGGTTCTCGCTGTAGCGCCCGGCGTAGGGGTTGTGGATCACCGCGATGGCCAAAGCGCGGCGGGTGGGCGGCGCGATGTCGCGGCCCATCTCACGCCAGGTTTCGTCGACTTGGACGATGAGTTTTCGGATCTGTGCGGGCATCGGTTTTCCTTCAATTTTCAGCGCAGGCCGTTCCATTGGCTGATGGCATCGGCCGCCAGGCCGCCCACGCGCGCATGGACCCGCGCGCCGGTGCTCATGGCCAGGATGAAGACGATCTCGTCGGCCCGGGGCGCGCCGGGCACACGCACTTCCATCGCGTCGAAATGGCTGCGCACGTAGCTGGCGTTGATGTGGGTCAGTGGCACGTCCAGCGCGGTGCCGGGGCCGCCCACCTTCTTGGTGCTGGGCACGATGGCCAGCGCGTTGCCGCTCTGTGCGTCGGGTTGTGCGCCGGGTTGTGCGTCGGGTTGTGCGTCGCCGCGCTGGTAGGCCGCGGCGTCGCCCTGCCAGCCCAGCAGTTCACGCATGGCGTAGCCGCCAGGCACATGCCAGGTCGCGCCATGCTCGAGTTCACCCGCCGCGCCGATGATCGCGCCTTTGCCGTAGCCCTGGATGGCGGTGGCGGGCACCGCCATGGCCGCCAGCAGGCGCTTGGCCATGTCCAGGCCCACGGGGTTCAGCGCTTCCATCAGCGGCAGGATGTCGGGCTCGTAGCGGCCAGCATAGGGATTGGTCAGCACGACGGCGATGGCGCCGCGCCGCAACGGCGTGGCCACCGGCGGGCCGCCCTCGTGGAAGATGTCTTCGACGCTGGTGTGGATGCGGCGGATGTCGATCAGGGACATGGTCTTGGGGCTCGGGTGAAGGACCAGCAATCAATGGGCCAGGGCCTGGGCCCGGGTCGGCTCGGCACCAGCCGTTGCGGTCGATGCCGCGTCAATGGCGGCAGGAACGGCAGCAGGCAAGGTGGCAAGCCTACCCTGACACACCAGCGCGGCCGAATGCACCAGGCCACGTTGCTGCAAATCGAGCGCACAACGCAAGCCGCGGTGCAAGGCCTGCTGCACCTGCTGCGGCGCCAGTGTCGGCACGGCCTGCGTCACCAGCCGGTGGCCCAGGTCGCTGTCGTCCTTGATCGAGTTGGCAGGACGACGCACGATGCCCGCAGCATCCACGTCCACCGCATTGGCCACCACCGTGGCAGCCGCATCCGCCACCGCTGCGGTGGCGGCCAGCACGGTCACACTGTCGGCAATGCCGAACGACAAGCTGCGGCCGCGCCAGCCACTGGTGGCGATGCCACGCACCGGTTGCGCGGCATGCACCAGCAAGTGGCCGTCCAGCGGCAAACGCCCGGCCCTGGCCTGGTGCAAGGCGCGCTCATCCAGGCGCGCCAGATCGGCAAACAGCCCGACCCGCACCGACTGGCCTGGCGCCAGGTGCAATGCGATGTCGCCACCGTTGTTGACCCAGGCGCGCAGCACGCCGGGGCGCTGGTAGCTGCCGATCAGCTCTTGCGCCACCGCGCCGGCCACAGCGGCCATGGGCGTGATGAAACCGGCCGGCAGCGCCGCGCAGGCCTGCCACATGCGCCGTGCCACCACGCCCTGCAAGGTGCAGCCGGCGCCCACCGGTTGGCGCAGCGCCGGCAGCTCGGCCACCAGCTCGGCCAGCAGGCCCTGAAACCGGGCCCATGCCGCGCCATGGGCTGCGTTGAGCGCGTCGGCCCGGCCATCGGCGCCGATGACGATGTCGATCGGGCCATGCTGGAAGTGCCAGCGGCCACCGGGCAGTTCAGTGCGCACGGCGTTCATCAGCCCAGCAGGGGCGCAGCGCCCAGAGGCCAGGGGTTGCCTGTGTGGGCCGGCACAGCGCGGCGGTGCGAGGGCGCACCGTCGGCATGCCAGCAGCCTGAGGCCAGCACCTCGGCCAGCGGCCGCACATAGGCCATGTGGCCACCCAGTTCGGCATAGTCGGCCAGGGCCATGGTGAACTCGATGGGCGCGACGATGGCCGGCGTGGGCACGCTGCCGAAGCTGCCCGCAGGCATGCGCAGCACGTCGACCATCACCGTGATGCCACCGCCCGGCCAGACATAGGCCGGCGCGCCGCCACAGCTGACTTTGACCAGCGCGGCCTTGATGGCCCGCGTCAGCCGCACCGGGTTGTCGGTGACACCGGCGCGCAGGCTGCCACCCGCCCCGCCAACGAACAACACCGTGCACAGCGACGGCTCGCAGTTCTCGCCGATGCGCGCCACCACCTCGGCCACGCCGGCCGGCATCGCAGCGGGCACCGGTTGCAGCGCTTGATCCAGCACAAACCAGGCCGCATGCTCGCCGGTGGTCGAGACCATCAGCAGGCGCTGACCGGGCCAGGCCTTGTCGGCGTCCCAGCCCTCGACGATGGCCAGCGGGTCGGCGATGTCGGTGCCGCCCCAGCCGGTGCCGGGCCTGGCGACCTGGAAATAACGGCCCGGTGTGCTCTTGCGGCCACGCACCTTCAAGCCCGCCGGGCGCAGGCCCAGGCAGCGGCCGGCCTGGTGCTCGGTCAGCACGCCGGTGATGTGGTCGTCGACCACCACCACCTCGTCGGCCAGGCCGGCAAACTGCTGCGCAAAGATGCCGATGGTGGCCGAGCCGCAGCCCACGCGCATGCGCGACTCGAGCACGCCGTCGACCACCGGCGCACAGCCGGCCTGCACCCGCACCTGGGCGCCGCCGTCGATGGCCAGTTCAACCGGATGCTGGTTGCCCAAGGCCAGCATGGTGGCCACGGTGACGCGGCCTTCCTTCTTGGCGCCGCCGGTGATGTGGTGCACGCCGCCCAGGCTCAGCATCTGCGAGCCATATTCGGCGGTGGTGACATGGCCCACGACCTCGCCGTCACAGCGCACGTTGGCCTGCTCCGGGCCCAGCCAGCGGTCGGTGTCGATCTTGATCTTCAGGCTGCAGTAGCTGAAGATGCCCTCGGTGACGACCGTCACCATGTCCACCCCGTCATGCAGCGACGAGACGATGAAGGGCGCGGGCTTGTAGTCGGGGTAGGTGGTGGACGCGCCCACGGCAGTGACAAACAGGCTGGCGTCGTCTGCCGGGCTTTGATCAGGTGCTGCGGTAGCTTGGCTGGCGGCCAGAAACGGTACCAACTCGGGCACCCCATCGCCCTGGACTTGCGCCAGCCGACGGTCGATGATCAGCAACGGGTCAACGCGCAGCAGCTTGCCGCCCTGGTTGGCATAGCGATCGCAGGCACCGACCTTGCCTTCGCTGATCTGGCACAGCACCGGGCAGGCATTGCATTCGATCTTGTGCGCGGCCATGCGCTCGTTGCGCGGCGCATGGCCCCAGGCCAGCGCACCAGGCACCGGAGCCTCACCCAGACCATCGTCGCGGTTGTGCGCTTGTTCAGCCACCAGCCCGTCCCGCGCAAAGTCCTGCCGGCCAGGGATTACCCCCATGCTCAGGCACAATACCGTACCGCGCCGGATGCCAGAATTTCATGTAGCGCCTGCTGAACTTATGTGTAGCCGATGCTACATTCACCAGGCAGGCCGTGCAATACGGGCCGGCCCCTGGTGCAGTGTTTGATGCTGTGAGCAACCCAAGAAAACCGATGGATTTGGCCCTGTGGCTAGACGCAAACCGCAGACATGCCATTTGGCATGGCGAGGATTTGCAACAACGCCACGGGGGCAAAGACGCGGTTTTCGGTTGCGAACAGCGTCGAACGCTGCGCCCGGTGCGGCATTCAGGCATCCGGCCGCCCACCCCAATCGCAAGCCCATCATGAGTGCCTTCAACGAAGAAAAAGTGCTGACCGTCCACCACTGGACGGACCGGCTGTTCTCCTTCACCACCACGCGGGACGCGTCGCTGCGTTTCCTGAACGGTCATTTCACGATGATCGGTCTGCGCGTGAACGGCAAGCCGCTGCTGCGCGCCTACAGCGTGGTCAGCGCCAACTACGAAGAGCACCTCGAGTTCCTCAGCATCAAGGTGCAGGACGGCCCGCTGACCAGCAAGCTGCAGCATATCCAGCCCGGCGACAGCATCGTTGTCGGCCGCAAGCCCACCGGCACCCTGGTCATCGACTACCTGCTGCCAGGCAAACGCCTGTACCTGATGAGCAGCGGCACCGGCCTGGCACCGTTCCTGAGCATCGTGCGCGACCCCGCCACCTACGAGCGTTTTGACGAGGTGGTGCTGGTGCACGGTGTGCGCGAGGTGGCCGAACTGGCCTACCACGACTATTTGACGAAAGAACTGCCGGCGCATGAGTTCCTGGGCGAGATGGTCAGCAAGCAACTGCGCTACTACCCCACCGTGACCCGCGAGGCGTTCCGCCACACCGGCCGCATCACCGACCTGATCGAGTCGGGCAAGCTGTTCACTGACCTGGGCGTGCCGGCGCTGGACCCGGCGGTCGATCGGGTCATGATCTGCGGCAGCCCGGGTTTGCTCAAAGACCTGAAAGGCATGCTCGAGCAGCGCGGCTTCCAGGAAGGCAACACCTCCAGGCCGGGTGACTTTGTGATCGAACGCGCCTTCGTCGAACAGTAAGACCGCTTGGCCCTCAGTTCCCCTTGATGGCCACCGCCTCCCGCGCCAAGACCGCCAGCGGCAAGTCGGCCAGCAAGTCGACCAGCAAGCCCGGCGTGCGCGCCCTGGCCGCACAGGCCACCAAGGAAGCGATCCTGCGCGCGGCGACCAAGGTCTTTGCCCGCCATGGCTATGACGGTGGCCGGGTGGAACAGATATCCAAGGCCGCGAAGTCCTACGACCGGATGATCTACTACTACTTTGGCAGCAAAGAGGCGCTGTTCATCGCGGTACTGGAAGACACCTACCGCCGCTTCAACGAGGCCGAACAGGCGCTGAACCTGGATGTGGCGCAACCGCTGCTGGCGCTGCAGCAGGTGATCCACTTCGTCTGGACCTACTACCAGAAGCACCCCGAGTTCATCACCCTGCTCAACACCGAGAACCTGCACCGAGGCAAACATATCGCCAAAAGTGAGCGCGCGCCTGAGTACTCGTCACCGGTGCTGGGCATCACCGAGCGGGTGCTGGCCAGCGGTGCCCAGCAGGGCGTGTTCCGCACGGGTCTGTCACCGCGCGACGTCTACCTGATGATCGCCGGGCTGGCCTATTTCTACCTCTCCAACTGCTACACGCTGTCGTCGTTTCTGGGTGAAGCCCTCGACACGCCGACTGCGCTGCAACATTGGCAGGCCTTTCTCACCGAGGCTGTGCTGCGCCAGGTCTGCCGCCACCCCGAATCACTGCCCGCCCATCCCCAGACCGCACAGGAGTAAGCCCATGGCCGAGATCGCCGCCAGCACCCGCTCAGGCAAAGTCGTCATCCGCAACATCGGATTGCTCTTGTCGGGCGACATCGACCAGCCGGTGCTCGACGCCGACACCGTGGTCGTGGTGGATGGCCTGATCACCGCCGTGGGCCGCGAGAAAGACCTCGACACCGCCCAGCCGCGCACGCTGATCGACGCGCGTGGCACCGCGCTGGCGCCAGGCCTGATCGACAGCCATGTGCACCCGGTGTTCGGCGACTGGACGCCGCGCCAGAACCAGATCGGCTGGATCGACTCGTGCATGCATGGCGGCGTCACCACCATGGTCTCGGCCGGCGAGGTGCACCTGCCCGGCCGGCCCAAGGACATCGTCGGCCTGAAGGCCCTGGCCATCACCGCGCAGCGGGCCTTCGACAACTTCCGCCCCGGCGGCGTCAAGGTGCTGGCTGGTGCGCCGGTGATCGAGAAAGGCATGGTCGAGGCCGACTTTGCCGAACTGGCCGCCGCCGGCGTGCGCCTGTTGGGCGAGGTCGGCCTGGGCTCGGTCAAGGCCGGCTACGAAGCCAGGCAGATGGTGGCCTGGGCCCGCAAGCACGGCATCCAGAGCACGATCCACACCGGTGGCCCGTCCATCCCCGGCTCCGGCCTGATCGACAAGGACGTGGTGCTCGAGGCCGACGCCGACATCATCGGCCACATCAACGGCGGCCACACCGCGCTGCCCGAAGCCCATGTCTGCGAGCTGTGCGAGAAAAGCAGCCGCGCGATCGAGATCGTGCACAACGGCAACGAGCGCGTGGCCATCGCCGCCGCCCAGGCCGCGCTGCAGCTCAAATGCCCGCACCGGGTGATCCTGGGCACCGACTCACCCGCCGGCTCGGGCGTGCAGCCCTTGGGCATGCTGCGGCTGATGTCGCTGCTGTGCTCGCTGGGCCACATCCCGGCCGAAATGGTGCTGTGCTTTGCCACCGGCAACACCGCGCGCATCCGCGGCCTGAACAGCGGCCTGATCGAAGTCGGCCGCGACGCCGACTTCGTCTTTCTCGACCGCGCCCAGCACACCGCCGGCCGCACGCTGCAGGAAAGCATGGCCCTGGGCGACATTCCCGGCATCGGCATGGTCGTCATCGACGGCCTGGTGCGCTGCGGCCGCAGCCGCAATACGCCGCCCGCCACCGAGGTACCCGAGGTGGTGGTGGGCTGAGCAAACCACCCAGCATGGATGTGCGTTCCGCCCCTGCAACGCCGGCCGGCGGCTGAGGGCTCGTTGCTGACCTGCTCAGACCAGCCAGGTAGCTGACGGTTGACGTCTTGCGCTTGAGCGGAGGGGCGGGCTGCCCTGTTCCACTGCGTGTCCCCCACCGCCGGAAAACCCACCCGGCGGCTCCTCCTTTACCTCCGTGGAACAGGGCAACCCACCCCACCGCTCCCGTCACCACGGCGGCAGGCGAGGTTTGAAACCACGGTAGTCCACCGCTGATGTGGGGCCGAGGGCGCCGCACGACGAACGCCGAACGTCAGCTCCCCAAACAACGAGAGGCAGCTCAGAGCCCGAGGCCGCACTTCAGCCTTGCTCGGTCCAGTCAATCCAGGTTCACATCCGCCACATGGGCCAGGCTGTGGCCATGGGTGTTGTCGGCATCACCGGCCACGGCCACGCCGATCAGTGGCGGCGCGCTGCTGGCCTCGTCGCCGAACAAGCGCTTCCAATCGGCATTGATGTCCCGTTTCTCGCTGCGCCAGGTGGCCAACGGCGCTTGGGGGCCCTGCAGCACCAGGTAGCGCACCCGGCGCGAGAAGGCATTGTCCAGTGCGGTGCCCGGCGCCAGTTTGGCGTCCCAGACATAGCAGATGCTGGCCGCAGGCAGCGGCTCGGTGCTGCTGCTGCGGGCAATGCTCAACAACTGGCGCTCGAAGAAGGGCACCGTCTCGAGCGGCAGATCGAACATCAGGCAGACCTTGACGGCGCTGTCGTCGCCGGATCTTTGCCGCAAGTCGACCAGGGCGTTGGCCTCGTCCAGCCGCCAGCGCCATGACAGCTGGTGTGCGCCCTGCAGGCTGGGCAAGGCATGGACCAGGTTGCCGTAGGAGTTGTCGGCCAAAATGCGCAGCACCCGTTCACTGCCCAGCGTGACGATGCTGTAGCGCGTGGCCGGCTTGCTCTGGTGCGGCAGCCCGGCCAAATGCCAGGGCGCCTGTGGCGCGCCCGACACGCCGACGAGCGGTGTGAGCCCTGCATCGGCACGCGCACCCGTGACGCCGGCGATCATCCACACAGCAAGCGCCCCTTGCGCAGTCCAGATCCAGCGGTTCATCTGCCATCCTTGAAAATCGACCAACCGGCATGCAGCCGGCTCAACCAGGTCAGCCCGCACAGCGCGGCAAAGCCATAGGCCAGGGCCGCAAAGTGCTGCGGCCACAGGCACATGGCGGCAAAGCACAGCAGTGTCTCCGTGGCCTCGGTCAACCCACCCAGGTAATACAAGCCCTTGGTCGGCAGCGCCAGGTTGCGCAGACCGCGCCTTTCGGCCAGCATGGCAAAGGCCAGAAAGCTGCTGCCCGTGCCGACAAAGCTGGTCAGCAGCACGGCCGCTGCCAGCGCATGGGCGGCCGGGTCGCACAGCGCAAAGGCCAGCGGGATGCTGGCGTAGAACATGAAGTCCAGCGTGATGTCGAGAAAAGCGCCGCGGTCGGTGGTGCGTGTGAGCCGAGCCACCTCACCGTCCAGCCCGTCTGCCAGGCGGCTGGCCAGCAGCAGGCCCAGTCCGGCCAGCGGTTGCTGAAATGCGATCAGCGTCGCCGCACCAAGGCCCAGCGCAAAACCCACCAGACTGACCACATCGGCGCTGACATGGCCGCGCGCCAGCCAGATGGCACCTCGGTGCAGAAATGGGGAGATCAGGGCTTGAGCGGTGCGGTCGAGCATGTTGCGTCGCATCATCGCACCCCGCCAAGGCCGGTGCCGGCCTGGGGAAATGGCAGGTGGCTGCCGTCGACCGCCGACGGCCTCAGCGCGGCGCCATGCGGATGGCGCCGTCGATGCGCACGCTTTCGCCATTCATGTAGGCGCTGGTGATCATGAATTCGGCCAGCGCGGCGTATTCGTCGGGCTCGCCCAGGCGCTTGGGGAAGGGGACTGAAGCGGCCAGCGCCGTCTTGACATGCTCAGGCGCACCCTGAAGCAGCGGCGTGTTGAACAGGCCAGGCAGGATGGTATTGACGCGAATACCCTCGGCCATCAGGTCACGTGCGATGGGCAGGGTCATGCCGACAATGCCGGCCTTGCTGGCCGAGTAAGCGGCCTGGCCCATCTGGCCGTCTTGCGCCGCCACGCTGGCGGTGTTGACGATGGCGCCGCGTTCGCCGCCTTCCAGCGGATCGAGCGTGAGCATGCCGCCGGCGCTCTTGGCCAGGCAGCGGAAGCTGCCGATCAGGTTGACCTGGACGATGCGCTCGAAATTCAGCGTCGGGTAGGTCTTGATCTGGCCAGTGGCCTTGTCCCGCCCTGCCGTTTTCACCGCGCCGCCAATGCCGGCGCAATTGACCAGGATGCGTTCCTGGCCGATGGCCGCGCGGGCCTTGGCAAAGCCCTCATCCACCTGGGCCTCGTTGGTCACGTCGACCTGGCAGAACACGCCGCCCAATTCCTTGGCCAGCGCTTCGCCGATCGCCGCATTCATGTCGAACAGCGCCACTTTCACGCCCTGGGCGGCCAGTCGCCGCGCGGTGGCCGCGCCCAGGCCGGACGCGCCGCCGGTGATGACGGCACTGATCGAGGCATCGAGTTTCATGTTTGGTTTCTCCAGGGGTTGTGGTGACGGACGTCGCCAATGCCAGGTCAGCGCCAGGCAAACTGCGGCTGTTCAAAGTGAGCGACTCGCGTGGCGCGGCCGCGCAGACAGACCTCGCAGAACTGGTAGATCATCGCTGCGGTGGGTGCGGCGATCCACTGCCCGCCCACCGGCATTTTCAGCACCGGGTGGAGGCTGCCCGCCACCGGCTCCAGGATCGGCGCGTCGGGGCGCAGGAATTCGGCCAGGCTGATGCGGTGCACGCTGGCCACCTCGTCCGGGTTGGGCTGCAACTGCCGCGCCGCGCCGGCCCAGACCACGATTGGCGTGATGGCATAGCCCGAGCGGCTGATGTAGGCGTCCAGCCGGCCCAGCACGGCGGTGGGCGGCAGGCGCAGGCCGACCTCTTCGTCCAGTTCACGCAGCGCGGCCTGTTCCAAGGTTTCGCCGTCGTCAACCCGGCCGCCGGGCAAGGCCCACTGGCCGGCATGCTGGCGCATGGTCAGCGGGCGGCGGGTCAGCAGCAGGGCCGCATGGCTGCTCCACTGCGCCAAGGGCGGCATGCCGTCCAGGTTGGCACCATGGCCTTCGTCCACCACCGTCAGCGCCACCGCCGCGCTGCGATGGCCGCTCAGTTCAAGACTCAGCTCAGTCCAGGCCGCCAGACGCTGCGCCAGCTGCTGGTGCAGCGCGTCGTCGCGCGGCAGTCCGGGTGGCGCCAAACAGCGGGCCGGCATCGTCAGTCCACAAACACTGGCGCGCGCTTTTCCAGGTTGGCGCGTACGGCCTCGACCTGCTGCGCCTGGCCGATCAACGCCACCTGCTCGTCGCTTTCGGCCTGCAGCAAGGCTGCGGCACCAGCGTCCAAGGTGCCATTGGCCTGGTTCAGCAGCCGCTTGGCCGCGCGCAGCGCATGCGGGCTGCGCTGGGCCATGGCCTGGGCCATGGCACGCGCCTCGGTCAACGGGTCGGCCACCACGCGGCTGGCCAGGCCCAGTTGCACGGCCTCGGCGGCGTCGACCACCCGGCCGCTGTAGGTCAGCTCACGCATGTGGTCGTCGCGCACCAGGCCGCGCATCAGCACCATGCCGGCCATGTCGGGAACCAGACCCCATTTGATTTCCATCACGCTCATGCGAGCGTCGGCCGCGATCAGCCGAAAGTCGGCGCCCAGCGCCAGTTGCAGACCACCGCCAAAGGCCACGCCCTGCACGGCCGCGATCACCGGCACCGGCAGTTCGCGCCAGCCCAGCGCGATGACCTGGGCCGAGTTGCTCAGACCATGGCTGCGCGCACGCAGATCACGGGCACCGCCGGGCTCGCCGGCGCCGATCTTGGCCATGCGGCCCATGTCCAGCCCGGCGCAAAAGGCCTTGCCCTGGCCGTGCAGCACCACCACCCTGAGCCCGGTGTCGGTCTTGAGCCGATCGATGGCGGCAGCCAACGCGTCAAACATCGGCTGATCCAGTGCGTTCATCTTGTCGGCCCGCGTCAGGCAGACTTCGGCCACGCCCTGCCCGTCGATGCTGATGTTCACCCGCTCTTGCATGCCCGCCTCCTGCGCTCCGGTGGGGAGCATTCTGGCAGGGGCACAGACCAGCCCCTGTCACCAACGCGAACGCCCGACGGTCAGGCGCAGGCGAGCCGGCCGGTGTCGCTCATCGAGCCTGTTGGTAAGACAGTTCCCACACCAGGTCGGCTGGCCTGCCGATGCGCAGCACCCTGCCCGCCGTCGCACCATCCGATCACGACGTCGCGGCAAGGGGCAAGGACGGCAGACGCCACCACCCCCAGCCCACGACGAAGACCCTTGTCAACCACGGGCGCACAGCCGGCCTTGGCCGGCTCCAGGCGCCACCCGCCTCAGGAGCACATTCATGAACACCCGTTTCATCGTCAAGCAGATCAGCACCGCCGTTGTCGGCGCCTTCCTCCTCGCCCCGTTGGCCAGCATGGCCGCGGACCAAAAGACCGCCGCCATGCATGACAAGGTCGCGACCGGCACCGCAACCCACGACAACATGGGCTACAGCGACCGCGCCCGGACCAAAATGTCGGGCAACGAGAAAG
Source organism: Betaproteobacteria bacterium (assembly GCA_031417735.1). Lineage (GTDB taxonomy): Bacteria > Pseudomonadota > Gammaproteobacteria > Burkholderiales > Burkholderiaceae_C > Pseudaquabacterium. The sequence continues at coordinate 16,001 of JANOWE010000125.1, forward strand.
AAGCCCTGGAAGCCATGCTCAAGCCGGGCCAGGACAAGGCCTACTACACCAAGGCCGTGACCGACGCCGGCTACATGATCACCTCGGTCAATGCCGACAAGGCCGACTATGTCGAGTACGAGATCGTCAAGGGCAGCAACAGCTATGAGCTGCAAGTCGTCCTGGCCGGCGGCAAGGCGACCAAGATCGACGTGAGCACCAACATGTGGCGCACCGACGCGACCAAAGCTGCCTTGCGCGGCAACAAGACGACCGCTGCGGCCAAGTACCTGCCGGCCAACGACATGTACAGCGACCGCGCTCACATGAAAACCTGGAGCGGCGAAAAGGAGATGCTGGAAAAGGGCCTGCAACTGGGCCAGGCCAAGGGCTATTACGCCGACGCCCTGAAGAAGATGGGCTACCAGGTGACCTCGATGAACGACAACGAGAAGGACTATGTCGAATACGAGATCGTCAAGGCCGGCAACACCTACGAGGTGCAGGTCGACTTCGAAGCCGGCAAGGCCAAGAAGGTCGATGTGACGACCAATGTGTGGCAGACCGAAGCCACCGAGCGTGCACTGGCGGCCTACAAGAAGAAGTAAGGCGACCCGACCGCCGGTTGCCAACCCGGCGGCGACAGCCTTGATTCAAGCGCCCGGCCACTGGCCGGGCGTAGTCGTTGAGCAAGCGGCTGTCGGCCCGCCCGATCAGAGGGCGCGGGCGATCACTTCCTTCATGATCTCGCTGGTGCCGCCGTACAACCGCTGCACGCGCGCGTCGGCATACATGCGGGTGATCAGGTACTCGTTCATGAAGCCGTAGCCGCCGAAAAGTTGCAGGCATTCGTCGATGACCCGGCCCTGGGTTTCGCTGGCCCAGAGTTTGGCCATCGACGCGGTGGCGGTGTCGAGCGTGCCGGCCACCAGCTGCTGCACGCAGCGGTCGACAAAGGCCCGGCCCACCGTCACCTGGGTGGCCACCTCGGCCAGTTTGAAGCGCGTGTTCTGAAACTGCGCGATCGGCTTGCCGAAGGCCTGGCGTTCGTTGACATAGGCCAGGGTCGCGGCCAGCGCCCCTTCCATCGTGGCCACCGCGCTGACCGCGATGATCATGCGTTCGTAGGGCAGGTCGCCCATCAGCTGGTAGAAGCCCTGACCCTCGACACCACCCAGCAGGTTGGGCGCCGGCACCCGCACGTTGTCGAAGAACAGCTCGCTGGTGTCCTGCGCCTTCAGGCCCAGCTTGTCCAGCACCCGGCCGACGCGGAAACCCTCGCAGTCCACCGTGTCGACGATCAGGATCGAGGTGCCGCTGGCGCGCTGGCTGGGGTCGGTCTTGCACACCACCAGAACCACCTCGGCCAGAAAGCCATTGGTGATGAAGGTCTTGCTGCCATTGATCAGGTAATGGCCGCCCTCCCCTTCAGCTTGCTTGACCGCACGGGTGCGGATGCCTTGCAGGTCACTGCCGGCGCCGGGCTCGGTCATGGCGATGGCGCCGACGATCTCGCCTCGGGCCAGCCGGGGCAGGTAACGCTGTTTCTGCGCTTCGGTGCCATGGTTCAGAAAGTAGTGCGCAACGATGGAATGCACCGACCGGCCCCAACCGCTGAGCGCACGGCGCGCGCATTCTTCGCCCAGCACCGCCTCATGGCGGAAGTCGCCGCCGCCGCCGCCCCAGGCTTCAGGAATGTCGGTGCACAGCAGGCCCAGCGCGCCGGCGCGACGCCATATCTCATGACCGACATGGCCACGCTTGCGCGCAGCTTCGTCGCCGGGCACCAGTTCGTCGTCGACAAAGCGCACCACGGTGTCGCGCCAGCGGTCAAGGTCTTCGTCGGTCCAGCTGCGGGCAAAACTCATGGCCATGGCGGGGTCTCCGGTGGGCGGCTGATCAGAGGGTCAAATCCGTCGCGCAAAGTCCTGGTCGTCCAAGCCCACGGTGATGGCGCCGTCTGGCCATTCCACCACCGGACGCCTGATGACGCTGGGCTCGGCCTGCATCAGCGCGACGGCACTGGCATCGTCCAGCACCGCGTCACGCTGCGCATCGGGCAGCCTGCGCCAGGTCGTGCCCTGGCGGTTGAGCAGGCGCTCAAGGCCGGCGCTGGCCAGCCAGGACTGCAGCCGGTCGGCGGGGACGCCGGAGGCCTTGAAGTCGTGGAAGCGCAGTTCTGCGCCCTGTTCGGTGAACCATGCCCTGGCGCGTTTGACGGTGTCGCAGTTCTTGATGCCGTACATCACGGGGCCGGCGCTGGCCACAGCCTCGGGCCTAATGCGAGACATCGCAGCGCGGGTCAGGCAGGTAAGCGCCGCCATGGACCACCTTGCCCAGGGGCGACAGCGTGACGGCAAAGCGCAGGCAGTCGTAGGTGGGGTACTGCCAGTACCAGGTCTCGCGGTTCTGGAACTCGCCCATGCGCTTGCCCGGTCGACCGATCAAGCGCAACAGCTCCTCCCGGTCCATGCCATTGACGACCTGGGCAAAACGGCGTTCGTTCAGCACCTGTTGCGCGTCGGTGACTTTGCCTGCGGCGTCCAGGTCCACCATGTAGGTCTGGCGGCCTTCGGGTCCCTTGGCGTATTCCAGGCGCTGGCCGCCCGTGGGCAGGGCGTAGCGGCCGGTGGGCTCGCCCATCAGGCTGCGCACCGCCGCCTCGTCCTGGCCGGGCTTGGGCAGGCTGGGCGCCAGCGCAACGCAACCGGTGAGCAGCAAACCAGTGAACAGCGACGCCATGGCAAGCGGGCGGGCGGGAAACTTGAAACTGGTCGGCATGTTCAATCTCGGCTCAGGCAATGGTGCACATCATCGCCCAAGCCGCGCGCCTGGCTCGGTCAGGCGCTCATGGTTAACCTGGCGCAAAGCCCATACTGCGTGCCATGAGCCCCATCACGCTCCCTCGCAGCGACCCGACACTGAGCTTCAACACGCTGCAGGCCGCGTCATGGTGACGCGCAAGACCCATGTCAAGGCCACTGACCTGCGGGGTGCGGCTCGCCTGGCCACCGATGCCACACAGGGCCTGGCCGATCTGGTCGAGGCGATGCATGAGCGCATCGGCCGCCTGCCCGGTCTGCCGCCCGGCGCGGCGCCTGGCCGCACCCGGGGCATCACCGGGCTGGTGTACCGCAGCGTACGCGGCGTGACCCGACTGGTGGGTGGCAGCGTGGACGGCATGCTGGCCCTGCTCGAACCGATGCTGGGCCCGACCCTGGCCGCACCCGGCGCCACCACCAGCCCCGAACGCGAAGCCCTGTTGTCAGCCTTGAACGGTGTGCTGGGCGACCGTCTGGCCACCAATGCCAACCCCTTGGCCACCACCATGGGCTTCTACCGTGGTCAGCAGGCACTGATCACCACTGCGCCGCTGGGCGTTGACCTTGTGCCAGCAAGTGGCCCACTGCTGCTGCAGATCCACGGCCTGTGCATGAACCATCTGCAATGGCAGCACAACGGCCATGACCATGGCCAAGCCCTGGCCAGGGACGCCGGCTACACGACGTTGGGACTGCGCTACAACAGCGGCCTGCACATCGCCGCCAATGGCCTGGCACTGGCGCAGCAGCTTGAGCGCCTGCTGGGCCAGCGCAAGGAAGCGCTGGGCCGCGTGCTGCTGCTGTGCCACAGCATGGGCGGACTGGTTGCCCGCAGCGCCCTGGCCCAGGGCCAGGCACTGGGCCAGCGCTGGCCCGGCATGGTCGACGACCTGGTGTTTCTGGGCACGCCGCACCAGGGCGCGCCGCTGGAGCGCGTCGGCCAATGGCTGCATCTGCTGCTGGGTGCCACGCCCTACGCGGCGCCGATTGGGCAGTTGGCCGGCCTGCGCAGTGCCGGTATCACCGACCTGCGCCATGGTGCGGTGCTGCCGTCGGAAGAAGCCACAGACGCCGCCGCTGCCAGCGACCGCTTTGCCCGCAGCAACACGCTGCCGCGCCACCTGCCCCTGCCTCAGCAGCCGCGCTGCTACGCCGTGGCCGGGCAACTGGGCGAGCCTCATCAGGCGCTGAAGAACCAGTTGCTGGGCGATGGTCTGGTGCCGCTGGCCAGCGCCCTGGGCCAGCACGACGACCCGGCACGCTGCCTGCACTTTGAGCCCGGCCGAACCTGGGTCGGCCATGGCCTGGGCCACATGGCCCTGCTGGCTGATGCCCGGGTCTATGCCCAGTTGAGGGCCTGGCTGGGCTGAAACCCAGGCCACAATCGACGCGTCCTGTCGACCCTCTGGAGACCTTGGCGCCATGGCTGATTCCGCGCTTCTCGACTACGCCGTACAGCCCTACAGCGGAACCGATGTCATCGCCTTCGTGATGGCCATATCGGCCCTGTCCTGCGGCGTCATCCGCTGGCGCGACCAGGAACGCGGCATGGGCTGGTTTGCGCTGAGCATGGGCGCCCTGGCGGTCTGGGTCGCGGCCAACAACCAGCACCTGCCCGTCGGGCCGGAACTCAACCCGTCGCCCTGGTACCTGCTGATGTGCCTGGCCATGGGCGCGATGGGCCCGGGGCTGGCGGCCTATCTGAACCTGCCGAGGCCACAAAGACTGCGGGCCATGCTGGCCGTCGTGCTGCCGTCGGCGGCCTTTGCCGGCCTGGTGCTGTGGGTGATGTTCAGCGACGCCCGCCTGCCCAGGGTCTGGATCCACCTGCTCACCGCGATGGCCTTCAGCGCCATGGCCTGGCAGGTCATGGCGGCATCCCGCCTTGAGCCGGGCGCGGGTTATGTGTTGCTCGGCGCCGCGCTGCTCACCGTGCCAGGCCTGGCCTTGCTGCTGGTGGTGACCCGGGCCGACCCGGTGGCCATCCGCTACTGGGCGGTGTTTCCAGCCATGCTGATCGGCTTGGCGCTGCCCTCGGTCAGCGTGCTGCGCCGCCGCCGCAGCCTGCAGGCCGAAAACGCGCGTCGCCACAGCGCTGAGCGTGGCCTGGCTGAATTGAACCGGTCGCTGGAACGGCAGGTCACCGACCGCACCAGCGCCCTGCAACAGATGGTGGCCGGGCTGGAAAGCTTCAACCGCAGCATCTCGCATGACCTGCGCGGGCCGCTGGGTGGCATTGCCGGTCTGGCCCGCCTGGCCAGCCAGGCGATGGAAAGGGGTGATCCGGCGCGGGCAGAGCGTGCGCTGCCGTTGATCGCCCACCAGGCAGAGACTTCGGGCCGGCTGGTGGCGGCCTTGCTCGAACTGGCCCGGGTGGGCGAGGTGACCCTGCAGCGCCAGTCTGTAGACCCGGCACAGCTGGCCGGCGAAGTCATCGAGCAACTGCGCCAGTCCGGCACCGCTGCCATGCCCAGGTTCGTGCTGCATGCCCTGCCCCAGGTGCAGACCGACCCCGACCTGCTGCGCGCGATCCTGGCCAACCTGATCGGCAATGCGGTGAAGTTCGCCCGCAGCGGCGAAGACGGCCTGGTCGAGGTGGGCGCCCAGGTGCAGGACAGCGGCGTGCGCCTGTTTGTGCATGACAACGGCATCGGCTTCGACGCCGAAACCGCCACCTCGATCTTCAAGCCCTTCAACCGCCTGCACGGCCAGGCCTATGAGGGCCATGGCATCGGTCTGAGCATCGTGCGAAGGGCGGTCGAGCGCCTGGGCGGCGAGGTCTGGGCCGAATCCACACCCGGCCAGGGCGCCCGATTCAATGTGCAGCTGCCCGGCCAGGCCTGAAGCAGCAGCCTCAGCCGGCTTGCAGATGTGCATCAACCCCACGCCGCGGCGAGGGCTGGATCTTCGGCCCCTGGCCCAGCCGGGCCCACATCTGCACCGTCCGAGGCGCCGGCGTGGCACCCAGCAGCCCATGGATCGCCGCATGGTGCGGCGCTTGCTCGGGGTATTCCTGCAGCGCCTGCGACAGCGGGTGCATGGACAAGCCCTGTGCGGTGGCGGCCAGCTGCGCCCGCACCCAGGCCCTTCCGGCAGCGAGCTGGGTGCCGCGCTGGTTGTCGGCCGTGGTCAGCCAGCAAAACGCTGGCGTGGCCACGATGCTCTGGTTGAAACGGTCGATCTGGCCTTTGAGCGCGCTGCTCTCGGGGTCAGAGGGCTGGCTGCGGTCGAACAGGCCCAGCGCCGTCAGCGCCCGCACCAGGGGATCATTCAGGCTCAGGCCGTCGCGGTGTCGGCTGATCTCGTCGGGGCCGATGCGCAGCACCTTGTACGACTCCAGCAGCGTGCGTGGCGTGACCAGTTCGGTGCGCCAGGCCGCCATCGCGATCTGGCGTTGGGCCTGTAGCAGCTCGACCTGGTCCGGCTCGGTGAAACCGATCTGCACCGGCAGGCCGGCCACGCTGGCTCGCATCGTCGCCAGTGCCAACGCATCCGGTGGCTGCGGCGAATAGTCGGCCCTGTTGGTATGCCGGTTGAAGATCTGCGCAAACAGCGGGTCAGGCGCCAGGCTGGCATCGGCCAGCAGCTGCACCCTGGCCACCGGCCGGGCATCAGGGCCATCGGGCCCGAATGCACGCTCGGGAAACGCGCTGATCTCGGCCCGAAAGCCTCGCTGCCGCGCCGCCAGCACCAGCAGTTCCAGAAAGCCGCCCTGGCTGATGACCGACTGGCGCGACAGCGGGTCGGTCTGTGGCAACAGCCGCTGCAGGTCGATGCGCAGCGTGATCACGTCCGGTTCACGCAGGTCGACCAGCCAGGCCTGCAGGTTGTGCGCGTTGGGCGCCAGGATGGCATGGGCCAGCAGCCAGCGACGCAGGTCGGTCTCGGCGCCGGGGCCCTGCCAGGCGACCAGGGCCTGGGCCGGCAGGTTGGCCGAGCAGCCCGCGCTGCCGGCGGTGGCGGCGGCCACCGCTGCGCCGCCGATGACCCGCAGAAGCTGGCGTCTGTTCAAGCTTTGGTGTGTGTTCATGGCATCCATTGTGAGCAGGCCATGTTGGCTACACAATCCACAAACGCCCACACCAGCTATTCGAATATGAATACCAATGCCCTCAACTGGACCCTGATTCGATCGTTCCTGGCGGCGGTTGAACGGGGCAGTCTGCTGGGCGCGGCCCGTGCCATTGGCGCCAGCCAGCCCACGCTGGGCCGGCACATCGCCGAGTTGGAGGCGCAGTTGGGCTTGGTCTTGTTCGAGCGCAGCGGCCGTGGCCTGGTGGCCACGCCGCAGGCGCTGGCCCTGGTCGAGGCCGCGCGCCAGATGGAAGGCGGCGCGGCGCGGCTGATTCGCCTGGCCCAGGGCAGCGAGGTCGAGCAGCAGGGCCCTGTGCGCATCACCGCCAGCCAGCCGGTGGCCTGCTGGCTGCTGCCACCCTTGCTGGCGCAGATGCGCGAACTGCTGCCGCGCATCGAGGTCAGCCTAGTGGCCAGCAATGCGGTGAGCAACCTGCTGCGGCGCGAGGCCGACATCGCGCTGCGCATGCTGCGGCCCGAGCAGGCCTCGCTGTCGATGCGGCGCATCGGCCAGATCAGCATCGTGGCCTGTGCCCATGCCGACTACCTGCGCCGCCGTGGTGTTCCGCTGCGCCTGCAAGACCTGGCCGGCCATGACCTGGTCGGCGGCGACAACCAGGACGAGATCGGCAAAGGCATGCTGGCCCTGGGCCTGCCGGCCGACCAGTTGCGCTACGGCCTGCGCAGCGACGACCTGATCGTGCAATGGGCCGCCGTGCGCGCCGGCCTGGGTGTGGGCTTCATTGCCGACTTTGTGCAGCGCGGCGACCCCCAGGTCAGCGCCCTGCTGCCCATGCTGCCCTTGCCGCGCTTTCCGATCTGGCTGACGGTGCACCGCGAGGTGCACAGCAGCGCGCGCATCCGCGCGGTCTACGATTTTCTGGCCGAGCGGGTGCCGTTGGCGCTGGCGGGTTGATCGCGGGTGGGCTGAGTGCCAAGGGCGGCACTTTCAGCCCGCCACCACCGCAATGCCGCGAATCTGCCCGGCCTGCGCTTGGCCGCTGGCCGGTTTGGCGTGACGGGCCGGGTTGAAGCGGTGCAGCAACTCGGCCTCACGTGCCCGGGCCAGCGCCACATTGGCCAGCTTGACATGGCCATAACCGCGCATGGCCAGCGGCACGGCGGCAATCTGTGTGGCCAGGGCCAGCGTGTGGGCACTCAGGCCCTGCAACAGTTCGTCGATCCGGGCTTCGAACTGGCCGACCAGGGCACGCTCCAGTCGGCGCTCTTCAGTTCGGCCAAAAATGTCCAGCGCACCGCCCCGCAGGCGCTTGCCCCTGGCCAGCCAGCGCAAGGCGTGCACGAGCCAGGGCCCCAGCCTGATCTTTCTCGGTGGCTGGCCGTTCTTCGGGCGGGCCAGCAGCGGCGGCGCCATGTGGAATTCAAGTTGCAGCTCGCCTTCAAACTGGGCCCGCAGCGCGGTCTGAAAAGCGCCGTCGGTGTAGAGCCGGGCCACCTCGTACTCGTCCTTGTAGGCCATCAGCTTGAGCGCACTGCGGGCCACGGCGCTGGCCAGCACGGTTGAACCGGGAAGCACGCTGGCCTCGGCCCTGGCAGCCCTGTCGACCAGATTTTCATAGTGCCTCGCGTAAGCGGCATCCTGATAGGCCGTGAGATGGCCCACGCCACGGGCGACCAGGGCCTGCAGCGACTCATCTTGCGCTGGCGCAGCGGCACCGCCCAGCAGCACCGGCAGCGCGGCCGGGTCACCCGCGGCCAGCCGGCCCAGCGCAAAGGCCAGCAGATTGGCCTGCACCGCCACATTGTTCAGCCGCAGCGCATGCTGCATCGCGGCCAGGCTCAACGGCACCAGGCCACGCTGCCAGGCATAGCCCATGGCCAGCACATTGGCGGTGATGGTGTCGCCCAGAAAGTCCTCAGCCAGGGTCTGGGCATCGAAGGTCTCGACCTGGTCAACGCCCGCCACAAAGCGCATCTTCTCAACCAGCAGGTCCACCTTCAGGCTGGCGTCGGGGTTGCGCAGCGCCTCGGCCACCGGCACTTCATGCAGGTTGGCCAGCACCCGGGTGCGGCCATGGCGAACGGTCTGCAGCGCTTCAGGCGACGCGCCCACCACCACGTCGCAGGCCAGCACGGCGTCGGCCTGCTGGGTGTCGATGCGCACCTGGTTCAGCCTTGACGGCAGATCGGCCAGGCGCACAAAGCTCAGCACCGAGCCGCCCTTTTGCGCAAAGCCCATGAAATCGAGCACGCTGGCGCTCTTGCCCTCCAGGTGTGCGGCCATGGCGATCACCGCACCGACGGTGACGATGCCCGTGCCGCCCACGCCGGTGACCAGCAGATCGTAGGGCCCGGTCCAGACCGGGGGCGCGGGCAGCGGCAGCGTAGCCACCCGGGCCAAGAAGCCCTGCGGGTCACCGACCAAGGCGCCGCTTTTCTTGCGCAGCTGGCCGCCGCTCACGCCCACGAAGCTGGGGCAGAAGCCCTTGGCGCAGGAATAGTCCTTGTTGCAGCTGGTCTGGTCGATCTTGCGCTTGCGGCCCAGCGGCGTTTCATGCGGCAGCACGGCCACGCAGTTGCTCTGCACGCTGCAGTCACCACAGCCCTCGCACACCGCCTCGTTGATGAACAGGCGCTTGGGCGGATCGGCCAGTTCACCCTTCTTGCGGCGGCGGCGCTTCTCGGCGGCGCAGGTCTGCTCGTAGATCAGCACGGTCACGCCAGGCACCTCGCGCAAGCGGCGTTGCACGGCGTCGAGTTCGGCCCGGTCATGGAACTCGGTGCCAGCGGGAAACCTGGCCTTGATGGCGGCGTACTTGCCGATGTCATCGCTGACCACCACCACCTGCTTGACGCCTTCACTCTCGACCTGGCGTGCGATGGCGTCCACGCTGATGATGCCGTCCACCGGCTGGCCACCGGTCATCGCCACCGCGTCGTTGTACAGAATCTTGTAGGTCAGCGTGGCCTTGGCCGCCACCGCCTGGCGGATGGCCAGATAGCCCGAGTGGTAGTAGGTGCCGTCGCCCAGGTTCTGGAACACATGCGGCGTCTTGGTGAACATGGCGTGCGAGACCCAGTCCACGCCCTCGCCGCCCATCTGGATCAGGCCTGCCGTGTCGCGGTCCATCCAGTTGGCCATGAAGTGGCAGCCGATGCCGGCCCGCGCGGTGGACCCGGCGGGCACCTTGGTGCTGGTGTTGTGCGGGCAGCCGGCGCAGAAGTAGGGCAGGCGCTTGACGCTGTCACTGTCATTGGCCAGCAGTTCGGGTGGGGTGAAATCGCGCACATGCTGCAAATGGTCGCCAATGACCGTGTTGCCGGGGAAATGGCGGGCGATCCAGTGCGCCACCAACTCGATCAGCCGCGACGGCCGCAGTTCACCCACGGCCGAGACCAGGGGCTGGCCTTGGCCGTCCTTCTTGCCCACGATCACCGGTCGCGCGTCGGCCGGCGCGTTGTAGAAAAAGCCGCGCAGCTGGGTTTCCACCACCGCGCCCTTTTCCTCGATGACCAGTAGCTCGCTCAATCCCTGGGCAAAGGCCGTGACGCGGCTGGTCTCGATCGGAAAACTCAGGCCCAGCTTGTACAGCCGCACGCCCACCTCGGCCAGCATGTCGGGCGTGATCTCCAGCCGGCGCAGCACCTCCATCACATCAAAGTGCGCCTTGCCGCAGGTGACGATGCCCACCGTGGCATGGGCGCTGGTGATGACCTGCTTGTCGATGCTGTTGACGCGCGAGAACGCGGCCACCGCCGCCAGCTTGTCGGCGAGCCGGGTCTCGATGCGCAGCGACGGCAGGTCGGGCCAGCGGTAGTGCAGGCCGTCGTCGGGTGCCTGGTGGCCGGTTCGTGCCCGCACCTCGTCGGCGCTGGCCCATTGCGCCACCTGCTGCTGGATCAGGTCCAGATCGACCGTGGCGCCGCTTTCCACCACCTCTGACAGCGCTGTGAAGCCGACCCAGTTGCCCGAGAAACGCGAGAGCTCGAAGCCATAGAGGCCGAACTCCAGCTGCTCGGCAATGCTGGCCGGCGACAGCACGGGCATCTGCCAGCTCTGGAAGGCCTGGTCGCTCTGGTGGGGCATCGACGACGAGACGCAGCCATGGTCGTCTCCCGCCACCACCAGCACCCCGCCGGTCGGCGAGGAGCCATAGGCGTTGCCATGCTTGATGGCGTCGCCCGCGCGGTCCACACCCGGGCCCTTGCCGTACCAGAGCGCGAACACGCCGGCCACGGTGCGTTCGGGGTCACTTTCCACGCGCTGCGTGCCCAGCACCTGGGTCGCGGCCAGCTCCTCGTTGATGGCCGGCACAAAGCGGATGCCGGTTTCTGTGAAACGCCGGCCGGCCTTCCACACCGCCTGGTCGACCATGCCCAGCGGTGAGCCCCGGTAGCCGCTGATGAAACCCTGCGTGGCCAGGCCGCGCTGCGCATCACGCCTGGCCTGCATCACCAGCAGCCGCACCAGCGACTGGGTGCCGGTGAGGAACACCGCGCCATGCTCGGCCCACAGGCCGTCGGACAACTGGTAGTCGGGGCGGCGGATGGTCTGGGCATCAGCCGTCGGAGTGGCGAGTTGGCTGGTCGTCATCGGAAACATTTTTGTTCCTCTACGGAAGATTATTCATCTTCTCTACACGGGTGATTCCGCCGAGAATCAGAATCTTGTTCTCGATTGCCGCCATGTACGATGAAACCATTCTTCTTGACCACCACAGTCAGCTGATCCTGGCCGAACTGCAGCGTGACGCCAGGTTGACGGTGCAGCAGATCTCCGAAGCCGTGGGCCTGTCCGCCACACCCTGCTGGAAGCGCATCAAGGAGATGGAGTCGCTGGGCGTGATCACCGGCTACACCGCGCTGGTGGACCGTGCAAAGATCGGCCTGAAGCTGGCCGTGGTCGTCGAGGTCAACCTCAGCCAGCACAGTGAAGACCTGGTGCAGCGCTTTGAGCAGGCCGTGGCCATCAGCCCGCAGATCGTGCGCTGTCTGTCCACCACCGGCCAGAGCGACTACATCATGACCGTGCTGGTGGCCGACATCAAGGTCTACGAGCGCTTCCTGCACGACACCATCTTCAAGCTGCCGGGCGTGACCCATGTGCGGTCGAGCATCGTGCTCAAGGAGGTCAAGGCGCAGACGGCGCTGCCGGTGGCCCCAAGCGCCAACGCGGCGCGCGGCGGCAGCCGGTCTGCAGCCGCGCGCACGCCAGGCCCAGGCCGAAAACTGTGAACCAGGGGATGGCCGGACCGGGCCATGCGCCCTAGCGTCGCGGCAGGGGCCCCACCGGGGCCCAGGCAGGAGTAGAAAAGTGCCCATGCATCGCTTGTCAACCGGCATCGGCGCGCTGTGCCTGTCCGCTCTGGTGCTGTCTACCGTGGGCTGCCTTGGACGGAACGCGCCGCCCGAGACCCTGCCCTCGGCGGCCTCCGCATCGGCACCGGCCTGCAGCTTCTGCACCCGCACCACGCCGCCACCCACCTGCAGCCTGTGCCTGCAGCGCAACCCGCTGCTGGTCGCCGAGCCCGACGGCACGGCCTCGGGCCTGCTGCAGTTGTGCAACCATAGCGCAGAGGCGCTGTTGCCCGTGTTGCGCGTGTCGGACTTCAGCGCCGCGCCGCCGGGCCACGAGCCCTACATGCTGGGCACGGTCTCACTCAGCGCTGCTGACATGGCACAACAGCCGATCATCCGGGGTGCGCAAGCGCTGGCGCCACTGGCCTGCGTGGCCGTCAAGATCGAGGCCACGGGGCTGACCCAGCCAGGCGTGATGACGGCCAGGCTGAGCGACGGCGACCACGCGCTGGCCCAGCTGAAGGCGGTGCGCAAGAGCTTCGACTTCCGCCTCGTGGCCGAAGGGCCCACGCCGGAAAAGATCGCGTTGACGGTGCAGCGCGGTGATGACGTGAAGATCACGCTGCGCAACCTGGACCCTGTGCCCTACCAGTTCAGCTGGCGACTGGAACTGGACGGCCAGATCCAGAACGGGCGCATGCTGGCCCTGCCGGGCCAGCCGCTGCAGTTGCAGGCCCCCTTGAACAAGCAGCGGATCGGCTTCTGGGACAGCGGATTTCTGCGTGCCGGGCAGCAGCAGGGCCGACTCTTCCTGCGCCACGAGCCTGATCC
>JANOWE010000126.1:0-29693 GCA_031417735.1 Betaproteobacteria bacterium
TTCAGGCGCAGCATTTCCTTCAATGCCGGCTCGACCTCAGATGGCTTCTCGATCTTGATGCCCACATGACCATAGGCCTCGGCCAGTTTGACGAAGTCGGGCAGCGCGTCCATGTAGCTGTGCGAATAGCGGCCCTCGTAGTCAAGCTCCTGCCACTGCCGCACCATGCCCAAATAGCGGTTGTTCAGCGAGACGATCTTCACCGGCGTGTTGTACTGCTGGCAGGTCGACAGCTCCTGGATGCACATCTGGATCGAGCCTTCGCCGGTGATGCAGACGACCTCGGACTCGGGCTTGGCCAGCTTGATGCCCATCGCATAGGGCAGGCCCACGCCCATGGTGCCCAGGCCGCCAGAATTGATCCAGCGACGGGGCTGTTCGAAGCGGTAGTACTGCGCCGCCCACATCTGGTGCTGGCCGACATCGCTGGTGATGTAGGTATCGACGTCGCGGGTCAACTCGCACAGCGTCTCGATCACATGCTGCGGCTTGATGACGTCGCCGTCGCCACGCTTGTAGTTCAGGCACTCACGCTTGCGCCACTCGTTGATCTGGCCCCACCAGTTGGCTAGGGCCTGAGGCTCGGGCCGCTGAGCGGTTTCTTTGACATGGGCAATCATGTCCTGCAACACGTCACGCGTGTCGCCCACGATCGGAATGTCGACCTTGACCCGTTTCGAGATCGACGACGGGTCGATGTCGATGTGGATGATCTTGCGCTCGACCGACGCAAAGTGCTTGGGGTTGCCTATGACCCGGTCGTCGAAGCGCGCGCCCACGGCCAGCAGCACGTCGCAGTGCTGCATGGTCATGTTGGCCTCGTAGGTGCCATGCATGCCCAGCATGCCCAGGAACTTGGGGTCGGACGCGGCGGTGGCGCCCAGGCCCATCAAGGTGTTGGTGCAGGGAAAACCCAACAGATCGGCCAACTCGCGAAGCTCGGCAGCAGCATTGCCCAGGATCACACCGCCACCGGCATAGATGTAAGGGCGCCTGGCCGACAACAGCAGCTGCATGGCCTTGCGAATCTGGCCCCCGTGCCCCTTCTTGACGGGGTTGTAGGAACGCATCTGCACCGACTCGGGGTAGCTGAACGCACAAGTCTTGAGCGACACATCCTTGGGCACGTCCACCACCACCGGTCCGGGCCGGCCGGTGCGGGCGATGTGGAAGGCCTTCTTCATCGTCAAAGCGAGGTCGGCCACGTCCTTGACCAGAAAGTTGTGCTTGACGATGGGCCGGGTGATACCCACCGTATCGCATTCCTGGAAGGCGTCCAGACCGATCGCCGGCGTGGGCACCTGGCCTGTGATGATCACCATCGGGATCGAATCCATATAGGCGGTGGCGATGCCGGTGATGGCGTTGGTCACGCCCGGGCCGCTGGTGACCAGGGCCACGCCTACCTCGCCGGTAGCGCGTGCATAGCCGTCGGCCGCGTGCACGGCGGCCTGCTCATGACGCACCAGCACATGCTGAATGGTTTCTTGCTTGTACAGCGCGTCGTAGATGTAGAGCACGGCGCCACCGGGGTAGCCCCACATGTACTTGACACCTTCGGCCTGAAGGCAGCGCACCAGGATCTCGGAGCCATTGGGGTCCGACCGGGTGGCAGCTGGGCTGGGGGTGCTGGAGCCAGCAGCAGCCGATGCGGCGCGCTTGAGCTCGGAGGGGGACATATCCATGATCAGACCTTTGTGATTTTCTCTGACGAAAAACCATCGGTGCACCTCCGCGCGCCCTTGTGGAGTGGCATCGGATACGGGTTGGCGCTGATCCATGGGCCCAGAGGGTCACGGGCCGGGTTCAGGCCAGATTCGCTTTGTGCGACGCAGCATTATCACATCAGTTCCGCAGCAGAACAGCCGAACCGGGCCGTCCAGGCCGCCAATGCCATAATTCCGGCGAATACCAACCGCCCGAAGGGTGGGGGACCATCCAGCCTTGGCGAGCGATAAAGAACTGTCGGATTTCCTCAAGAGTGTCGAGAAGCGCGCTTTCAAGCGCAGCTTCTACGCCGTTCGCGACGAAGATGCTGCACTGGACATCGTGCAGGATTCCATGATCCGCCTGGCTGAAAAATACGCCGACCGCCCACCGGCCGAGTTGCCGCTGCTGTTCCAGCGCATCATGTCGAACGCCACGATGGACTGGTTCCGTCGCAGGCGGGTGCGCAACGCGGTCATGACAAATATGTCGGACTTCGAAGGCGACGATCAGTCCGAGGACTTTGATCTGCTCGAAAGCCTTGAATCCGCCGAAGGCATGATGGGCGCAGAAAGCGCCGCCGACACCGTTTCCCGGGCCCAGACCTTGCGTCACATCGAGGCCGAGATCGCCGAGTTGCCCGGTCGTCAACGCGAAGCCTTCCTGCTGCGTTACTGGGAGGAGCTCGATGTAGCCGAGACCGCTTCGGTCATGGGCTGCTCGGAAGGAAGCGTCAAGACGCATTGCTCCCGGGCTGTCCATGCCCTGGCCAAGGCGCTGCGCAGCAAGGGATTC
Source organism: Betaproteobacteria bacterium (assembly GCA_031417735.1). Classification (GTDB taxonomy): domain Bacteria; phylum Pseudomonadota; class Gammaproteobacteria; order Burkholderiales; family Burkholderiaceae_C; genus Pseudaquabacterium. Next base: position 2,503 of record JANOWE010000126.1, read on the forward strand.
ACGCTGTGAAAGAAATGACCATGAACCGCCAAGCAGTGGCTTCGACCCTGCATTTGTCTGCAGAGGGCCTTGAGGGTCAGGTTGCGTCTCGCCTGGCCAGCCATCTCAGCCTGGGCACGGGTGGGCTGGCGCCCGACATCACCGAGCGCCTTCGCTTCAGCCGCGAACGAGCGCTGAACGTCGCCCGTCAGCAACAGCGTGTTCAGGCGCCAGCCCGCGAGGCGGCTCCGGCCTGGCAGTTGCAGGGCCAACAGGCCACGCTCATGGGCGGCCCGCCGCCGGTTTGGTTGCGCATGGCCTCGGCCTTTCCGCTGCTGGTGCTGCTGGCTGGCCTGGTGTTGATCCAACATCACCACCAGAAGGAGCAGATTCAGGTCGCAGCGGAAATTGACAGTGCCCTGCTGGCCGACGAGTTGCCGCCTGACGCCTACGGCGACCCTGGCTTCTCGGAGTACCTGCGACGCACAATCGCGCCTTGACCGTGGCAGTTCCCACCAGGGCCACCCTGCGCGAAATGGCACGCCTTGGCGGACGGCTGGTTCTGGCCTGTGGCATTGCCACGTTTGGCTGGTCGCTTGCCGGGCCCGGTACCGCACAGGTCAAGCCTGCAGCCAGTCAAGCACCGTCCCCTGTGTCCACGGCCTCGGGCCCCAGCTGGACCAGCCTCACGCCGGGGCAACGCCTGGCCTTGGCGCCGCTGGAACGTGATTGGCCCGGTATCGAGGAGCCGCGCAAGACCAAATGGCTTGAACTGGCACAGCACTTTCACAAGTTGCCGCCCGAAGAGCAGCTGCGCGTGCAACAGCGCATGACCGAGTGGGCGCGCATGTCTCCTGCCCAGCGCGGCCGCGCCAGGTTGAATTTCCAGGAGAGCAAGCAGTTCACAGCCCAGGAAAAACAGGAGCACTGGCAGACCTACCAGGCGCTCTCAGCCGAACAGCGCAAGGCATTGGCCAACGTGCCACGGGCTGATGGCTCCACCGCCAAGGTGTCGGCGATGCCAGCGTCGGCCGCCGGCAACCCAGCGTCGAGGCTGGTCAAACCAATTTCGCCCACAGTGGTGCAGGCCAAGCCCGGCGCCACCACCACGTTGATGACCAAGACGCCGCAGTCTCGACCAGAACAACGACTTGGCCAGCCCGTCATCTCTGCCCAGCCTGGCCAGGTCGACAGCAGCACCCTGCTGCCTCGCAGCGGCCCGCAGGCGGCCAAAGCGGCATCGTCGACCGGTTCACCTTGAAGGCTGGGGCCGATCAGCACACCTGTCAGGGACCGACATGACCGGCGCCGACGTGGTGGCCATATCGAACGCCACCGCGCCCGGCATCGTCCGGCGCCTGGCCGCTTTCTGCTACGAGGGGGTGCTGTTGTTCGGCGTCCTGATGGTCAGTGGCCTGCTCTATTCAGGCCTGACCCAGCAGCGACACGCCTTGCAGGGCAAACATGGCCTGCAGGCCTTCCTGTTTCTGGTTCTATTGATCTACTTTTCATGGTTCTGGTCGCGTGGCGGTCAGACCGTGGCGATGAGGGCGTGGCATCTGCGGCTGGTCGACAGCCGTGGCGGCCAGGTGAGCCAAGCCCGCGCGGTGGCGCGCTACCTGCTGGCATGGATGTGGTTTCTACCCGCATTGGTGGCCAGCCAGCTCGCTGGCCTTCAAGGCGGCTGGCAACTTTCCGGCGCGCTGCTGGTCGGCGTGCTGAGCTATGCCGCACTGGCCCTTCTCCGCCCCGACCGCCAGTTCTGGCACGACGTGCTGTGCGGCACCCGGCTGGTGCACTGGCAGCCCGCTCAGCCCACCGCTGACCAAAAAGCATCACGCCGAGCGGCGCAATCTGCCGAGCTGGAGGCCAGGTCAAGGCGATGAGCAATTCCCACAAAGGCCGCCAGGGCTTGGACAGGTTGCGCCATGCCTGGGGTTATTCGCTGCAAGGGATGGTCGCCGCAGCAAGGCATGAAAGCGCCTTTCGCCAGGAACTGATCCTGGCCACACCGATGCTGCCGCTGGCCTGGTGGCTGGGTCGTGACTGGGTCCAGGTCGCCCTGCTGGCCGGTACGGTGATTGCCGTGCTCGTGGTCGAACTGCTGAACTCTGCCGTCGAGGCCGCCATCGACCGCATATCTTTCGAATTGCACCCGCTGGCCAAGCGCGCCAAGGACTACGGCAGCGCAGCCGTCCTGCTGTCCTTGTTGCTTTGTGCCGGCGTATGGGCCGCTGCCCTGGTGCAGCGCTTCTGGCCGGCCGGATGATTCCCCTGATGGCCACGACCCTTCCCGACACCACCTGCGCCACGCCTGATCGCCCACTTCGCATGAGCGTCGCGGTCTACTGCGGCTCACGCCCTGGCCAGCACCCGGCCTACATGGCGCTGGCGCAGTCGCTGGGAACGGCGATCGGACGCCGAGGCTGGCAACTGGTCTATGGCGGCGGCCGCGCCGGGCTGATGGGTGCGGTGGCCGATGCCACGCTGGCCGCAGGCGGCCGGGTGGTGGGCGTGATCCCAAAATCGCTGATGCAGCTTGAGGTGGGCCATGGCGGGCTGCACGAGTTGCATGTGGTCGACACCATGCACCAGCGCAAGCAGCTGATGGCCGAGCGATCGCACGGCTTCATCGCCATGCCAGGCGGCATCGGCACTTTCGAAGAACTCTTCGAGGTCTGGACCTGGCGTCACCTGGGCTACCACGACCGCCCCATGGGACTGCTGGACACCCAGGGCTACTGGTCGCCGCTGCTGGGATTCTTGCGCAACGCGGTCGACGCCGGTTTCATGGACGATGTCCAGATGGCGATGTTGAGCCTGGCCGAAGACGCCGACACCCTGCTCGACCTGATGGCCGCCCAGGCCGGTGACCTGAGCGACGACCACTTCGGCCTGATCTGATCCAACGCCAGCCTACACGCAACCAGCTGCCAGCCCCTGTGGGGGTCAGACTGCCGATTCGTCGGTCTCACCGGTGCGAATGCGCACCACCTGATCAACGGCGGTGACGAAAATCTTGCCGTCACCGATCTTGCCGGTCTTGGCCGCAGCCACCACGGCTTCCACGCAGCGGTCGACATCGCTGTCCTTGACGACCACCTCGACCTTGACCTTGGGCAGGAAGTCAACCACGTATTCGGCGCCACGGTACAGCTCGGTATGGCCCTTCTGGCGCCCGAAACCCTTGACTTCCGTCACCGTCAGGCCAGACACGCCCACATCCGCCAGCGCTTCGCGCACTTCCTCAAGCTTGAAGGGTTTGATGATGGCGGTGATCTGTTTCATGGCGAGCTCCGAAGGTTCAAACAATTGAAGTCAATTTAAGCATGGAACGCCGGCGGCCCAGCTCTTGCCGCGCTGACGCCGCTGGCGCAGGCTGCTGGGACAATGGCGCTGGCGGCCCCGCCGCCAAGACAAGCATGACGACTCGAGGTGGCCGCGCCACGGTGCAGACCACAGGAGTACAGCCAGATTGAATCACCCCCTCTGCGAGACCGCTGCGACGATCGCTGCTCCATGGCAGATCCAGGTCCATGACGACCCGAACCTGCTGGACGCCAGGCAATGGGACAGCTTGCTGGCCCGACAGCCGCAACCCACGCCGTTCATGCGCCTTGCCTACCTTGCAGCGCTGCACAACTCGGGCAGCGCGGTGGCCGCCACCGGTTGGCAGCCCTGCTTCATCAGCGTGCATCGCGACGCTGAGTTGGTGGCCGCCGCACCGGTCTACCTGAAGAGCCATTCCTATGGCGAATACGTTTTTGACTGGGCCTGGGCCGACGCCTATCAGCGCCATGGCATGGCCTATTACCCCAAACTGCTGCTGGCCGTGCCGTTCACACCGGTACCGGGCAGCCGCCTGCTGGCGGCGGACGATCAGGCGCGCGAGGCCTTGCTGACTGCGGTGCGCCTGCTTGCCCAGCGCAGCCAGGCCTCTTCGGCCCACCTGCTGTTCCACGGCCCGACCGAAGGTGCAGCGGTGGCCGGCCAAGGGTGGCTGCTTCGCCGGGCCGTGCAATTCCATTGGCAACAGCGCGAAGCCTCACCCTGGCCGGACTTTGCTGCGTTCATGGCCAGTCTGCAGCGCGACAAGCGCAAGAAGATTCAGCAAGAGCGGCGCCGCGTGGCAGACGCCGGTGTGCGCTTCACGGCGCATCGCGGAGAGGAAATCAGCGCCGAACTGTGGGCCTTTTTTCACCAGTGCTACCTGCTGACTTACCACGCCCATCAGGCCAAGCCCTATCTGAAAGCTGCGTTCTTCGAGGCCATGGCGCAGACCATGCCCGAGCATTGGCTGATGTTCGTGGCGCGCCGGGGCGAGACGCCCATCGGCGCTTCGCTGCTGGCGATCGACAACGCCAGCGGCCAGGCCTGGGGCCGCTACTGGGGCGCGACCGAATACCTGCCGTGCCTGCACTTCGAAGCCTGCTACTACCAGCCTTTGCAATGGTGCATGGCCAATGGCTTCAGGCGCTTCGAGGGCGGTGCTCAAGGCGAGCACAAGATGGCACGCGGTCTTTTGCCGGTGACCACCCATTCCGCCCATTGGCTGGCCCACCCCGAATTCTCACGCGCGGTCGATGACTTTCTGCAGCGTGAAGGTCAGGGCGTGGCGGCCTATGTCGATGAGCTGCGCGAGCACAGCCCGTTCAAGGCTGCCGCAGGCTGAGCTTCAGCCGACTGGACAGGCCCTGCAGCCTGCACCGTGGCTCAGCCGTGGTCCTGACTGGCGGCGAAATTGGCGATGCCCGTGAGAATTTCCTGATGCGCGCCGTCCACGCCCTCCCAACCCAGGATCTTGACCCACTTGCCCGGTTCCAGATCCTTGTAGTGCTCGAAGAAGTGCTGGATGGTCTTCAGCCGCAGCGGGTTCAGGTCTTCGGGCTTTTTCCACTGGCTGTAGATCGACAAAATCTTGTCGATGGGCACAGCCAGCAGCTTGTTGTCGCCGCCGGCTTCATCTTCCATCTTCATCATGCCCAGTGCGCGGCAGGTCACCACCACGCCCGGGATCAGCGGCACCGGGGTGATCACCAGCACATCCACCGGGTCACCGTCATCGGACAAGGTGTTGGGGATGTAGCCGTAGTTGCAGGGGTAGTGCATCGACGTGCTCATGAAACGGTCGACGAACAAGGCGCCGGTTTCATGGTCGACCTCGTACTTGATCGGGTCGGCGTTCATCGGAATTTCGATGATGACGTTGAATTCTTCAGGCGCCTTGGCGCCAGGGGTCACGTTGTGCAGGCTCATCGTTGTGGTGCCTTGCGGCGGCAGTTGAAGGGTGAAGGGTGACGGATGAAGGCATGGTGGAAACCCGCATTCTACGGATGACGATTGACCGCACCCTGACGTGGCAGCCCTGAGTCACCTCCGCCCTGTTCGGGCCGAGCGACCGCAGGAAAACACCGGGTTGCGCAGGCGCGCCATCCCTTACAGTTGCGCGGCCATTTCCAGCCCGAAACACAGACCGGTGTCCGGCCCCATTGGCAGCATCACATCTGAACAAGTACCGAGGAAGGAGAACCCTTGATTTCGACCAACATGGCGCTCTACATCGCGCTGGCCTGCGGACTCGCAGCCGTCATCTACGGCTTCGTGCAACGAAGCTGGATCCTGAGCCAGGACGCGGGCAACGCCCGCATGCAGGAGATCGCCAGTGCGATTCAACAGGGTGCGGCCGCCTATCTGGCGCGCCAGTACCGCACCATTGCCGTCGTCGGCGTGGTGCTCGCCATCCTGATCGGTGTTTTCCTGGACGGCACCACCGCAGGCGGCTTCATCCTGGGCGCGGTGCTGTCAGGCGCCTGCGGCTTCATTGGCATGAATGTCTCGGTCAAGGCCAATGTGCGCACCGCGCAGGCTGCCACCCGGGGCATCGGCCCGGCGCTGGACGTGGCCTTCAAGGGCGGCGCCATCACCGGCATGCTGGTGGTCGGCCTGGGCCTGTTGGGCGTGGGCATTTTCTTCCTGTTCATCACCGGCAACGGCAACATGACACCGGACAAGAACCTGGCCACGGTGCTCAAGCCGCTGCTGGGCTTTGCCTTCGGCTCGTCGCTGATTTCCATCTTTGCCCGTCTGGGCGGTGGCATCTTTACCAAGGGCGCTGACGTCGGCGCCGACCTGGTGGGCAAGGTCGAGGCCGGCATCCCCGAGGACGACCCCCGCAACCCGGCGGTGATTGCCGACAACGTTGGCGACAACGTGGGCGACTGCGCCGGCATGGCCGCCGACCTGTTCGAGACCTATGCCGTGACGCTGATCGCGACCATGGCGCTGGGCGCGCTGGTGGTGGCCGCTGCGCCGATGGCTGCGGTGATCTACCCGCTGCTGCTGGGCGGGGTGTCGATCATTGCCAGCATCATCGGCTGCGGTTTCGTCAAGGCCAGCCCGGGCATGAAGAACGTGATGCCGGCGCTGTACAAGGGTCTGGCTGTCGCAGGTCTGCTGTCGCTGATCGCGTTCTACTTCGTTACCGTGGCGGTGATGCCCGATGACGCTCTGGGTGCCGGTACGCAGCTTCGCCTGTGGGGCGCCTGCGCCGTGGGCCTGGTGCTGACGGCCACGCTGGTCTGGATCACCGAGTACTACACCGGCACCCAGTACCCACCGGTCAAGCACATCGCGCAAGCCTCCACCACCGGCCATGGCACCAACATCATTGCCGGCCTGGGGGTGTCGATGCGCTCCACCGCCTGGCCGGTGATCATGGTCTGTGCGGCCATCCTGGCCTCCTACGGCCTGGCCGGGTTGTACGGCATTGCGGTGGCCGCCACCGCCATGCTCAGCATGGCCGGCATCGTGGTCGCGCTGGACGCCTATGGCCCCATCACCGACAACGCCGGCGGCATTGCCGAGATGGCCGAGTTGCCGGCCTCGGTGCGTGACGTGACCGACCCGCTGGACGCGGTGGGCAACACCACCAAGGCGGTGACCAAGGGCTATGCCATCGGCTCGGCCGGTTTGGCCGCGCTGGTGCTGTTCGCCGACTACACCCATTCGCTGGCCGGCCGGGGCTTCGACATCCGGTTCGACCTGAGCGACCCCAAGGTCATCGTCGGCCTGTTCATCGGTGGTTTGATCCCCTACCTGTTCGGCGCGATGGCGATGGAGGCCGTGGGCCGCGCAGCGGGCTCGGTGGTGGTCGAGGTTCGGCGCCAGTTCGCCGACGGCCTGATCATGGCCGGCAAGCGCAAGCCCGACTACAGCGCGGCGGTCGATATGCTGACCAGCGCGGCGATCAAGGAAATGATCATCCCGTCGTTGCTGCCCGTGGTGGTGCCGGTGGTGGTGGGCATGACATTGGGTGCCGCAGCGCTGGGCGGGCTGTTGATGGGCACCATCGTCACCGGCCTGTTTGTCGCCATTTCCATGTGTACCGGCGGCGGTGCCTGGGACAACGCCAAGAAATACATCGAAGACGGCAACCATGGTGGCAAGGGCAGCGAGACGCACAAGGCCGCCGTCACCGGCGACACCGTGGGCGACCCCTACAAGGACACCGCCGGCCCGGCCGTGAACCCGCTGATCAAGATCATCAACATCGTGGCGCTGCTGATCGTGCCGCTGTTGCCGATGTCAGGGGGTCATGCCGGCAAGTCGCCTGCGACGCACGCCGCACCTGCGGCCATCACCGCCCCGGCCGCCATGGCGCCCGCGGTGGTGGCGCCGGTGGCATTGGAGCCTGCCGCGTCGGCAGCGCCGGCCGCTTCCGCCGCGTCGAACTGAGCGCGCACAGCCCAGGCCTTGGCGAGCCTGGGCGGTCTCGCCTCATGCCCCGTAGTGCAGCGCCAGGCCAGGCACGGGCCAGTCGTCAATGGCGATCAGCCGGCCGCTGCCCGACAGGGTCACGAACAGGGTGCGCAGGTCCGGCCCGCCGAAGCACAGGTTGGTGGGCATGCGGTCAGGCAGCGGCACATGGCCCAGCCACTGGCCGCTGGCCGACACCATGCTGATGCCGCCATGCAGCAAGGTCGCCACGTACAGGTTGCCCAGCGCGTCCACCGCCATCGAATCGAAACGCTGCCAGTGGCCACCCGGTGAGGCGGCCAGCAGCCGGCCACCATTGGTCGACGGCCAATCCGCCTTGTGCAACACGCCCGGCGCGGCGATGTCGTAGGCCCACAGCCGCGCGCCTTCGGTTTCAGCGTAATACAGCGTATGGCCATCGGGAGACAGGGCCACGCCGTTGGGTGACATCAAGGGTCCGGCCGCCCGGCGTGCGGCTGTGCCGTCGGCCTGGGCGTAAAACACGCCACCCCGGTCCATGTCGTGTTCACGCACCTTGCCCAGGTCGGTGAAATAGAAGCCGCCCTGAGCATCGAAGACCAAATCGTTGGGTCCATGCAGCGCCACGCCGTCCACGCGGTCGAACAGGCGCTCGAAGCGGCCGGTGTTGAGGTCAACACGCTCAACACGCCCGCCGGCATAGTCTGCGGCCTGGGCGACCGGTCGGTGTGTGCCGTCGGCCTCCAGTGCCCAGCGAAAACCGCCGTTGTTGCAGACATAGACGGCACCGTCGGGGCCGATGGCGGCGCCGTTCGGGCCGCCGCCCAGGTCGGCCACAGCCTGGATCCGGCCCTGGGCCGTGACCCGGCTGAGCGTGCCGCGGGCAATTTCCACCAGCAGCACCGAGCCGTCGGCCATGGCCACCGGCCCCTCTGGAAACTGCAGCCCGGTGGCGATTTCTCTGATTTTCAAGGCGCTCTCCTGATGAACCCGCACCATAGCAGCGGCCGCCAATTTGCCTTGCACCAGCCCGGTTTTGTGGAGGAAATCCAGTAGCCCTTCAGCGCCGACACCATGCCAGAATGATTCGAGACTATGCATCTTGCGCTTCGGTTTGCGCATTGCACCTGTTCACAACCACCGTCAGGAGAGACCATGATTCGAGCCATCAGCCTGGTCATTGCCAGCGCCGCCCTGGCACTGGGCGCGCACGCGCAGAACCTGTCCATCGCCACCGGCGGCACTGGCGGGGTGTACTACCCGATGGGTGGCGGCATTGCGGCCGTGCTGTCCAAGCATGTGCCGGGCATGCAGGCCACGGCCGAGGTCACCGGAGGCTCGGTCGACAACCTGAAACTGGTGGGCACGGGCAAGCCCTACATCGGCTTCACCATGACCGACGCCGGCCAGGACGCCTACAAGGGCGAGAACAAGTTCAACGGCAACAAGCTGCCCCTGAAGACCTTGATGGTGCTCTATCCCAACCGCATGCATGTGGTCACGGTCGAAGGCCGGGGCATCAACAAGATGTCTGACCTCAAAGGCAAGCGCGTGTCCACCGGGTCACCCGGCAGCGCGACCGAGGTCATGGCCTTTCGCCTGATCGAGGCCGCCGGCCTGGACAAGGACAAGGACATGAACCGTGAGCGCCTGGGCGTGGCCGAGTCGGTCAACGCGGTCAAGGACGGCAAGATCGACGCCTTCTTCTGGGTCGGCGGCCTGCCCACCGCCGGCGTGACCGACCTGGCCAACACGCCGGGCACCAAGCTCAAGCTGGTTGACCATGCCGACACCGTGGCGGCGATGAACAAGAAGTACGGCAACCTCTATGTCGAAGACAGCATCGACAAGAGCATCTACCGCGGCATGGACACTGACAACAAGCAGGCCACAGTGATGAACATCCTGGTCGCCCACGAGAAGATGGACGACAAGACGGCCTACAACATCGTCAAGACCATCTTCGACAAGCGTGACGACCTGATCGCCGTGCACAAAGAGGCGATGAACTTCAAGCTCGAGAACCAGAAGGCCAGCGCCTCACCGATCCCCTTCCACCCGGGCGCGGTGAAGTACTTCGCCGAGAAAGGCGTCAAGGTCAACTGATGGAACGCAAGAATCCCCCCGGCCTGCCAGGGGGATTTTTTTGTCCAGCGCCAGGCTTAGACCGGCCTGGCGCCGGTGATGGCAGCGCCCAGCCCCTGTGGAAAGATCCGGCATGAACCAGCACCCAGCAGCCGAGCCCGGCGAGGTGATCGTCAGCGACGCGCAGCGCCACAAGGCCGAAGAGTTCATCGAGGCCGAAGAAGGTGCGGCGAACAAGCTTCGCGGCTGGCTGAACATCTTTGTCGTGGCCACGGCCTTCGCGATGTCGGCCTTCCACCTCTACACCGCCTACGGCATCGTGCCCACGCAAACGCTGCGGCCTGTCCACGTCGGCTGGGTGCTGCTCCTGTGTTTCCTGGTCTTTCCTGTGGCCGCACGCTACCGGCACCGGGTGATGTGGTGGGACTGGCTGGCCGCCGTGCTGGTCATCGCCATCGTGGTCTACCTCATCCAGGGCGGTGACGATTTCACCGACCGCAACACCACGCCCCTGCCCTGGGACATCTTCTTTGGCGGGGCCTTGATGCTGCTGGTGCTCGAAGCCATGCGCCGCACCAACGGCTGGATCATGCCGGCGATCACGCTGTGCTTCGTCGCCTACGCCCTGTTCGGTCCCTACCTGCCGGCGCCCTGGACGCACAAGGGCTATGAGGTGGGCCGACTGGTCGGTGTGATGTACATGACGCTGGAGGGCATCTACGGCGTGGCGGTGGATGTGTCTGCCTCGCTGATCATCCTGTTCACCATTTTCGGCGCCTTCCTGCAGTATTCGGGTGCGGGCAAGTTCTACATCGACTTCTCGTTCGCGGCCATGGGCGGCAAACCCACCGGCGCGGGCCGCACCGTGGTGCTGGCCTCGTTCCTGCTGGGCGGTCCGTCGGGCTCGGGCGTGGCCACCACGGTCACGCTGGGCGCGGTGGCCTACCCGATGCTGGCCAAGGTGGGCTACGAGAAAAACGCCGCCGGCGGGCTGCTGGCCGCGGGTGGCCTGGGCGCCATCATCTCGCCGCCAGTGCTGGGTGCGGCGGCCTTCCTGATCGCCGAGTTTCTGAAGATCAGCTATCTGGATGTGCTGCTGATGGCGGTGATTCCGACCCTGCTGTTCTACCTGGCGCTGTTCCTGATGGTCGAGATCGACGCGCGCAAATACAGCATGGGCAAGACCGCCATCCACCAGGTCGAACCGATCTGGACGCTGACGCGCAAATACTGGTTCCACTTCCTGTCGCTGGTGTCCATCGTGGCCTTCATGATGATGGGCTTCTCGCCGGTGCTGTCGGTGTTCTGGGCCACGGTGGTGTCCTTCATCACCAGCTTTCTGCGCCGCGACACGGCGCTGATCAGCTATGACCTGTTCCAGGGCAAGGGTTCCTGGGTCGACCATCTGTTCAAGTCGCCGTTGGTCAAGGCGATGGAGGCCGGATCGATCGGTGTGCTCAATGTGGCTGCCACCTGCGCCGGCGCCGGCATCATCGTCGGCGTGGTCACGTTGACCGGCTTGGGCCTGAAGTTCAGCACCATCGTGATCGACTACGCCGGTGGCAATTTGCTGCTCACCGCCATCTACACCTCGCTGGTGGTGTGGATCGTGGGCCTGGCGGTGCCGGTCACGGCGTCCTACATCATCTGCGCGGTGATCGCCGCACCCGCACTGATCAAGCTGGGCGTGCCCGACTTTGCGGCGCACATGTTCATCTTTTATTACGCCGTGCTGTCCGAGGTCTCGCCACCCACCGCGCTGTCTCCGTTTGCGGCGGCGGCCATCACTGGCGGAGACCCCTACAAGACCACGCTGCAGTGCTGGAAGTACACCGTGCCCGCCTTCCTGGTGCCGTTCGTCTTTGTGCTCGACCCCGCTGGCCAGGGCCTGCTGCTGATGGGCTCGACCAAGGCCCTGGCTGCTGCCAACTGGTGGTCGATCGCCCAGGTCACCTTCACCGCTGCGGTGGGTGTGGCCGCGCTGGCCGGCGGCTTTCAGGGCTGGGCCATCCGGCAATGCACTTTCATTGAGCGCTGGACCCTGATCGCCGCCGGCTTTGCCATGGTCTACCCCAGCCCGCTGACCGACCTGCTGGGCATCACAGGCGTGGTGGGGGTGTTGACCGTGCAGTACCTGCGCAAGGACCCTGTCCCCGCTTGACCACCCACCCAGGTACGCCATGACCACCACCGACCTGAGGCTGGACCCGAAGGTGATTGACCTGCTCAGCCAGGTCACCACCGCCACGCTGACCACCATCCTGCTCAAGAAAGGCCTGCGCAATGTGTGGCTGCGCGGCACGCGGCCGCTGCGGCCGGGCCAGCCGCGTGTGGTGGGCCGCGCCTTCACCCTGCGCTTTGTGCCCGCGCGTGAAGACTTGGCCACGCCGGCGTCCTGGGCCTCGCCCATCTCCACTCGCGCCGCGATCGAGGACATGCCGGCAGGCTGCATGGCGGTGGTCGACGCGATGGGCGTGACGGACGCCGGCATCTTCGGCGACATCCTGTGCGCCCGCATGGCCAGGCGCGGCGTGGCCGCGCTGGTCAGCGACGGCGTGGTGCGCGACCTGGCCGGCGTGCTGGCCACCGGCCTGCCGGTGTGGTGCAGCGGGGCGGCAGCGCCGCCTTCGGTGGCCGGGCTGACCTTTGTCGCCTGGCAGCAGCCGATTGCCTGCGGTGGCGTGGCGGTGTTTCCGGGCGACGTGGTGGTGGTCGACGATGACGGCGCGGTACTGATTCCGGCCGCGCTGCTGGACGAGGTGGTGGCGCTGGCCCCCGAGCAGGAGCGGTTGGAGGCCTGGATCATGGCCCAGGTCGAACAGGGCGCAGCCCTGCCCGGCCTGTACCCGCCCAATGCCGAGAACCAGGCGAAGTACCTCGCCGATCAGGGTGCCATGGCGAAACCGGAGGACTGAGGCAGCGCCGCGTCCGCCCGCTCAGGCGGGGCCTTGTTCAGCTGAACAAGCGCCTGGCGGCGGCGGTGCCGGCGGCCAGGTCATGCGACTCCAGCGCGCGGTACAGCAGGCCCAGTTCTTCACCGATGTTGGCGAAGGCATGCAGGGTGATCGGCCGGTCCTGGTCGTCGACCATGGTCGCGTCGATCTCGGCCGCCAGGAGCCGAGCGGCCTGGTGCCAGGCCGGAAAGGGTTCAGCCGACTCAGGCGTCTGCGGCACGTCAAGCGAGAGCTGCACCTCGCGCACCGCGGCGGCGCTGGGGTCGTCGGCCAGGGCAGCCTGGGCGTCGAAGGACAGCACCAGCATCGGCGGCGCGCCTTCGTCCACACCCGGCATCACCAGCCGGCCTGGCAGCACGCCAGGCACGAAGCCATGGTGGCCGGCACTTTGCTGCAAATACCCCACCGACCAGGCGGCACCGTTGGCGCTCAGGGTGATGGCCAGCTGCGCGTCGTGGCCGCTGGCAAAGCCGTCGAGTTCACGCGCACGGCCCACGACATCGAGCATGTCGGGCAGCTCGGCCATGGCGCCCACACCTTCGGCAAAGGCCTGCAGCTTCTGCACGAATTCGGAGTATTCGATCTCGTTGAGCGCACCACTGCGGTTGGCCAGTTGCACGCCGGCCTGGAACTCGCCGTAGCGCTGGCCTGCGGCCGGCAGCTCCCACTGCCCACTGTCGGCGTTGAGGCCCTCGATCAGGAAAGGCTTGGTACCGGCGCGGCGCGAGGGCGGCAGATGGGTCAGCGCCATTTCGCCGCTCACCGCCTGCTCCAGGCGCAGCTGGGCGATGGCATCGATCAGCGGGTCGAGCCGGGCGGTCTTGCGCGCGGCGGCGGGCCGCAGCTCGGCCATCTCCAGCCCAGCCGGCAGTGTGTCGACGGCGTCGTCGGGCAGGCCACTGGCCGCATCGCTGGCCACGGCCGCAGCATGCGCCGCCGCCACCGCCGCCGCAGGCTGGCCCAGTGTGGGTTCGAGCCGGGCATCGTCCGCACCCTGTGGGCGGCGCGGGCTGGCACGCCGGGTGCTCCAGGCGCCATGGGCCAGCACGCCGGCCAGCACCAGGCCGCCCACCACGGCCAGGCCTTCGGTCAGGCTCACGTTCACGCTGCCTCCGCCAGACCCAGGGCCTGATCCATGTCCACCGCGACGATGCGCGACACACCTTGTTCCTGCATCGTTACCCCGATCAGTTGTTCGGCCATCTCCATCGCAATCTTGTTGTGGCTGATGAACAAAAACTGTGTGCCTTTGTTCGACATCTCGGCCACCAGCCGGGCATAGCGCTCGGTGTTGGCGTCGTCCAGCGGCGCGTCCACCTCGTCGAGCAGGCAGAACGGCGCCGGATTGAGCAGAAAGATCGCGAACACCAGCGCGATCGCGGTCAGTGCTTTCTCGCCACCCGACAGCAGGTGGATGGTCGAGTTCTTCTTGCCCGGCGGCTGGGCCATGACCTGCACGCCGGAATCCAGAATCTCGTCACCGGTCATCACCAACCTGGCCTGGCCGCCACCAAACAGGGTAGGAAACATCAGCCCGAACTGCTCGTTGACCTGGTCGAAGGTCTTGCCCAGCAGGTCGCGCGTTTCCAGGTCGATCTTGCGGATCGCCGCCTGCAGCGTGGCCACCGCCTCGTTCAGGTCAGCGCATTGCGCATCGAGAAAGGTCTTGCGTTCACGTGCAGAGCTCAGCTCATCGAGCGCGGCCAGGTTCACCGCGCCCAGCGCCGCCACCTCACGGCCGATGCGGTCGATCTCGCCCTGCAGGCCCCAGAGCTTGACGCCATCGGCCTCGATCTGCACGGCCAGCGCCATGGTGTCAACCTGGGCTGCCTCCAGTTGCTCGGCAAACTGCGCGCCGCCCAGCTGCGCGGCCTGGGCCTGCAGCTGCAGCTCGGTGATCTGCTCACGCAAGGGTTGCAGGCTTCGCTCGAAGCCCATGCGCTGCTCGTCCGCGCCGCGCAGCCGGGCCGACAGGCCGTCGTAGCTGCTGCGCTGCGCGCCCAAGGCCTGTTCACGCTCCAACCGCAGCGCCAGTGCGGTCTGCAGGCCGGCCTGGGCCGCAGCGTCGTTGAGCACCGTCAGCTCGGCCTGCAGCGCCTCGGTGGCCTGGACGTCGTGCTGGCGTTGGCTGTCGGCGGCTTCAAGTGCGCGCTGCAACTCAGCCCGGCGAGCGGCCAGGGCCCGGGCCTGGTACTGCGACTCCTGCGCCTGGCGCTCCAGCGAGCGCAGCTGTTCACGCGCCTGGCTCAGGCGCTGCTCGGCGGCCAGCACCGCTTCGTCCAGGTCGGCATGGCATTGCTGGGTGTCGGCCAGTTGCAGGTCCAGTGCTTCGAAGCGGGCTTCGCCGACCCTGCGGCGCTCGTCCAGGGCTTCTTGCTGGCCGTCGATCTCGGCCAGCTCGGCCCGCAGCTGTTCACGCCGCTGGGCGCTGGCCTGGGCCTGGTGCGACAGGCGCAGAAACTCGACCTGCAGCTGGTGTGCCTGGGTCTGAGCCTGCGCTGCATCTCGACGCACGCCGACCAGGCGCTGGTTGATGTCGGTACAAGCCGCATCCAGCCGCACCAGGGTGCTTCGTGCCTCGTCAGCCAGCAAGGCCTGGGCGCGCTGCTGGCGGTCGAGGCTTTCGATTTCCTGCGCCCGGGCCAACATGCCGGCCTGCTCGCTGTCGGGGGCATAAAAGGCCACCGCAAAAGTGCTGACCGCGTGGCCTTCGCGGGTCATGATGACCTCGCCATGCGCCAGTTGGCCACGCTGGGCAAAGGCCTCGTCCAGGCTGGTGGCCGTGTACACGCCTTCCAGCCATTCGTTGAGCAGGGCCTGCAACCTGGCCTGACGAGCGTCGGTGCCCAATTGCAGCAGGTCACTCAAGCGCGGCAGTGTGTGGTGGCTGTTCTGGATGGCCTGCTCGGGCGGTGTGTAGAAGGCCAGCCGGGCCGGCGGTGGGTCGGTGGCGAAGGCGCGCATGCTGTCGATGCGACCCACCTCCAGCGACAGCATGCGCTCACGCAGCGCGGCCTCCAGCGCGGTTTCCCAGCCGGCGTCGATGTGCAGCCGAGTCCAGAGCCCGGCCAGGCTGTCCAGGCCATGCTTGGCCAGCCAGGGTTTCAACTTGCCCTCGGTCTGCACCTTTTCCTGCAAGGCGCGCAGCGCGGCCAGCCGGGCCGAGACATCGCTGTGCCGTGCACTTTCGGTGTTGGCCAGCGCCTGTTGCGCGCGGCGTTTGTCTTCGGCCAGCGGCGCCTGTTCCTGCAGTTCCTGCAGGCTGGCTTCGCTCAAGGCGTGCTGCTCTTGTGCAGCGGCAGACTGCACACCCAAGGCTTCTAGTCTGTGCTCGTCCGGCGCGGCCAGTGTCTGGCGCTCGGCCTGCAATTTCTCGCACCGTCCACGCAGGCTGCGGGCCTGTTCTTCGATGTGACGGCTGTCGGCAGCCTGCAGCTGAATCTGCTGCTGGACCTGGGCCACCCGGCCACGCTGGGCCTGGGCCTTGGACTGGGCGGTGCGCAGTGCGTCTTCACTGTCAGGCAGGTTCATGCCCTGCTCTTCGGCCTGGGCGGCCAGCAGTTCGGCGCGCTCTTCCGCGGCGATGATCTGCTCGGCGATGTTTTCCAGCTCGTCCTGGGCCTGACTGCGACGCTGGGCCCAGTCATCGGTCTGGCGCTGCAGCTCGGCGATGCGCTGTTCCACACGCTGCCGGCCTTCGACCACATAGCGGATGCGTTCTTCAAGCCGGCTGACCTCGAGCGCCGCCTCGGCCAGAAACCCCTGTGCGGTGTGCAGCTTATCGCCGGCGGCGTAGTGGGCCTGGCGCACGGTTTCGAGCTCGGCCTCGACATGGCGCAACTCTGCCAGGCGGGACTCCAATGCGTTGGTGGCTTCCAGCACCGAGGCCTGCACCTTGGCTTGTTCGGTGGACGCGTCGCGGTGCTTCAAGAACCACAGCTGGCGCAGCTTGAGCGTGCCCGAGTCCTGCAGCGCGCGGTAGCGCGAGGCAACCTCGGCCTGCTTCTCAAGCTTGTCCAGATTGCGGTTGAGCTCACGCAGGATGTCGTCGACCCGGGTCAGGTTCTCGTGCGTGTCCTTGAGCCGGTTCTCGGTCTCGCGCCGGCGTTCCTTGTACTTGGACACACCCGCAGCTTCTTCCAGAAACAGCCTCAGCTCTTCGGGTCGCGATTCGATGATGCGGCTGATCGTGCCCTGGCCGATGATGGCGTAGGCCCTGGGACCCAGGCCGGTGCCCAGAAACACATCCTGCACATCGCGTCGGCGCACCAGTTGGTTGTTGATGAAGTAGCTGCTGCCGCCCTCGCGGGTCAGCACGCGCTTGACGGCGATCTCGGCAAACTGGCTCCACTGGCCACCGGCGCGGCCGTCTTCGTTGGAGAAGACCAGTTCGACACTGGCCCGATTGGCCGGCTTGCGCTGGCCAGAGCCGTTGAAGATGACGTCCTGCATCGACTCGCCGCGAAGCTCGCTGGCCTTGCTCTCGCCCAGCACCCAGCGCACCGCGTCCATGATGTTGGACTTGCCGCAGCCATTGGGACCGACCACGCCCACGCGCTGCCCCGGCAACTGGAAGGTCGTGGGTTCGGCGAACGACTTGAAGCCGGCAAGCTTGATCTGGTTCAGGCGCATGCGCGAGGGTGCGCAAGCGCTTGCCGCGCGGGCCTCGGGTTGACCCCGAATGCGAGCCGCAAGTGCTTGATTTGTATGGGTTAATCGCGTGCTTTTGGGCTCGCGGAATGGGCTGGATGATAGCATCGCGGCCCCTGACGACCGGGCCAAGACCACGCATTCGCACCCCGCAAGCAGATGCCACCCTGCCCTTTGCATCCAGACCATGGCCAAGACCCCATCCCGCCCCAGCGCCGACGCGCCGCCCACAACTGCCCGCCGCAGTACAAGCGCGGCCAGGCAGCGGCCCATGCCGGCCAAGCCGCCGACCGCGCCAAGCAAGGATCTGCTGGTGTTTGACAACCCGGCACCCGAGCGCGACTACCTGATCCAGTTTCAGGTGCCCGAGTTCACCTGCCATTGCCCGCTGACCGGCCAGCCCGACTTTGCGCACTTCAGCATCGACATGGTCGCCGACCGGCTGTGCATCGAGCTGAAGAGCCTGAAGATGTACTTCTGGAGCTACCGCAACGAAGGCGCGTTCCACGAGAAGGTCACCAACACCATCCTGGACGACATCGTGGCCGTCAGCGCGCCGCGCTTTGCGCGCATCACCGCCCGCTGGTACGTGCGCGGCGGCATCTACACCAATGTGGTGGCCGAGTACCGCAGCCCCGACTGGCAGCCCACCACCAGCCTGCCACCGCTGAACCTGGCCATGGAGCGCGGGCTGCTGGGGTGACCACGGCTGGCACGCCCAACCAGCGCACCCATTGGCCGGCCGTGCTGGCCGGGGTGCTCTGCGGCGTGGCCATTGCCGTCAATGTGGGCAAAGTGCCACTGGCGCTGGGCGCGCTGCGTGACGCGTTTTCGCTCAGCCTGGTGCAGGCTGGCTGGGTCGCGGCCATGCTCAATACGCTGGCCGTCGTGGCCGCGCTGGGCTTTGGCCTGCTCACCGGCCGCTTGGGCGCGCTGCCCATGGTGCTGGGCGGACTGCTGCTGGGCAGCCTGGCGTCCTTGTCGGGCCTTTGGGTGCAGAACTTCTTCGGGCTGATGATCAGTCGATTTTTCGAAGGTGCCGGCTTCCTGGCCGTGGCGGTGGCCGCGCCGGCCCTGGTCAGCGCGGCCGCGGCGCCGGCAGACCGCCGTTTTGCGCTGGGCGTATGGAGCACTTACATGCCCGCCGGTGCCGGCCTGGCCATGCTGGTCACGCCGCTGGTGCTGCCGGCCGCGGGCTGGCGCGGGTTGTGGCTGCTGGCAGCGGCCGTGCTGCTGCTGGCCGCGCTGGGGGTGTGGCGCCAACGCGCTCACTACGCCGCGGCCGCTGCTTCCAGCCATGGCCAGCCGGCGCTCGCCACACTGGCCGTGCTGCGCCAGCCCCTGCCCTGGCTGCTGGCGCTGGCTTTCGGCGCCTGGGCCTTGCAGCACTTTGCGCTGATCGTCTGGCTGCCCACCTACCTGCGTGAGCAGCGTGGCCTGGCGCCGGTCACGGTGGCGCTGCTGGCCGCACTGATGCTGCTGGCAAACGTGCCCGGCAACCTGCTCGGCGGTGCACTGATCCAGCGTGGCGTCTCGCGTGGACGCATGGTCGCGCTGGCCCACACGCTGACTGGCCTGTGTGGGCTGGGCCTGGCCGAGGAAAGCTGGCCCGATGGCCTGCGCTACGGCCTGTGCGTGGCGCTGTCCTTCATCGGCGGGCTGATCCCGTCGGCGGTGATGTCGTCGTCTGCCGTGCTGGCGCACAACCCACGCCAGATCGGCGCCCTTCAGGGCCTGATCATGCAGGGCGCGCAACTGGGCCAGTTCGTCGGCACGCCGCTGATTGCGTGGGTGGTGGCCAGCAGCGGGCAGTGGGCCAGTGCGCGCTGGGTCACCGCCGGCGCCGCGCTGCTGGGCCTGCTGCTGGGGCTGGCTGCCAGCCGGTGTGAGCGGCCGGCGACCCCGCGTTGACGAGCGGATCGCATCAAGGCGACTCGTATGATTGGCACACCATGCGCCCTGACCCCTGCCTGATCCACCGCCGCCGGGCTTTCGCGACGCTGGCCATGTTGCTGGCCTGGGGCGGCCCGGTGCAGGCCGCCCTGGATCTGGGTGAGAAAGCACCGCCATTCACGCTGGACGCAGCGCTGGCCGGCAATGCCTTTCGCTTCTCGCTCGTGGACGCGCTGAAGTCAGGCCCGGTGGTGCTGTACTTCTTTCCCGCCGCGTTTTCCACCGACTGCACAATCGAGGCCCATGCGTTTGCCGAGGCCACCGACGAATTCAAGACCCTGGGCGCCACGGTGATCGGCGTGTCCTACGACAAGCTCGACACGCTCAAGCGCTTTTCGCTCACCGAATGTCGCAGCAAGTTTGCCGTGGGCGCCGACGTCGACCAGACGGTGATGAAGGCCTATGACGCCGTGCTCACCGTCAAGCCCGATTTTGCCAACCGCGTGTCCTACCTGATCGAGCCCGGCGGCCGCATTGCCTACCAGTTCACCAGCCTGAACCCGCAACGCCATGTCAGCAATGTGATGAACGCGCTCAAGGCCTGGCTGGCGAAAAAACCATGACCGCGCCGCTGCCGCGCCCGGCCTACCAGAAGTACGAGGTGGCGGTGCACAAGAGCGCAATCGACGGCTTTGGCGCCTATGCCGCCGAAGACATTCCGGCCCGGCGCAAGATCGGCGAGATCCGTGGCGAATCGATCAGCGTGGCCGAGGCGCGGCGACGTGCCCTTGGCCAGACCCGCATCATGATCGTCGAGGTCTCGGCCAGGAAGGCCATCGACGCGTCGGCCTCGAATGACCCGATGCGCTTCACCAACCACTGTTGCGCACCCAACGCCAGGCTGTCCATCAGCGGTGGGCGCATCGAGTTCTATGCCCTGCGTGCCATCGTGCCGGGCGAAGAAATCACCGTGGACTACGGCCCCACCCACCATGAGGGCACGCTGGCCTGCCGCTGCGGCGCGGTCGACTGCGTGGGCTGGCTGTAGGCCCAGGCCGTGGCGGCGCTGCGGCGTCGATAATCCGGCCATGAATCCCCTGCTGGGCAAGCTGCACCCCTACCCGTTCGAGCGCTTGCGTGAACTCAGCGCCGGCATCAGCCCCAACCCTGAACTGTCGCCCATCAGCCTGGGCATAGGCGAGCCCCGCCATGCCACGCCAGCGCTGGTGGAACAGGCCCTGGTGGCCGGGCTGAAGGGGCTGTCGGTCTACCCACCCACCGTCGGCACCCCGGCGCTGCGCGAGGCCTGCGTGGCCTGGCTGCAGCGGCGCTATGGCGTGGCAGTGAACGCGGCCACGCAGTTGCTGCCGGTGAGTGGGACGCGCGAGGCGCTGTTTGCCATCGCGCAGACCGTGGTCGACGCCAGCCGGGTCCGCGCCACCGTGGTCTGCCCCAATCCCTTCTACCAGATCTATGAAGGCGCGGCGCTGCTCGCCGGGGCCGAGGTGGCCTATGTCAACAGCGACCCGGCACGCAACTTTGCCGCCGACTGGGCCAGCGTCGACGAGGCCACCTGGGACCGCACCCAGTTGCTCTATGTCTGTTCACCCGGCAACCCGACCGGCGCGGTGATGCCGCTGGCCGAATGGGCGCAGCTGTTCGAACTGGCCGACCGCCATGGCTTCGTCATTGCCAGCGACGAGTGCTATTCGGAGATCTATTTCCGCGACGAGCCGCCGCTGGGCAGCCTGCAGGCCGCCGCCACGCTGGGCCGCAGCGACTACCGCCGCCTGCTGGCTTTCACCTCGCTGTCCAAGCGCAGCAATGTGCCGGGGCTGCGCTCGGGCTTCGTCGCCGGCGACGCGGCGCTGATCAAGGCCTTCTTGCTCTACCGCACCTACCATGGCTCGGCCATGAGCACCGTGGTGCAGCAGGCCAGTGCCGCCGCCTGGGCCGACGAAGAACATGTGCAGGCCAACCGCGCGCTGTACCGGGCCAAGTTTGCGGCGGTCACGCCGGTGCTGGCCACCAAGTTGGACGTGGCCCTGCCCGACGCCGGTTTCTACCTCTGGGCTGCCGTGCCCGATGGCGACGATGTGAGGTTCGCGCTGGAACTGCTCGCTCAATACAATGTCACCGTGCTGCCCGGCAGCCTGCTGGCGCGAGACGCCGTGCCTGGCGAGCCCGGCAGCAACCCCGGCCGGGGCCGCATCCGCATGGCCCTGGTGGCTGGCACCGACGAATGCCTGGAGGCGGCGCACCGCATCGCCGCCTTCTGCCCAAGCTTCCGAACCTGAACGAGCTGAAACCATGAGCCTGAGCACCCAAGACCAACTGCAGTCCATCATCGAACTGGCCTGGGACGGCCGCGCCAGCCTGGGCCCGACCACCAGCGCACCCGAAATCCGCACCGCAGTGGAGCAGGTGCTTGAAGCACTCAACACCGGCAGCATGCGGGTCGCCGAACGCCAGGGCGTAGGCGAGTGGGTCGTCAACCAGTGGATCAAGAAGGCCGTGCTGCTGAGCTTTCGGCTCAACGACAACCAGGTCATGCAGTCCGGCGACCTGAGCTTCTTCGACAAGGTGGCGACCAAGTTTTCGCGCATGGACGCGGCCGCCATCCGCGCCAGTGGCGTGCGCGTGGTACCACCTGCCGTGGCCCGGCGCGGCAGCTTTCTGGGCAAGGGCGTGGTGCTGATGCCCAGCTACGTCAACATCGGTGCCTATGTCGATGAGGGCACGATGGTCGACACCTGGGCCACGGTGGGCTCGTGCGCGCAGATCGGCAAGAACGTGCACCTGTCGGGCGGCGTGGGCATCGGCGGCGTGCTCGAGCCGCTGCAGGCCAACCCGACCATCATCGAAGACAACTGCTTCATCGGCGCGCGCAGCGAGGTCGTCGAGGGCGTGATCGTCGAAGAGAACTCGGTGCTGGGCATGGGCGTGTACCTGGGCCAGAGCACGCCGATCTTCAACCGCGAAACCGGCGAGATCAGCTTCGGCCGCGTGCCCAGCGGCAGCGTGGTGGTCAGCGGCAACCTGCCGAAAAAGGCCGCCAACGGCGCCGACTACAGTATGTACGCGGCCATCATCGTCAAGCGCGTCGACGCCCAGACCCGCTCCAAGACCAGCATCAACGACCTGCTGCGGCCTTGAACATGAACCCGCACGCCCACGCCCGCCACATCCGCGTCAGCGCGGCTGGCAATTCAGGGTCCAAGGGACGTGGGCCGGGTGCCATGCCGCCCCAGGCCGACCCGCGCACCCCCTCGCGGGCCGGCGGTTCCACGCATCGGCAAGAGGGTTGACCTATGGCCGGCAAGATGGAACGCATCATGCGGTTGATGGCCGAGCGCCAGGCTTCGGACGTGTTCATGTCGGCCAACATGCCGATTCTGATCAAGATCCACGGCCAGATGCTGCAGCTGTCCGACCAGGTGCTGACCCCGACCATGCCGCGCCAGTTGCTCGGTGAAATCCTGACGCCGCAGCAGCTGGAAGAGTTGGACGACGCGGGCGAGCTCAATATCGGGGTGGCCATTGAGCGGGTCGGTAGTTTCCGCATCTCGGCTTTCAAGCAACGTGGTTCGGTGGCGGCGGTACTGCGCCACATACCGCATTTGATTCCGCCGCTGGACACCCTGAACCTGCCCGACACGCTGGGCCAGCTGGTGCAGGAAAAGCGCGGCCTGATCCTGATGGTGGGTGCCACCGGTTCGGGCAAGAGCACGACCATGGCCTCGATGCTCGAATTGCGCAACCGCACCATGCCGGGCCACATCCTGACCATCGAATACCCGATCGAATACCTGTTCCAGAGCAAGAAGTGCGTCGTCAACCAGCGTGAGGTTGGCCGCGACACCGAATCGTTGCAGGTGGCGCTGAAAAACGCGCTGCGCCAGTCGCCCGACTGCATCATGATCGGTGAGATCCGCGATCGCGAAACCATGAGCGCTGCCTTGAGCTATGCGCTGTCGGGCCACCTGGTGCTGGCGTCGATGCATGCCAATAACAGCTACCACGCGCTGGGCCGGATCTTGTCGTTCTATGCACCCGAGGTTCGTCCGCTGCTGCAGGGTGACCTCGCTGCCGGCCTGCGCGCGGTGGTCTCGCAGCGTCTGATGCGCGCCATAGGCGGTGGGCGCGTGCCTGCAGTGGAGATTTTGCTGAACAACAATTCGGTGGCCGAGTTGATCGAGCAGGGCGACTTCGAAGGCGTCAAAGAAGCGATGCAGAAATCGATGGTCGAGGGTTCACGCTGTTTTGAAGAAGACATCAGCCGGCTGATCCAGAACAAAATTGTCAGCCGCGAAGAAGGCATGGCGCATGCCGACTCCATCACCGACCTGTTGTGGCGCCTGGACAACCAGCCGCAGGTGCAGCCACGGCCTGCGGCCCGGACAGACGAGGACGACGAACCCGTGTTCGGGCACTTTGAGGTCACGGTGGGCCAGAGCCCGCCTGACCCGAGCCGGGCCGCCGCGACAACCGGCCTGCCGCCCTCGTTCCCGCCCCTGTCGACCACACCCTCGGGATTGCCTGCGTCCTCGGGCCCGGGCATGGCGAAGCGATGAACACGCTGCGTCTGCTGGAAGCCCTGATCGCACGGCGCTCGGTCACGCCGGACGACGGCGGCTGCCAGGCGCTGCTGGCCGAGCATCTGAGGGTCGCTGGTTTTGCCACCGAATCCCTGCCCTTCGGTCCGGATGGCGACAAGCCGGCGCAGCAGGTCAGCAACCTGTGGGCAGTGCACCAGGGGCAGCGCCCCGGCCCGACCGTAGTACTGGCCGGCCACACCGACGTGGTGCCCAGC
Source organism: Betaproteobacteria bacterium (assembly GCA_031417735.1). Taxonomy (GTDB): domain Bacteria; phylum Pseudomonadota; class Gammaproteobacteria; order Burkholderiales; family Burkholderiaceae_C; genus Pseudaquabacterium. The sequence goes on from JANOWE010000126.1 coordinate 26,611, forward strand.
GGGCCGCCGTCGGCCTGGGCCAGCGACCCCTTTGTGCCCAGCCACCGCGACGGCCGGCTCTATGGCCGGGGCGCGGCCGACATGAAGTCCTCGGTCGCCGCGATGACCATGGCCGCGACCGAACTCGTCGCTGCCCTGCCCGACCATGCGGGCACCGTGGCCCTGCTTTTCACCAGTGACGAAGAAGGCCCGGCCCAGCATGGCACGACGCGGGTGATCGATGCGCTGGCCCAACGCGGCCAACGGCTGGACTGCTGCATCGTCGGTGAACCGACCTCGGTGCTTCGCCTGGGCGACATGGTCAAGAACGGCCGCCGGGGCTCGCTGTCCGCGCGGCTGACGGTGCATGGCATTCAGGGCCATGTGGCCTACCCGCAACTCGCACGCAACCCGGTGCACCAGATTGCGCCGGCGCTGGCCGAACTGACGGCCACCAGCTGGGACGCAGGCAACGACCACTTTCCGCCCACCACCTGGCAGGTGTCGAACATCAGCGCCGGCACCGGTGCACTGAACGTGATTCCGGGCGAGGTGCAGGTCGACTGCAACTTCCGTTTCAGCACCGAGTCCACGCCCGAATCGCTGCAAACCAGGGTTGAGTCGCTGTTGCAGCGCCATGGCCTGGACTACAGCATCGCCTGGCATCTGGGCGGCAGCCCCTTCCTGACCGCGCCGGGCAGCCTCAGCGCCGCGCTCACGGCGGCGATTCAAGCCGAGTGCGGGCTCACGCCCACGCTGTCCACCACCGGTGGCACCAGCGACGGCCGATTCATCATCCGCCTGTGCCCGCAGGTGATCGAGTTCGGCCCGGTCAATGCCAGCATCCACCAGGTTGACGAGCACATCGACGTTGACGCGATCGAGCCGCTGAAGAACGTCTATCTGCGCACGCTGAAGACGCTGCTGGCATGAGGCTGATCGAACTGATCGAGGCCCAGGCCAGCCGCCTGGACGCAGCCGGCGTGAGCTTTGGCCAGGGCACGACGAATGCCTTCGACGAAGCCGCCTGGCTGGTGCTGTGGCGCCTGGGCCATGCGCTGGACGCGCTGGACGAGGTGGCCGAACAGCGGCCCACGCCCGAGCAGATCGCCTCGGTCCAGGCCCTGGTCGACCAGCGCATCAGCAGCCGCCAACCCGCCGCCTACCTGACCGGGGAGGCCTGGCTGCAGGGTGTGCCGTTCACCGTGGACGCACGCGTCATCGTGCCCCGCTCGCTGATCGCCGAGGCCATCGCCGATGCCAGCATCGACCCCTGGCTGGACGAACAGACCCTGCGCGTGCTGGACCTGTGCACCGGCAACGGCAGCCTGGCCGTGCTGGCGGCCTTGGCCTGGCCCGACGTCACGGTGCAGGCCGCCGACCTCAGTGCACCGGCGCTGGAGGTGGCACAGATCAACATCGCCCGCCATGGCCTGGGCCAGCGCATCAGCCTGCTGCAGGGCGATGGCCTGGCCGCCTGCGCCGGCCAGCGCTACGACCTGATTTTGTGCAACCCGCCGTACGTCAACGCCGACTCGATGGCCGCGCTGCCGGCCGAGTTTGGTGCCGAGCCGGCGCTGGCGCTGGACGGCAATGCCGCCGGTGGCCGCGACGGGCTGGACTTCATCCGTCCGCTGCTGGCCGCAGCACCCGAGCACATGAGCCCGCAGGCCGTGCTGGTGCTGGAAATTGGCCACGAGCGGCCGCACTTCGACGCCGCGTTCCCGCGCCTGGAGGTGGTGTGGCTGCCCACCAGCGCCGGCGACGATCAGGTCCTGCTGGTCACACGCGACGCCCTCTTCACCCACAAGACCCTGAGCACGATTTCCTGAGACTAGAAGCGACATGATCACGATCAAGAACCTGACGCTGCGCCGTGGCGTCAAGGTGGTGCTGCAAGACGCCAGCCTGACCCTGAACCCGGGCGAAAAAGTGGGCCTGGTGGGCCGCAACGGCGCCGGCAAGTCGTCGCTGTTTTCGCTGCTGGCCGACCGCCTGCATGCCGACGCGGGAGATGTCGGCATGCCCCCGCGCTGGACCATCGGCGAGGTGGCGCAAAGCATGCCCGAGACCGGCGAGCCGGCGACCGACTTTGTGCTGGCCGGCGACCTGCCGCTGGCCGCAGCCCAGGCCCTGCTCGACCAGGCCGAGGCCAGCGAAGACGGCCATGCCATGGCCGACGCCCACATGGCGCTGGAGCAGGCCGGTGCCTTTGACGCCCGGGCCCGCGCCCAGGCGCTGCTGCTGGGCCTGGGCTTTCGCACCGACCAGGTCGACGCGCCGGTGAACAGCTTCTCAGGCGGCTGGCGCATGCGCCTGCAGCTGGCCCGGGCGCTGATGTGCCCGGCCGACCTGATGCTGCTCGACGAGCCCACCAACCACCTCGATCTGGATGCGCTGGTCTGGCTGGAAAACTGGCTCAAGCGCTACAGCGGTTTGATGATCGTGATCAGCCACGACCGCGAGTTTCTCGACGCCATCACCCAGGTCACGGTGCACCTGGACGCCGCCACGCTGACGCGTTATGGCGGCAACTACACCAGCTTCGAGGAAATGCGCGCCGAGCGCATGGAGCAGCAGCAGGCGGCGTTTGGCAAGCAGCAGGAAAAGATCGCCCACCTGCAGAAGTTCATCGACCGCTTCAAGGCCAAGGCCAGCAAGGCCAAGCAGGCACAGAGCCGGGTCAAGGCCCTGGACCGCATGGTCAAGCTGGGGCCCGTGCTGATCGATGCCGAGTTCGATTTCGAATTCCGCCCGCCGCAGAACTTGCCCAACCCCATGCTCACCATGCGCGAGTTGAGCTGCGGCTACCCCAACCTGGTGGAGGGCGAGCCGCCGGTGACCATCGTGCGGCACATCACGCGCAGCGTGCTGGCCGGCCAGCGCATCGGCATCCTGGGCGCCAACGGCCAGGGCAAATCGACGCTGGTAAAAACCATCGCCCATGCGCTGGCGCCGATTTCCGGTGAATTCACCGAAGGCAAGGGCCTGGCCGTGGGCTACTTTGCGCAGCAAGAGCTGGACCTGCTGAGCGAAGACGACACGCCGATGGAAAAGATGGTGCGCCTGGCGCGCGAGCAAGGCCCGCCCGGGCGCGAGCAGGA
>JANOWE010000127.1:0-6375 GCA_031417735.1 Betaproteobacteria bacterium
ATGGCAGGCCGGGCCCGGGTGACACGCAGGCAGCCGGGTGCCTGGTGGCCTCGGCCAGCGCGCCGGCCAACAAACGTCGGCTTCAACCAAAAACGAAGGGCAGCACAGAGCCCCAAGCCGCCCGCGAACAGGACGGGCAGCCGGGGTCATGGCGCTGCGGAGCGCGCAGATCAACCTGGCGCGCCGGCCGTGCAATCCCTGCCCAGCTCGTCCAGCAGGACCTTGGCGGCCAACAGGTCTCGGGTCTCGAAGCCTTCGGTGAAGCTGCCAAGGATGGGTGCAAGCAACTGCTGCGCGCTGTCGAACCGACCCTGGCTTTGCCACAGGCCGGCCAGGGTGGTGGCGCTGCGCAGTTGCCAGGACAGGGCCTGCTGCTGGCGGGCCCAGGCCAGCGAGGCCTGCAATGCGGCCTCGGCTTCGTCGCTGCGGCCCTGGCGCAGCAGCATCCAGCCCTTCAGGCGCAGGACTTCGGCCAGATGCGAGCGCTCTTGCCAGCCTGGGCGCTCGATCTGCTCCAGCGCCTCATCAATCAAGGCCAGGCCCGCGCTCAGGTCCCCCTGCAGCGCCAGGGCTTCGGCCAGCGCCGACTTGACGAAGGGCACTCGGACATGGCCACCCGAAGCGGTCCAGTTGGTGATGGCCTGGCGCAGCAGGGCGGTGGCCTCGGGCAGTTGGCCCAGACGCAGGCGCACCAGGCCTTCGGCCAGTGGAATCTGCACGCGTGACAGGAAGGGAATGCTCTGCTCGCGCGTCAGCGCTTCGATCTCGTCAATGCGTTGCAGAAAGTGCTCGGGCTCGCAGCGGTACTCGAAGACGTAGGCGCCCGCCGTCAGCGCATAGCCGAGGTTGAACAGGTTGCCCAGTTGCCGCGCATGCTGGTCCTTGGCATCGCTGGCCCGCACGGCCTGGTCGGCCTGGCCAAGCATCCAGGTCCATTGCGTCGACCAGATGGCGAAGAAGGTGCGCAGGTCGATGCTGGTGAACTTCATCCACCGGCTGGCGCGCTGCGGGGTGTAGAGCGCCAGGAAATGCCGGCCCTGTTCGCGCGCCTGCACCAGCCTGCCCAGGTAGTAATAGGTGACGCTGATCAGGGCATGGCCGAAACACTGCAGGTCGGCGTCGCCAGTGTGGTCGCCCTGTGCCAGGACGTGGCGGGCGCCCGCCAGCGAGTCAGCAATGCGTCCGCCGGTGATGGTGTGCGACCACATGCCCCAGGCGCCCATCAGCAGGCCCTGGTGGTCGCCCAGGCGCGCGGCCAGGTCGACGATGGACGAGGCATTGCTGCCGACCTCGGGCGCGGCCCAGCCCCTCAGCCCCGTCCACACCGCATTGAGCGGGCCACGCACGGACAGTTCCAGCGCGTCGCGTTCGGCCGAGGCCGGCAACTGCGCGATCAAGGCCAGGCCCTGCTGCAGATGGGCCAGGGCCTCCTGCAAGGCCACCCGCTGCAGGGCCAGCTCACCGGCCTTGTGCCACAGCGCGATCGCGGCCAACAGGTTGCCGGCCCGGGTGTGGTGGTGGGCCAGCAGTTCGGGTTTGTTGGCCACCTGGTCGGAAAAGCCCTGCTCCAGCGCCTGCGCAATGCGCGCGTGCAGCTGCAGGCGGCTGCTCTTGAGCAGGAAGTCGTAGGCCGCGTCCTGCATCAGGGCGTGCTTGAAGGTGTAGCTGGCCAGCGGCGGTGTGCCGCGGCGGGAGATCAGGCCGGCGTCGATCAACTTGTCCAAGCCGGCCTCAAGCGCCTCATCGGCCAGCCCGGACACCATCGCCACCAGTTCGTAGCCGAATTCGCGACCGATGCAGGCGCCGATCTGGATCAGGAACTTCACCGGCGCCAGCCGGTCCAGCCGGGCCAGCAAAGAATCGCGCAGCGAGGTCGGTATGGCCATCGCCGGCAAGGGGCGGTGCAGGCTGTAGTGGTCGCCGGTCTCGAGCAGCAGGCCCGATTCGAGCACCGACTTGGTCAGTTCCTCAACGAACAGCGGCACGCCATCGGTGTGGGCCAGGATCTGGTCGAGCACCTCGGCCGGCAGCTGTTTGCCTGCGGTGACCCCGGCCACCAGTTGGGCGGCGTGGGCCGGGTCGAGACGGCTCAGACCCAGCGTCGTGACGCTGTCCGACGCGGCCCACCGCGGCAGGTACTCGGGCCGGAAGGTCAGCTCGATCAACACCGGCAGTTTGCCGATCCGGGCCACCAGCCGGTCGAGAATCTCCTGGCTTGAGGGGTCGATCCAGTGCACGTCTTCGAAGATCATCAGCAGGGGCTGGCGCTGCGCCAGCGCCTCGATCTGGTCGACAAAGGCCTGCGTCGTCTTTTCCTTGATCTGCTGCGGCGACAGCTTCAGCGCCGGATAGCGATCCACTGGCAGCGACAGCAGCAGGGCCATCAAAGGCGCCAACTCGGCCACCTTGTCCGCATCGCCGACCAGCAAGGCCTCGAGCTTGTCCAGCTTGCGCTCGGGCGGGTCGTCTCGGCTGAAGCCTGCGGCCATCGTGATCTGCTCGATCATCGGGTACTGCGGCGAGTTGGCGTGGTAGGGCGAGCACTGGTAGCGCAGCACCACCTGGGCTGTCGCGGCGGTGTGTTCGCGCAGGGTCAGCACCAGACGTGATTTGCCGATGCCGGCCTCACCGCTGACCAGCACCAGCTGCCCCGACCCGGCGCAGGCACGGCGCCAGCATCGAAGCAGCTGCGCCTGCTCGGCCTCGCGCCCGACCAGGGCTGTCAGCGCCAGGCCGCTGCGCGCGGCGTCAAAGCGGCTGGTGGTGGCCCGCGCCGACAGCGCCTGGTACAGGCGCATTGGCGTGGACAGGCCCTTGAGCGCATGGCTGCCGAGCTCGGCAAATTCGAACAGGCTGCCGAGCAGGCTGCGCGTGCGCTCACTGACCACCACGGTGCCAGGCTCGGCAAGGGCCTGCAGCCGTGCCGCGACGTTGGGCGTCTCGCCCACCGCCGCCTTTGGGATCGACGCATCACCCTGGCCCGTTTCGCCGACCACCACCACACCGGTGTGGATGCCCACACGGGCCTGGATCGGCGCGGCCAGCTTCAGCGCTGCAATCGCCTGGCTGACTTCCAGCGCGGCGTGAACCGCCCTGGCCGCGTTGTCGTCGTGGGCCTGCGGCCAGCCGAAATAGACCATCAGGCCATCGCCCAGGTACTGTGCCACATGGCCGTCGTGGCGCGCCACCACATCGCTGCAGGCGCGCTGGTAGGTCTGCATCAGGTCGCGCAGGTCCTCCGGGTCGAGCTGCTCGGCCAGCGCGCTGGAACCGACCAGGTCGCAGAACATGACCGTGATCTGCCGCCGCTCGGCCGGCGCTGCCTGCGGCGGTCCCGATAACTCGGCAATCGCCTTGAGCAGCCGCTTGCGGTGGCCCAGCGCCTGCACGCCCAGGGCTTGCAGGTCGGTGTCGCTCAGGTCGGGCAGCAATTCGGCATCGATGGCGTTGGCCTCGAAACTGGGCCCGTACTGCGCCAGGCCAAGCTGATCGAGCCAGAGTTGAACTCCGGGCATGAAGCCTCCTTGCGGTCGGGGCTGAGCGTCGACGGTTTGCGCTGCTGGTGCAGGCCTGCTGCGGCCAGCAGGCTGGTCGGCAAGCAGGGTGCGAGGGCATTGTGCATGGCGCCGTCCTGCCCAACCAGGGCGCTGCAGACAGGTTCACTTCCGGCCTGACCTGCCTGCCTTCCCGCCGTCCGAGGCGGATCTCGCTGCCCGGACTTGAGCAGGCAAAGTGGCCAGGCAAAGTGGCCAGGCGCGATTGCCCACAGGCTCAGCCGGCGCCTTCAGCCAGCGCCGTCAGCCGGCGCCGTCAGCCTGGTGCGGGCGGTGCGTCTGGCGGCGCAGGCACAGGACCGGGCAGCCCATGCAGCACGCGCTGCGGATAAGGAATCTCCACGCCGGCGTCGGTCAGCGTGGCCAGCACGGCCAGGTTCACATCGCTGCTGACATTGCCGGTGCCGTTCTCGCTGTCGGCAATCCAGAACAGCAGTTTCAGCGCCAGGCCGTCGGCGGCAAAACCCGTCAGTTGCACGGTGGGTGCGGGCATGCTCAGCACCCGGGGCACCTGGGCCAGGGCCCCCACCAGGCGCGGCATCAGCAGCGCCAGGTCGGTGCCGTAGGCCACCTGCACTTCCGTGTACAGCACCACCTGGCTGTCGGCCAGGGTGCTGCTTTCCACGCGCTGGGTGATCAGCATCTCGTTGGGCACGATGGCCTCGCGGCCACTGAGCGCTCTGATCACGGTGTAGCGGGTCTTGATGTCGCTGATGCGGCCCTCGAAGCCGTCGACCTTGACCACGTCGCCGATGCGCAATGAGCGCTCGGCCAGGATGACGAAGCCCGAGACATAGTTGGACGCCAGCTTCTGCAGGCCCAGGCCGATGCCCACGCCCACCGCGCCGCCCATCACGCCCAGCGCGCCCAGCGGGATACCGGCCGCCGACAGCGCCACCAGCAGGCCCACCAGCAACAGCGCGGCGCGGGTGGCCTTGGCCATGATCTTGCGCACGCTCAGGCTGACGCCGGCCGCACGAATCAGGCGCGCCTCGATGCTGGCCGACAACCACAGCGCGGCCACCAGCACCACGGCCGCCGACAGGATGCCCTCGAACAGGCCGCGCAGGGTGACCGGCGCGCCGCCGATGGTCCAGCTCACGGCCTGCATCTCGGCCAGCATGATCGGCAGCAGGCCGGTCAGCCACAGCACCAGGCCCAGCCAGATGCCCCAGCTGATGGTGCGTTCGAGCGATCGCACCGCGCGTGAATCGGGGAAGCCTTTGCGCAGCACCCGCACCGCCGTGCGGATGATGGCCAGGCTGCCCAGCAGCGGCACGGCCAGGTGCAGCACCGCGATGTCGATGCGGTCCTGCAGCAGGTGCCGCGCCAGCAGCACGGCCGCCAACGCCAGCAGCGGAAACAACACACCGTCGAAGCTGAGCCTGCCGAACAGGATGCCGTTGCCGGCATCGACCGGCCGCAGCAGCCGCAGCAGGCCATAGGCCAGCAAAATGCAACTGGCCAGCACCGCCAGCTCGATCAGTGCGCTGGGCCGGCTCAAGGCCTGCAGCAGATGGCCCAGCGCGGGCTGCGCAGAGATCACCTTGGACGGGGGCAGGCGGTGGCCTCAGACACCGGCCAGCACCCGCAGATGGGCGACCACGCTGCGACCCAGCGCGCTCAGCGCATAGCCACCTTCCAGGCAGGACACGATGCGGCCCTGGCAATGGCGCTCGGCCAGCAGCATCATCTGCCGGGTGATCCATTCATAGTCGGCCTCGACCAAGCCCAGCTGGCCGAGTTCGTCTTCGCGGTGGGCATCGAAGCCGGCCGAGATGAACAGCATCTGCGGCTTGAATTCCTCCAGCCGGGGCAGCCACATCGCGTCAATGATCTCGCGCAACTCCGCGCCACGCGTGTACGGCGGCACCGGCACATTGACCATGTTCGTGCCCCTGGGCACGGCGCCAGTGCCGGGGTAGAGCGGGTGCTGGAAGAAGCTGGCCATCAGCACGCGCTCGTCGCCGGCAATGATGTCTTCGGTGCCGTTGCCGTGGTGCACATCGAAGTCGATGATCGCCACGCGCTGCAGGCCCAGCACGTCCAGCGCATGGCGGGCAGCCACGGCCACGGTGTTGAAGAAGCAAAAGCCCATGGCCTCGTCACGCGTGGCATGGTGGCCAGGCGGGCGCACCAGGCAGAAGGCGTTGCTCAGTTCGCCGGCCACCACGGCTTCGGTGGCCGCCACCGCGGCGCCGGCCGCGCGCAGCGCTGCGGCCCAGGTGCCGGGGCAGGCCAGGGTGTCGGGGTCGAGGTGGCGAGACTGCCCGCTGTGCTGCACCTGCTCGAGAAATTCTTTCAGCTCGGCCACATAGCCTGAACTGTGCGCTCGGCCCAGTTGTTCCATCGTGGCCAGCGGGGCTTCACGGTGTTCGAGCGCGATGTCCAGGCCCGAGGCGATGAGCTGGTCGCTGATGGCCGCCAGGCGTTGGGGGCATTCGGGGTGGCCTTCACCCATATCGTGCAAACGGCACTCGGCGTGGCTGTAGACAGCGGTGGGCATCGCGGGGGCTCTGGCGTTTTCCGGTAAGGTGCTGTGCCTATGGCCGCCTTGATTGACCCTTTGCTGGCACAGCGCTTGTCTCGTCTGACCGATCAGATTAGCACGATCATCGTGGGCAAACGGCCGCAGATCGAGGACTGCGTGGCCTGCCTGCTGGCCGGTGGCCACCTGCTGATCGAAGACCTGCCCGGCGTAGGCAAGACCACGCTGGCTCATGCGCTGGCGGTCTCGCTCGGCCTGCAGTTCTCGCGCGTGCAGTTCACCGCCGACCTGATGCCGTCCGACCTGATCGGCGTCAGCGTGTTCGAGCGCAGC
>JANOWE010000128.1:0-30160 GCA_031417735.1 Betaproteobacteria bacterium
CGAGCCGGTGGATGAAGAGACCTTCGACGCCATCATGGCCGCCGCCATCGACGCCTGCGTGGCGCGGCAGGTGGCGGCCGGGGTGGACATCGTCAGCGACGGCGAGATGAGCAAGATCAGCTACGCCACCTACATCAAGGACCGCTACACCGGCTTTGACGGCGACAGCCCGCGCCGCACGCCCGCCGACCTGACCGACTACCCCGGCTTCATGGACCGTCTGCGCAGCAGCGGCGGCACGCCCAACTACCGCCGACCCTGCTGCGTGGGGCCGATTGCCGTGAAAACGCTGGAGCCCCTGCACAAAGACATCGGCCACCTGAAAGCCGCTGCCGCGCGGCATGGTGCGGCGCAGGTGTTCATGAACTCGGCGTCGCCCGGCGTGGTGGCGCTGTTCCAGCCCAACCAGCACTACGCCAGCGATGACGCCTACCTTGAAGCCTTGGCGCACGCGCTGCGGCACGAATACCATGCCATCGTCGATGCGGGATTGATCCTTCAGATCGACTCGCCGGACCTGGGCCTGGGCCGGCACATGATGTACAAAGACCTGGACGAGGCCGCGTACCTCAAGCGCATCGAACAGCATGTGGAAGCGTTGAATTTCGCACTGGTGGCCATTCCCCCCGATCGGGTGCGCATGCACGTGTGCTGGGGCAACTACGAAGGCCCGCACCACAAGGACGTGCCGCTGGCCACCATCCTGCCCACTGTTCTGAGGGCCAAGCCGCAGGGCCTGTTGTTCGAAACCGCCAACCCGCGCCACGGCCATGAATGGGCCACCATCCGCGACATGCGCGCGCAGATTCCCCAAGACAAGGTGTTGATCCCGGGCGTGCTGGACACCACAACCAACTTCATCGAACACCCCGAACTCATCGCCCAGCGCTTGCAGCGTTTTGCGGATGTTGTCGGCGTTGACCGTGTGATTGCCGGCAGCGACTGCGGCTTCGGCACTTTCGCCGGTTTTGGTGCAGTGGACGAGGACATCGTCTACGCCAAGCTGGCGTCCATGGCGCAAGGGGCGCGGTGCGTGACCATGCGGGCGTTGTGACCGCACTCGGCGATCGCGTCACTGGCCGCATAGGCGAAATGGAAACTGCCGAACGCACCGAAGATGCGATGGTCTTGGACCTTGCGCCAGAGTTCGCGGCGCTGTGCCAGCGGCCTATCGAACCTCAACAGACTGGTTGGCGACAACGACCTTGACGCGCCACAGCAGCTTGGCTCCGCCGGCACACGCCTTCTGCCACAGCTTGAAGCTGTAGAAATTGCGGTCGGCCATGACGAGCATGTCCGCCGCCAGTTTGGGTGGCAGCAGTTCGGCGGCCATCGCTACCTCGCTGTGGCCGTACCGTGCGATGGCCGCAGCCACCACCGCATGTGTGGCGCATTCGACCAGGCCAAGCACGCACACCTGCGGGAACGCAGCCTGACCTCTTGAGGCGGCCGGGTAGCCAAAGTGCTGTGCGTTGAACGCCTCGCCGGCCACGGCCATGCAACTGCCGTCCACGGCCATCAAGCGTCATCCTCGATACCACGCACCCGGCGCACCCGGGCGAGCAATTGGGCGCAACACGCGCTGCGCAAGTTGCTCCATTGCTTCGGCGCCTAGCCGCGTGCGGGCCTGCGAGATAGCAGACTTGCTGGCCTGCACGGCGCCGGCCTCGCCGCCACCGAGCCGTTGCAGACCCTCGCACACCACACGAAGGACCGCTTCGAGTGGCGCCTCACGCCACAACGCCAACGCCAACGCCATCACGTAGTACACCACCGCCGGCGCAGGCAGCAGCCGTTCGCGCTGGCTCGCCCTGCCAGTTTGTGCCAGCACTTCGTCGATCAGCGCTCTGGGGCTCACGCTTGCCAATACCGCGGTGCTGATCAGATGCGCCACGTCAACTGTCTCGGGCGGTGACTTGCGGGTTCTGGCCATGAATTCCGTCCATCGAAGTCGCGACGGAACGAAGTTATGCCAGCTTGACTTTTATCTGAACAGTATTGGGCCCAGCGACGATCAGGCCCGGTGACCCGCGCAAGCGCATCAGCGACGGTGAAGAGGGGGCTTTATCCGCTGTCGTTCGTCTCGGGAGCGCCCATGGCCGGCGCTTCGACTACAGCCGCGGCGGCCGGCGCAAGCCCTTGTCTCCGGGCACCCACCCCGACACCACGCTGAAGGCGGCACACCGCAAGGCCGACGAATTCCGCAAGCTGGTGGTGGCCGAAGGCACCGACCCCAGCGGCCTGCGCAAGACCACCAAGCAAGCCCAGCGCGCGGCCCTGGACGCCGAGTCCCGCGACGACCGAGGCTTGCCTCCGGTCAACAGCTTCGAGGCCGTGGCGCGCGAATGGGTGGCCACCGTCCATCAAGACAAGGTCAGCGCCGGCCATGCGGCACGTACGCTGATCCGCTTTGAGCAGGATGTGTTTCCGTGGCTGGGCCGATTGCCCATCATCGGCATCGAGGCCCCCGCACTGCTGGACCTGCTGCGGCGGCTGGAGGCGCGCGGCGCCATCGAGACCAGGCACCGCATCAAGCACGCCTGCGGCCAGGTGTTCCGCTACGGCATCGCTTCGGGTGTGTGCCAGCGCAACCCGGCAGCAGACCTGCGCGATGCGCTCAAGCCCGTGATCGTCAAGCACATGACCAGCGTGACCGACCCCCAGCAGGTAGGCAAGCTGCTGCGCCTGACCGAAAACTACACCGGCTTTCCGACCACGCGCGCGGCGCGGCAGCTGGCGCCCATGCTGTTCCAGCGGCCGGGCAAGCTGCGCGCCATGACCTGGGCCGAGGTGGACCTGGAGGCAGCGGCCTGGACCATTCCAGCGGCGCAAATGAAGCGCAGCGTCAACGACAAGTTGAACGGTCAGCCGCATGTCGTGCCACTGGCCCGGCAGGCCGTGGCCATGCTGCGCGACCTGCAGCCGCTGACGGGCAGCGGCCAGCATGTGTTCCCCAGCGTGCGCGGCAGCGACCGGCCCATGAGCAGCATGACGCTGATCGGCGCCCTGCAGCGCATGGGCATCGACACCCAGCTGGACATGACCACGCACGGCTTGCGCGCCATGGCGCGCACCATGCTTGCCGAACGCCTGGAGGTGCCGGCCCAGGTCATCGAGGCGCAGCTGGCCGGTGGTGCCAGCACCTGGCCCTGGTCCGACAGCAGCACGGGCGAGCAAATCGCATCCATCGGCATCAGCACCGGACACGGCCTGGTGTGGCTGCGCGATGAGCACAACGGGAAACCGATCTGTGATGAGGTTCGCGTGGTGCGAACCGTCTGCAACTATGGCGGCGGGCGACCATGGTTTGCCTGTCGTCGCAGCACTGACCGGGTGGCCGGGCAGTACCTGCGTGCAGTACCTGCGTGCCGGCCGGTTGAAGGACATGTGGGCTTGCAAGGAACTGCGCGACGATGCACTGGAACGCTACCTGAGCCGAATCGGCTTCGCTGCCGGGCTGGGCCTGCGAGCGGCCAAGGCGAATGCCCCAATGCCAGGCCTGCGCGCCCTCTGCAGCGCGCCCATGCCTGCTGAAAACTGCGCGACGCTGCCTTGAGCGCCGCCCTGGGCATGCCGGGCTTTGTCCCTGTAAATCCGTGCGATCCGAGAACTGATGGGGGTACCCCCGTGCCTCTGGGGGACATGAGCGCGGTCAATGCTGCGACATTGAGGCAGTCTGCTTGTGCAGTAACTGGCCTGTCCAACACAAGGTGCCTACCGTGACCCTTTTCAAAATGAGCCTTCCATCGTCAAGCCTGAGCGCCATAGCGTTGGCGCTGGCCGCCACGGTTTGTGCCCCCGCTTCGGCTGCAACGCTGTTTGCCGACAGTTTTCAGGGCAACCTGATCCAGTGGGGCTCCGTCGGCAGTGCGGTGATCGTGGCCGACCCGCTGGTATCGGGCGGCAAGGCGCTGGCGTTCAATGTCGCCACGGGCGGCGGCGACATCTTTGCCGCGCAGTCCTACCTGTCCACGACGGGCAATTCCTTCACCCTGTCCTATGACTCCCTGGGGGTGGGCAATGGCGGCGGTTATGTGGGCCTCAATAACGCCAATGGCGAAACCTGGCTGGCCGGCGATGGCTACCACGCGACGCCCGTCCACAACCCCGATTCTTGAAGGCGGGCGCGTCATAGGTGAGTTGGAGTGATCCCGGGGCAAAGCACGCCTGGCCGGCTGGCCGCGCCGGGGCCTGTCGTATCACGCCGAACGAGGCCGGCAATGGCGCTCACGACGTGCGCGCCAGCGCCCAATTCGAACCGGGCCTGGTGCTGAAGCGCCTGCGTCGCGTCACCACCGGTGTCACCGCGCGCCCGCGCTATCAGCTTTAACTGGCACTTGGCGGTTGCCGCGTGGGGAGGACTCTGCGACAGTTTTTTGCTCTTTTATCAGGGTCTGCTGCCCTGGCTGGCATCAACCTCAAGTGGGCGCAGCACCGCCTTGACTATCTCAACGCCCGGCCAGGGCCACAGACTTCAATCGGGTCGATTGCGGCAGTGCCTGCGCGCTGACACCAGGCTGGTGGGCCGCGCTGACCTGTGCTTGGCAGCTCGCGCGTTGAGCTGGGTCTCGCTGGACATCACAGCGCCAGTACGCGTCAGCATGCGCGGCCAAGGCCCGATTTCTTGCCTCACCTTGTTGCACACCCGCATGCACCACCTGCTGCAACGCGAACAATAGCCCGGACGCGCACAAGGCAGCCAGCAGCGCCGGCCAGCCCGGCGCGCGCATCGAGTTCAAAACCTGACGCCTGCCAGGGGCCTTGGGTGGCAGCCGCACCATCGATCGACCTTTGGCGGCGGCAGTCCTTTCGGCATTTCGGGTGTGCATGTTGGTATTTCCAAATCGGTCGGCAGGCTGCTGACACTCGGTCAGGCCATGCTGCGGCGACGAAGCAGATCGCACCATCGGACCAACAGCGTGTTGGCAGTAGGCGCTGACCTACATCCGCTGAATGTCGCCCGCGAGAAGGCGCCTCAGGGCGTGAAAAAGCGCGCCCGAAGCGCGCTTCTTGCCCGGCTGGCAACAGCCTACTTCTTGCCGAGCTCGCGGCCGACGACGCCACCGATGACTGCGCCGCCGACGGTGGCAACAGGGCCCCCGACGGCAGCGCCGGCCACGGCACCGACGGCCGCTCCCGTCACGGTGCTGACTTCCTTGCGTGACATGCTTGAACATCCGCCCAGGATGAAGACCGCGCTGATGGCGAGAATGGACAGAGTGCGCTGCTGGTTCATGGTGTTTCCTTTGGGGCGTGCATGGGTAAAGGTCAGTCAGCTGCCGCGATCACGGTCAATCAGATCGATTGCCGTGGCCATGACCGTGGCCGTGCCCCTTGTCCTTGCGATCGTGGTCCTTGACCTTCTTGCGGCCATGGTGCTTGTCGTGTTCGCCGTTGTCGTGCTCGCGGTTGCCGTGTTCGCGGCGGTACTCGTCGCGAACCCAGGTTTCCTGCACGAAATACACCGGTTGTCCGCAGGCACCATAGGCGCTGCAGTAGCGGCCCCAGTTGGCCCGATGGGGCTGCGGCACGTAGAGATAGATCGGACGCTGATGGACCGCGAACGGCGACGGCAGGTGAATGACCGGCTGTGCATACTCAAGCCTGGGTTGCGGGTAGTTGTTGATGTCGATGCGCCCGTATTGGCCTGGCGCATTGATGCCGACCGAGATGCCGATGTTGGTTGCGGCCTGCGCGGGCACGACGGCAGCGGCAGCGGCAGCGGCAGCGGCAGCGGCAGCGGCGATGATCAGGAGCGGGATGGGCTTCATGCAATGGGCTGACTCGGATGGTGCGCAGGCACGGACTGCATGACTTGGGGTCGGGCAGGCTCTTGATGCTTTCGACTGTGGGCGCTCACAAACCGCTTGACCATCGGCGGAGACAGCGGACAACGGTAGGACAACAGGCCGCGCCACTGCCACCGGACACGGCACGGGCTTTGCCTGCCACCGAACTGCGGCCGCGCAGGGCCAATCCGGATCGGACCGCCGCCGAACCAGGTCGGGATGTTCACCGTCGGCTGGTCATAGGTGCCTGTCGGGCCCACCTTGGCCCCGGGGTGCTGCATGGTCATGCTGAAGCCTGCGCAGGCCAAATTCGGCACACTGGCCGTCGATCAGCACGAGTGCTGCAGACTTGTTTGAATTCATGCGCTGCGCGTGTGCGGCAATTTTTCTTGCGCGGCGCCCCTGGCCTAACGCCGCTGAGCACTGAGCTCACCAGCGGCGGCCATGAATCGGGCTGAGCAGCACCTGATGATGGTGATCACCAGCCGCCCATGGGACTGCGTCCTGTAGGTGTTGTCTTACATCAAGTTCGGGCATTGCCCAATGGCGGTTTCGCATTGCCGCATCCAACATCGGCTGAATTTGCCCCCCTGCGGCTGAACGCTGCGGGCGGCATATTGCACGGCATCGCCTCGCCATCCGGTCTAGCCGTTCAACGGGTCCTCGGGCCCGGTTGCGAGCCTCAACGCCTTCACGCTGTTCAAGCCAGTGCTCAACATCTACCTTGTCGAAGACAGCCCGGTGATCCGCGAGAACCTGATCGCCACGCTCGAAGAGCTGTTGCCGGTTCGGGTGGTGGGCGCTGCGGATGACGAGGCGACGGCAGTGCGCTGGCTCGGTGACCCCAGCCATCCGGTCGACCTGGTGATCGTCGACATTTTTCTCAAGCATGGCACGGGCCTGGGCGTGCTCAGGGCGGTCCGGTCGCTGCCGCGGCGCAATCACCTGGTGGTGCTGAGCAACTACGCCACGCCGGTCATGCGAAACAAATGCCTTGCGCTGGGCGCAGCCCGGGTGTTCGACAAGTCCACCGAGATCGACGCGCTGATCGAGTACTGCAGTCAACTGGCGGTTGGCGACAGCCCTGAAAACAGCCCGACTGCGCCGGCCTGATGCACCCTGTCCGAAGTCGCGCTCGGGGCTGAGCATGGATCTGGTCACGATCGTCAGACGCAGTCGCATCGTCCTGCCGCTGGCCGTTTCTGCGGCAGTGGCCATGCTGGTCATCAGCGAGGGCGCGTACTGGCGCTCGGTGCTGGCCTTGTCCGACCTGGCTGCGTTCGGCGAAGCACGCAGCGACATCCAGAACCTTCAGAAAGACGTGCTGGCCGCCGAGGCCGGGCAGCGCGGCTATTTGCTGACCAGGCGCAGAGAGTACTTGTCACCCTATGTGACGGCGCTGGTGGACATTGACCAATCACTCAAGCGGCTGGACGATTACTACGCCGCACACCCGACCGAGGGTGAGTTGCTCGGCAGGATGCGTGCGCTGACCGAGGCCAAGCTGTCGGAACTGGCGGTGGCGATCCGCCTGCACGATGAGGGCAAGGGTGCCGCCAGCACCGACATCGTGCTCAGCGCACTGAACAAGAAGCAGATGGAAGCCATCCGCGCGCTCGGCGCTGAACTGCTGACGACCCTGGCGCGAGAAGAACAGGCCCGCCGCGAAACGCTCTACCTCACGCTGCAGGGGCGGCGCATCGGCATGGCGCTGCTGACCGCCTTCAGCCTGCTTGCGCTGGTCTTGTTTCTGCGGCGCAGCCGCGAACTCAAGCGGCAGCAACTGCGGCTGAAGGACATTGTCCAGGCCGAGCGCGACCGGCTGGAGATCGAAGTTGCCCAGCGTACGACGCAGCTGACGGATCTGACCCTCTACCTGCAGACAGCGCGCGAAGACGAACGCCATCGCCTGGCGCGCAACCTGCACGACGAACTCGGCTCGCTGCTGACCTCGGCCAAGCTTGACGCGGCGCGCGTCAAGTCCCGACTGGCCGGCACGGCACCCGAGGCCCTGGAACGCCTGGCGCATCTGGTGCAGACCTTGAACCAGAGCATTGCTCTGGGGCGCAGCATCATCGAAGACCTGCGCCCATCGACACTGTCCAATCTGGGTCTGGTGGCGACGCTTGAGATTCTTGCGCGCGAGTTCAGCGAGCAGTCGAACATCCCGGTTGAGTGTGTGCTGTCGCCCGTCAGGCTCGAAGCCAGCGCCGAACTGATGGTCTATCGCCTGGTGCAGGAAGCCATCACCAACATCAGCAAGTACGCACGAGCAACCCATGTCCGGGTGAGCCTGAGCGCGCCCGACGGACTGGTCGAAGTGTCGGTCAGCGACGATGGCGTCGGTTTCAACGTGGCTGCGCCGGCAAAGTCGGCCTTTGGCCTGCTGGGCATGCGTTTTCGTGTCGAGGCCGAAGGCGGCCGCTTGACCGTGGTGTCGGCAGTCGGTCAAGGCACGCGGCTGATGGTCCGCTTGCCAGAATCGGGCCCGCCTCCTCCAGCCTGGCTGCCGGGCCAGACGTGACCTGCGGCGGGGGCACGCGGTGCCGTCCTACACCAACAGACGGCAGGCGCTGATGTCCGGCAGGCGTTCATGTTCTTAAGGTCAGGTCATCTGTTGGACAGGCCCGCGCGACGAGCCTTCCGCCGGATCGGGGCCTCCCATCGGGCGCACCGCGATTTCTCGCCACGGCCGGAACACATCTCCTGCCAGCACCCACGGACCGCTTACTCACCCTGACTGGAGCACCACCATGATCATCCGCAACGCCCTGGCCGCCATCGTCGCCGCCGTCGCCCTGTTGTCCGCCACCGGCTGCGCTGTCACGCGTGGCCAGGAAACCGTCGGCGCCTACATTGACGACACGGCCATCACCACCGCAGTGAAGGCGCATTTCCTTGAAAACAAGGTCGTCGACGGCACCAGCATCAAGGTCGAAACCCTGAATGGCACCGTGATGCTGTCGGGCTTTGCCAAGAATTCGGCAGAGAAAAGTACGGCTGAATCCATTGCCATGCACACCAAGGGTGTGAAGATGGTCAAGAACGAAATCGCCGTTCGCCCTTGAGTCTGCGCGGTGGCTTGATCTGACTGCCGAGAGCCCGGACCTGCGCCGGGCTCTTTTTCATTGTTCGGCCCCTCCGGCAGTGGCCTTTGGCCCCGCATTTTTCAGGTTTGGCATGGGCAGGCCAGAACTAACATGCCCGGCGATGAGCAGCTCTTCACCCCACCGCCCCGTGGCAGCCAAAGCGGCGTCGGCCATCGCCGGGCCAGGCATGCTGCGCGGCCGGCTGGACTGGCGCCGCCTGCTGGCCTGGCTGCTTGAGGACGGCATCATCGCCGCCGCCGACGCCGAGCGTGTGGGCCGCCGTTTTGGCGCGGGAGACTCCAGCCTGCATGCGCTGGTGCGACTGGGTGGCGCCGGGCTGTCACGCCAGGGCCGCGCGCTGGACACCGAGGCACTGACCGAATGGCTGGCCGCCCGCGTGCCGCTGCCCTATCTGCGCATCGACCCGCTGAAGGTGGACGTCGGCCGGGTCGCCGAAGTGATGAGCCTTCAGTACGCCGAACTGCGCAAGGTGCTGCCCGTGGGTGTGGGCGCCGATACGGTGACCGTGGCCACCAGCGAGCCCTACGACACGGCCTGGGTCGGCGAGATCGAATCGGCCTGCCGCCGCCGGGTCAAGCTGGTGGTGGCCAACCCTGAGGACATTGCCCGCTACACGACCGAGTTCTACCAACTCGCGCGCAGTGTGCGCTCGGCGCAAAAGACCGGCGAGGCCTCGTCCAGTGCCAGCTTCGAGCAACTGGTGGAGCTGGGCAAGACCAGCAAGCACCTCGACGCCAACGACCAGGGCGTGGTGCAGGTCGTGGACTGGCTGTGGCAGTACGCCTTCGACCAGCGCGCCAGCGACATCCACCTCGAGCCACGGCGCGAACTGGGCGCGATCCGCTTCCGCATCGACGGCCAGTTGCACACCGTCTACCAGGTGCCGCTGACGGTGATGAACGCGATGACCGCGCGCATCAAGCTGCTGGGCCGGATGGACGTGGTCGAGCGCCGCCGGCCGCAGGACGGGCGCATCAAGACCAAGCGCCCCGACACGTCGGACGGGCCAGGCGGCGAGGTCGAGATGCGGCTGTCGACCCTGCCCACGGCCTTTGGTGAAAAGATGGTGATGCGGGTCTTCGACCCCGAAACAGTGGTCAAGACCGTGGCCGAGCTGGGCTTCGGCAGCCACGACGGTGAACGCTGGCGCCAGCTGGTGGCGCAAGCACACGGCATCATCCTGGTCACCGGGCCCACCGGCAGCGGCAAGACCACCACGCTGTACTCCACGCTGAAGTCGCTGGCCACCGAGGCGGTGAACGTGTGCACGGTGGAAGACCCGATCGAGATGGTCGAGCCGGCGTTCAACCAGACCCAGGTGCAGGCCGCGCTGGACATGGGCTTCGCCGAAAGCCTGCGTGCCTTGATGCGGCAGGACCCCGACATCATCATGATCGGCGAGATCCGTGACCTGGCCACCGCCGAAATGGCGATCCAGGCCGCGCTGACCGGCCACCTGGTGTTCAGCACCCTGCACACCAACGACGCCGCCGCCGCCATCACCCGATTGATCGATCTGGGCGTGCCGCCCTACCTGATCTCGGCCACCGTGGTGGGCGTGCTGGCCCAGCGGCTGGCGCGCACGCTGTGCCCGGCCTGCAAGCAGCGCGACGACGGCGTTGACCGCGCGGCGCTGGACGCCTTGGCCCGGCCCTGGCGCTTGTCGGGCGGCGTGCGCCCCTGCAAGCCGGTGGGCTGCACGGCCTGCCGGCAAACCGGCTTTCGGGGCCGGGTCGGCCTGTACGAGTTGCTGCTGCTGGGCGACGAGGCCCGGCGCGCCGTGCACCCGGCGCACGACATGGTCGCCTTGCGCCGCCAGGCGGTGGCCGACGGCATGCGGCCGCTGCGGCTGGCCGGGCTGATGCGCGTGGCCGAGGGCTTGACCACGGTGGAAGAGGTGCTGCGCGCCACGCCCGCCTGGTCCGAGGGCTGACGCCAGGCCCTGTCTGCCCGCGCCTGGCGGGGCCGGGCGGGGCCGGGCTGACCGCTCTGGCTTGCCTTGGCCTTACGTGGAAACCACAGCAGGCGTAGCGGGAGCACTGCCTAGAATCGCCCAAACCCAATCGGGGGTGGTCGAGGAGACAGCATTGTGAAGATCAAGAGCCAGAGAGATTTCTGGTCCGGGGTGATGTTCGTCACCGTCGGCATCGGCTTTGCATGGGGCGCGCTGAACTACAACTTCGGCAGTTCGGCCCGACCCGGCCCGGCCTACTTCCCGTTCGGCCTGGGCGTGTTGATGGCCTTCCTGGGCGCGGCCGTGCTGTTCGGCTCGCTGACCGTCGAAACCGACGATGGCGACAAGATCGGCGACATCGCCTGGAAGCCACTGCTGATCATCGTCGGCGCGGTGACGGTGTTCGGCATTTTGCTGCCCTGGCTGGGCATGATCGCCACGCTGCCGATCCTGGTCGTGATGTCGGCGCTGGCCGGTGACGAATTCCACTGGAAAGACGCGCTGCTCAATTCGGCCGTGCTCACCGTCGGCTCCTGGCTGATCTTCATCAAGGGCCTGGCCCTGGTGATTCCGCTGTGGCCTGTTTTCATCACCGGTTGAGGAGCCGCACATGGACCTGATCAACAACCTGATGTTGGGCTTCGGCGTGGCCTTCACGCCGATCAACCTGCTCTACGCGCTGGGCGGCTGCATTCTGGGCACCCTGATTGGCGTGCTGCCCGGCCTGGGGCCGGTGGCCACCATCGCCATGCTGTTGCCGTCGATCTATGCGCTGGACGCCACGCCCGCACTGATCATGCTGGCCGGCATCTATTACGGCGCGCAGTACGGTGGCTCCACCACCGCCATCCTGATCAACGTGCCGGGAGAATCCAGCTCGGTGGTCACGGCCATTGACGGCTACGCCATGGCCCGAAAGGGTCGAGCCGGGCCGGCGCTGGCCGCAGCGGGCCTGGGCTCGTTCTTCGCCGGTTGCGTGGGCACGATCGTGATCGCCGCCTTCGCCCCGCCGCTGACCGAACTGGCCTTCAAGTTCGGCCCGGCCGAATACTTCAGCCTGATGGTGCTGGGCCTGATCGGCGCGGTGGTGCTGGCCTCGGGCTCGCTGCTCAAGGCGATCTCGATGATCATCCTGGGCCTGCTGCTGGGCCAGATCAACACCGACGTGATCTCGGGCGTGCCGCGCTACAGCTTCGACATTCCGGAGCTGACCGACGGCATCGGGTTTGTGGCCATCGCCATGGGCGTGTTCGGCTTCGGCGAAATCATCGCCAACCTGGGCATGCCGGCCGAGCACCGCGAGGTCTTCACCAAGGAAGTCAAGGGCCTGTGGCCGACCAAACAGGACTTTCTGGACGCGTGGCCGGCGGTGGTCCGGGGCACGGCGCTGGGCTCGATCCTGGGCGTGCTGCCCGGTGGCGGTGCCTTGCTGTCGTCGTTTGCCGCGTACACGCTGGAGAAGAAGATGCGCGGCCGGCCGGGCGAAGTGCCCTTCGGTCAGGGCAATATCCGCGGCGTGGCCGGGCCTGAGTCGGCCAACAACGCCGGCGCACAGACCAGCTTCATCCCGATGCTGACGCTGGGCATTCCGCCCAATGCGGTGATGGCGCTGATGGTCGGTGCGATGACCATCAAGGGCATCCAGCCCGGCCCGCAGGTGATGACCAGCAACCCCGAGCTGTTCTGGGGCCTGATCGCCAGCATGTGGGTCGGCAACCTGATGCTGGTGGTCCTGAACCTGCCGCTGATCGGCATCTGGATCAGGCTGCTGACGGTGCCCTACCGCTTCCTGTTCCCGGCCATCGTGGTGTTCTGCTGCATCGGCACCTACACGCTGAACAACAACAGCTTCGACGTCTACATGACGGCGCTGTTTTCGGTCATCGGCTATGCCTTCTACAAGCTCAGCTGTGAACCGGCACCACTGCTGCTGGGCTTCATCCTGGGCCCGATGATGGAAGAAAACCTGCGCCGAGCACTGCTGCTGTCGCGCGGTGACTGGACTGCGTTCCTGACCCGCCCGCTGTCGGCCGGCCTGCTGATCGCCGCCGTGCTGATGGTGGTGGTGGTGATGCTGCCCAGCATCAAGGCCAAGCGCGAAGAGGCCTTCGTCGATGAAGCCTGACACCGGGACCGGTGCGCCACCGTTGCAGCGGTGGTGAGTTTGACCACACGGCCCCGCGAGGGGCCGTTCTCCATTCAAGGCCCCGCGAGGGGCCAGCCACCCAAGTGCCTAGCCCTGTCGGGCCCGACCCCAAGCCCGACAGGCTCCTAGTCCGCGAGGGTCGCGTCCACCATGCGCAGCAGCGCGGCCGCATCCAGCGGCTTGGCCAGCACCTGCGCCGCACCGGCGTCAAAACAGGCGTCGATGGTGGCCGCACGGTCGTCGCTGGACACCACCACCACGGGGGCGTGGCGCAGCCTGGTGTCGGCCTTGAGCGCATGCAGCAAGGCCAGGCCGGGCTGGTCGGGCAAGTCCAGCGCCAGCACCACCAGATCGGCGTCGGCCACCTGGGCCATGCCTTGGGCCGCGGTGTGGGCCAGCGCCAGGCTCACGCCCGGCCGGCTGGCCAGCAGGCCACGCAATTGCGCGGCCGTGGCCGGGTCGGCGTCGATGCACAGCAGCCGGCCCACGGCAGGCTGCCGACCCAATGACTGGCACTGGCCTTGCGGCACGGCCGTCGGGCCCTGGCCGGCCTCGGGTTCGCGTGCGGGCCGGTGCAGACGCAGGCTGAACACCGAACCTTCACCGACCCGGCTGCTGACGTCGAGCTCGCCGTTCATCAGCGCCACCAACCGCCGGCTGATGACCAGGCCAATGCCGGTGCCGCGCTGGCGGGCATCGGTTTCGTTGCGGCCCAGGCGATGGAAGGGCACAAACAGCTCGCTGATCTGGGCCGGGCTCAGGCCCATGCCCGTGTCCTGCACCTCCAGCACCACTTCACCCAGACCGTCGGGCCGGCTGCGCACCAGAATGCGCCCCTGTGGCCGGTTGTATTTCACCGCGTTGCCCAGCAGATTCAGCAGCACCTGGCGCAGTCTCTGGGGGTCGGCCTGCACCCACTGCACCAGCGGTGACAAGGACAGCTCCACGGTCACACCGGCCTGCTGCAGCGCAGGCGCCAGCATCTCAAGGGCCTGCTGCACCGGCTCGGCCAGGGCCACCGGGCGCAGCGCCAGTTTGAGTGTTCCGGCCTCCAGCCGCGACAGGTCGAGCACGTCGCTGACCATGTCCAGCAACTGCCAACCGGCCTGTCGAATTTGCGCCAGGCCCTGCTGCTGCACCAAGCTGTCGGCCTTGGTGGTGCGCGGCCCGCCTTCTGCGCCTCGGTGGCTGGCCAGCATCTGGGCAAAGCCAACGATGGCGTTCAAGGGCACGCGCAGTTCATCCCCCAGGCGCGACAGGAACTCGGTCTTGGTGCGGCTGGCAATTTCGGCCTCTTCGCGCTCTCGCTCGGCCTCGCGCAGCCGCAGCATGGGCGTCAGGTCATGCAGCGCGGCCACGGTGCCTGCGGGCTGGCCACTGCCGTCGACCAGCTTGCGCAGGCTGGCGGCCACCTGCAGCACCTGGCCGTCCTTGGTCAGGTAGCGCTGGCGTCGGGCGTCGACGCCGCCCAGGGCCTGGGCCATGCCGTCGTCGGCGCTGACATCGGGCACTCGGATGTCGGCCAGCGGGCGCCCCAGCAGGTCGCTGGCCCGGCAGGCCATCATCGTGCAGAAGGCCGGGTTGGCCATCAACAGCGTGCCCTGCGGGTCGACCAGAGTGACACCGATGTTGACGGCGTCGAACATGGCCCGAAAGCGCTGCTCACTGTGTGCCTGCGCGATTTCGGCCAGGTGCCGCTCGTCGACCTGCGCCTGCAGCGCCTGGGTGCGCTCGCGCACACGTTCTTCGATTCGGGCCAGGCGACCCGTCAGCGCCAGCAGCAGGGTGGCCAGCACGCCCGCACCCACTACCGCCGGCAGCGCCAGCAGCCACACGGCGGAGAACAAGCGGTTGTCGGCGCTGGCAGGCTCGATCACCAGCAGGTCCAGCCGGCGGTCGGCCAGTTGCAGGCGGCCGCTGACGACCCTGACCGCGCCGGCGGCGCCGGTGGCGCAGGCCGTGGCGCCGGCCAGGCGCCCTGGCGCGGTCAGGCTGCCGGGCCCGCCATCGAAGACACACAGGCGCAGATTGAGGTCGTCGTCGTCGGGCAAGGCGGCGGCCAATTGGCGTGGCAGGTCAAGCAGCACAAAGGCCCAGCGCGCTGGTTGGCCGGATTCAGGGCCACGCACCGATTGCATCAACAGCAACTGCCCGTCCTGGCCGGCCACCGGCTCGGCCATGGGCTGGGCAGCCGGCAGCGTGCGCGCGGCCAGGCGACGGGCGGCCAGGGTCAGCTGGCCACGGTCGGTGGCGGGCACGTCGGCCGCCCCCCCCTGCGCGGCCAGAGCCGTGGCATGACCCAGCAGCAGCTCGCCTGGCGAGGTGCCGGCGTCCAGCCAGCCCACGCTGCGCAGACCCGGCGATCGCTCGGCCCAGACCGTGGCCAACCGGTCGAACAGTGCTATGGGCGGGTTCGGCCCGGCCACGACCAGCACGCCATGCAGGGCCAGCAGCGCGTCGACCGGGTCACCCAGCATCTGCTTGAGCCGCCCTTGACGCGCGCCGGCGTCGCGCTCGAAACCGGTTTGCTGTCGACGCTCATCACGGCGCGCCAATTCGTCCAGGCCGGGCAAAAGCACGGCCAGCAACAGCAGCAAAGGCAGCGCCACCAGCCGCCGCCGGCCACGCCATGCCTGCTGCTCGGGCGCCAGCCAGCACAGCAGCATCGGTGCAACCACCACCATACCGGCCCAGGCCGACACCGCACGGCCCAAGCCGGCGGCCAGCAGCGCGCGCGCGCTCATCGCCTCGGGTGCCCAGGCCAGGCCCAGGGCCAGGACCAGCAGGGCGCCTGCCAGCGCGGCCAGGGGCGCCGCCAGCAGCACCAGGCGGCGCAGGGCCGGGCCGCTGTCAAGCTGCAGCCTGTGCGGCGCCACATCCGGCCTCAGCAGCGCCCAGGCCAGCCAGACCTGCAAGGCCAGCACTAGCGCCTGGCCCATCACGGTGGGCCAAGCCATGCCCGCCCACAGATCGGCCACGGCCATGCCCACCAGCGCGGCCGGCAGCGTGGCCAGACCCCGCGCCAGAACCGCCGCCAGGGCCACGCCCAGCACCATGTCCAGTGGCACCAGGCTCAGGCCGGCCAGCGGGTAGCGCGGCAGGGCGGCATGCAACAGGCCGCACAGCAACGCCAGTGCCAGCGCGCGCCAGACCAGGCGTTGCCAGGAAGGGGACGTCATCGGGGTGATGGGCAGGGCTGGGGGCACGATGGACATGAAGGGTGGCGGGAAAGATCGCTGCAGAGGTCAAGGCAGCCGGTGCTGACCGGTCTGGCCGAACGAGAAGGGCTTGCGCGAGCACCAAGGCTGGCCGTTCGTGGCGGTTCCTACAATCCCACGATGCCATCTTCCCTGCTGCGCGGCAACACCAACCCAGCCAGCGCCGATTGGCAGGGGCCCGCACTGGCGTTGGCCGGTGCGGTGGCATTCTCGGGCAAGGCCATCATCGTCAAGCTGGCCTACCGCTACCAGGTCGACGCGGTCACGCTGATCATGCTGCGCATGCTGGTCGCCCTGCCCTTGTTTGCCGCGATGGCCTGGTGGGCCGGGCGCGGCAGGCCGGCCCTGAGCATGCGCGACAAGCTGGCCGTGGTGGCGCTGGGCTTCATGGGCTACTACCTGGCCAGCATGCTTGATTTTCTGGGCCTGCAGCACATCAGCGCCAGCCTGGAGCGGCTGATCCTGTACCTCACGCCCACCGCCGTGGTGATGTTGTCGCGGCTGCTGTTCGGCCGCCGCGCCAGCCGCCGCCAATGGCTGTTGATGGGGCTGGGCTACGGCGGGCTGGCGCTGGCCTTCAGCCATGAGTTGACGCTGGAAGGCCCGCATGTGGCCTGGGGCGCCTCACTGGTG
This sequence comes from Betaproteobacteria bacterium, assembly GCA_031417735.1. Taxonomy (GTDB): domain Bacteria; phylum Pseudomonadota; class Gammaproteobacteria; order Burkholderiales; family Burkholderiaceae_C; genus Pseudaquabacterium. Next base: position 16,851 of record JANOWE010000128.1, read on the forward strand.
GCCGGCAGCATGCTCAGCTATGCGCTGTATCTGATCTACAGCGGCGAACTGGTCCAGCGGCTGGGCGCGCTGCGCCTGGCCGGCAGTGCCAGCGTCGTGGCCTGCCTGTTCTGTCTGCTGCAGTTTGTGCTGCTGCGGCCACTGTCTGGTCTGCAGGTCGTGGCCGAACCGGTATGGTGGCTGTCGCTGCTCAATGGCACCTTGTGCACGGTGGCGCCGGTGCTGGCGGTGATGATGGCCATCGAGCGCATAGGCGCAGCGCGCACCGCGCAACTGGGCATGGTCGGGCCGATCTCGACCATCCTGCTTGGCGCGCTGTTGCTGGGCGAACCGTTGACACTGTGGCTCGCTGCGGGCAGCGTGGCCGTGCTCAGCAGCGTGGCCTTGCTGGGCCGCAGCCGCTGATGGACGGGGCCGGCGCCAGCAGCTCGGCAGCCAGGCAGCATGAGCTTTTGACTTTCAACCCGCAGGAGTGGCAAACATGGATCTGGGCATCGCAGGACGTTGGGCGCTGGTTTGCGCCGGCAGCAAGGGGCTGGGCAAGGGCTGCGCGATGGCGCTGGCCGCCGAAGGCGTGAACATCGTCGTCACCGCGCGCGGTGAAGCCGCACTGGAGGCCACGGCGGCCGTGCTTCGCGCCGCCCACCCCGGCATCACCGTGCGCACTGTGGTCGGCGACATCACCACCGAAGAGGGCCGGGCCGCGGCACTGGCGGCCTGCCCGCAGGTCGACATCCTGGTCAACAACGCCGGCGGCCCGCCGCCCGGCGACTTCCGCGACTGGGGTCGCGAGCAATGGCTGAAGGCGGTGGAGGCCAACATGCTCACGCCCATCGAGCTGATCAAGGCCACGGTGGACGGCATGGCCGAGCGCGGCTTTGGCCGGGTGCTGAACATCACCTCGGGCGCGGTGAAGGCACCGATCGATGTGCTGGGCCTGTCCAACGGCGCGCGCAGCGGCCTGACCGGCTTCATCGCCGGCCTGGCCCGGCAGCCTCAACTGGCCGGCCGCAATGTGACCATCAACAACCTGCTGCCCGGCGCCTTCGACACCGACCGCCTGCAGACCACGCTGCGTGGTGCGTCGACCAAGACCGGCCGGCCGGTTGACGAACTGGCCGACCAGCGCCGCAAGACCATTCCGGCCCGGCGCTTCGGCCAGGCCGACGAGTTCGGCGCGCTGTGCGCTTATGTCTGCAGCCAGCAGGCCAGCTACATCACAGGCCAGAACCTGCTCATCGACGGCGGTGCCTACCCGGGCACCTACTGAGCAACCCGAGCCTGCGGTCCGGCCCAAAGCGCAGGGCCGGCGCTGCACGGCCCGGCCGATACACTGTCGGCCCGCCTACTTTGCAGGCCTTGCGTGGCTGACGCAGGGCATCTGTCCCTACCGTGTCCGACCACCTCGATGTGCTGCCCCAGTACCTGCTGCCCAAGCAGGCCCTCACCCGTTTTGCCGGTCTGGTGGCCGGCTGGCGTGGCGGCGCCAGAAGCACGGCCATCATCCGCCGCTTCGTCGCCCGCTACGGTGTGGACATGGCCGAGGCTGCCGAGCCCGACCTGGGCGCCTACGCCTCGTTCAACGACTTCTTCACCCGGGCCCTGAAGCCCGGCATACGCCCACTGGACGGCGACGCCACCTGGCTGTGCCCGGTGGATGGCGCGATCAGCCAGTTCGGTGCCGTCACCGAAGGCCAGATCTTTCAGGCCAAGGGCCACCAGTACAGCAGCACCGCGCTGGTCGGCGGTGATGCGGAACTGGGCCGGCAGTTCAGCCACGGCCATTTCGCCACGCTCTACCTTAGCCCGCGCGACTACCACCGCATCCACATGCCCTGTGCCGGACGACTGCGCCGCATGCTGCATGTGCCGGGTGCGCTGTTCTCGGTCAACCCGACCACCGCGCGCGGCGTGCCAGGGCTGTTTGCGCGCAACGAGCGGGTGGTCTGCCTGTTCGACGATGCGCAGGGCCGGCCCTTCGTGATGGTGCTGGTGGGCGCGACCATCGTCGGCAGCATGGCCACCGTCTGGCATGGCCTGGTCAACCCGCCTCGGCCAGGGCAGCTGCGTGACTGGCGCTACGATGACCAGGACATCTGGCTTGACCGCGGTGCCGAGATGGGCCGCTTCCTGCTCGGCTCCACGGTGGTGATGCTGATGCCGGCCGGCCCGCTGCGCTTCAACCCGACCTGGGCGCCGGGCGGGGCCATCCGCATGGGTCAGGCCATGGCCAGCTGAGCGCCAGGCCCTCGCGGACCGGACGGGGTCCGGCTCAGGTCGTGGGCGCGATCTTGTCCTGGGTCTGGGTCTCGAAGTCGCTGGCCTCGTGCCGCTCGTGCAATTGGCTGGCAGGATCACCCCAGGCGCGGTTGACCATGCGGCCACGCTGCACCGCCGGCCGCGCGGCGATCTGCTCGGCCCAGCGCTGCACATGGCTGTACTCGCTGACGTTGAGAAATTCGCCGGCCTCGTAGAGCACGCCCTTGACCAGGCCGCCGTACCAGGGCCAGACGGCGATGTCGGCCACGGTGTACGCGTCGCCCGCGAGGTAGGCGCTGTGCGCCAGGCGCTGGTCCAGCACGCTCAACTGGCGTTTGACCTCCATCGCGAAGCGGTCGATGGCGTATTCGAACTTGGCCGGCGCGTAGGCGTAGAAGTGGCCGAAGCCGCCGCCCAGGTAGGGCGCGCTGCCCATTTGCCAGAACAGCCACGACAGGCACTCCGCACGGGCTGCCGGCTCGGTGGGCAACAAGGCGCCGAACTTCTCGGCCAGGTGCATGAGGATGGCGCCGGACTCGAAGATGCGTACCGGCTCGGGCCCGCTGCGGTCCATCAGCGCCGGGATCTTGGAGTTGGGGTTGATCTCGACGAAGCCGCTGCCGAACTGATCGCCCTCGTTGATGCGGATCAGCCAGGCGTCGTATTCGGCGCCGGCATGGCCCAGCGCCAGCAGTTCTTCCAGCATCACCGTCACCTTCACGCCGTTGGGCGTGGCCAATGAATACAACTGCATGGGGTGCCGACCGACCGGCAGGGTCTTGTCGTGCGTGGCACCGGCAACGGGCCGGTTGATGTTGGCGAACTTGCCGCCGTTGGCCTGGTTCCAGACCCAGACCTTGGGCGGTGTGTAGCTGCTGTCTTCGCTCATGCGCGGTGCTCCGGTGATCGGCCGTGCGCGGGGGCTGTCCGCGCGGTCGGCAGCCCGCCACTCTAATGGAGAAGGCCTGCGTCTGTCGGGCCATGCCCGATGGTCCCGCCAGGTGCCAGCAGGGCTTGTGGCTTGCGTTGGCAGCCTTGGCCAGGGTCCTGCCCAAGCTTGCTGAACGCTGACCCCTGGCCTGGCGACAAACCAGGCCGGCGCAGGGTGCTCATCGGCATATCTGGCTGGCGGCGATCGCCATGGCCACGCTCAAGCAGGCCGGTCTGGTGCAGGGGCTGAAGGTCAATGCCAGCCTGGCCGGACTGATCGCCGACACCGGCCTGCACAGCGTGATCGATCACTTTGTGCGCCTGCTGGACTTCAGTCCGAGCGAGCTGCAGCGCAGTGCCGTCGAGGCCGACGGCCACCTCGTGCCCCGGCTGCGGCAGGTTCGCTCGGCCATGGCCTTATTCATCGACGGCATCGACGAATACTTCAACAAGCAGCTCGAAGAGCGCTTCGCCCAGCCCAGCGTGACCGGCGAACTGGCGCCCCAGGTCTGGCACTTTTCGCAACTCGGCCTGTTCGAGGTGGCCTACCAGCCGCGCCGCATCAACCACCACCTGCGGGTGTTTGCGGCAATTCGCAAGGAGGCCTATGCCGCGCTGCCCAGGCGCACTGCAATGGTCCAGCCGTACCGGGGCAGCGCGGTGGACATCGCCTACCCGGCCAGTGGCCTGCGCGAGATCTTCATCAACAACATCCGCCTGCTCAAGCCCGACCGGCTGGTGCTGCCGGGCAAGCTGCGCAGTCAGCCGCTGCTGGCCTTTCCGGGCCGCGCCACCGTCACCGACCCCGGCACCCGCGAGGAAGAGGACGTCTTCGACCATCTCTGCCGCCACACCCTGCTGCGCCCGGGTGAGTCCGCCGCCGACCCCTCGCTCGGATTGCCAAAGGCAGCGCATTACCTGGTGCATCCCGTGCTCAGTGACACCGTGGCAGCGCTGAACCCGGGCTTTGTGCTGCGCAGCGATGGGCTCAACATCATCGGCCATGACCGCCCCTGGCAGGACCCCGGACTGAGCAAGCGCCCGGCCAGCCAACGCAGTTGCTGCGTGCTCAAGGCCGATGTGCAGGCCTTCGGCCGCTGGATGCGCGCCGGCAAGGACGGGCCCGGGCGCAAGGCGCTGGAGGACGCGGTGGCCCGCTGGGAACGGGCTCGTCGATCGCCGAAACCGGTGCGGGCGACGCGGTGCTGATCGCCGAGGACGACCCGCTGGCACTGGCACGCACCGCGCGCCAGCTGTTGGACGAGGTCTGCCACGGACCGGGCCAGCCCCGGCTGCGCATCGCCCTGCATCACGGTGAGGTGTTGACCCGCGTGCGCGACGCGGACCAGCGCGAGACCATCGTCGGCGGCCAGGCCATCCTGCATGCATCGCGCGTCGAACCCCTGGTCGAGCCCGGACAGATCTGGGTCACCGAGGAGTTCCGGCAGCAGTTCGCGCTGCGGCCGTCGCTGTGGCGAACCGTGCCTTTGCTGGCGCAAGGCGGCAAAGATCTCTTCAATGCGCGCAAGCCGGGCTCGTCCGAAGCCGACCTCTGGGTCCAGCTGCACCGGCTGGCGTTATGAACGGGCCGCGCGCGCGACCCGTGCGCGGTGAATAGAATGCCGAAAATTCGTTTAAGACAAACCTATTTGCCAGAGATGCGGGCAGCTACCCAGGGCCGCGTGGCGCAAGTCAAGGCAACATCGAGGCAACCGGAGGCCGATCTCCGGCACCCACGCCACGTCTGACACCCGCTCAGTCCATCCATAGCCTCAGATCGATCCTATGAACCAACTCATCTACGGCCTGTGCCGCTCCATGTCCTGGCTCGGCGGCGCCGTGCTGTGCGTGATGGCCCTGCTCAGCGTGGCCAGCATCGCCGGTCGTGCGCTCAGCGGCTTCGGCCTGAGCCCGGTGCCCGGCGACTTCGAACTGGTCGAGGCGGGCGCCGCGCTGGCGGTGTTCTGCTTTCTGCCCTGGGCCCACCTCAAGCGCGGCCATGCCATGGTCGACCTGTTCTGGAAGGCCTACCCGCCGGCGATGCAGCGCACCTTGGAAATAGCCGCTGACGCATTGATGCTGCTGGTCTGGCTGCTGCTGGTCTGGCGCATGGGCATCGCCACCGAAGACTACCGGACCAATGGCGAGGTCAGCTTCATCCTGCAGATGCCGGTGTGGTCGGGCTATGCCGCGTCGCTCGTGCCGGCCACCATCGGCTGCGTGGCCTATGCCTGGCGCTTGCTGGAAGACCTGGGCCTGGCCGCGCCGCCAGCGGGCTTCATGCTGTCGATGGGAGAACACTGATGGACCCGCTCTACCTCGCCGCCTGGTCCTTCCCGCTGCTGCTGGCGCTGATTTTCCTGCGCGTGCCGATTGGCCTGGCCATGCTGAGCCTGGGCCTGGTCGGTTCCTGGCTGGTGTACGGCAGCGCGCCGCCGCTGCTCAACCAGATGAAGACCATGGCCTATGGCACCTTCAGCAACCACTCGTTGTCGATCGTGCCGCTGTTTTTGCTGATGGGCCAGTTCGCCACGCTGGGCGGCATGTCGCAGGCGCTGTTCAAGGCCGCCGAGGCCTTTCTCGGCCACCGCCGGGGCGGCGTGGGCATGGCCGCCATCGGCGCCTGCGCCGGTTTCGGTTCGATCTGCGGCTCGTCGATGGCCACCGCCGCCACCATGGCTCAGGTCGCCCTGCCTGAGCTCAAGCGCGCGGGCTACAGCGGGGCGCTGTCCAGCGGCCTGCTGGCCGCCGGCGGCACGCTGGGCATCCTGATTCCGCCGTCCATCGTGCTGGTCATCTACGCCATCCTGGCCGAGCAGAACATCGCCAAGCTGTTTGCGGCGGCCTTTGTGCCCGGCATCCTGGCCGCGCTGGGCTACATGCTGGTGATCAATCTGTATGTGCGCTTTGCACCCGGCTCGGCCGGCCAGATCGAGCCCATGCCCTGGCCCGAGCGCATGAAGGCGTTGGCCGCCGTGTGGCCGGTGCTGCTGATCTTCGTCACCGTGATCGGCGGCATCTACAGCGGCATCTTCACGCCCACCGAAGGCGCTGCGGTGGGCGCAGTGGCCACTGGCGTGCTGGCCTGGTTGCGGGGCGGCCTGAACCGCCGGCGTCTGCAGGAGGCGTTTGAATCCACCGCCTCGGGCACGGCCATGGTGTTCATGATCGTGCTGGGCGCGGCGGCCTACAACACCTTTCTGGCGCTGTCGCAGCTGCCACAGGAACTGGCGCTGTGGGTGGGTGACCAGGGCTTCAGCCCCTTCACCGTGCTGTGGGCGATCCTGATCTTCTACCTGATCTTCGGCTGCGTGATGGACTCGCTGTCGATGATCCTGCTGACCATCCCGATCTTCTTCCCGATGATCTCGGGCCTGGACTTCGGCCTGTCGCCCGAAGACCTGGCGATCTGGTTCGGCATCCTGGTGCTGATCGTGGTCGAGGTCGGGCTGATCACCCCGCCCGTGGGCATGAACTTGTTCGTCATCCAGTCGATGGCGCCCGACATCTCGATCCGCGACACCTACCGTGGCGTGATGCCCTTTGTGGCCAGCGACCTGATCCGCGTGGTGGTGCTGGTGGCGTTCCCGGCCATTTCGCTGTTCGTGCTGCGCTTTTGAGCCGCTGAGCGCCGCTGAGCGCCGCACCATTGTTTTCTGTTTCACCAACTCCTGGAGTGCACCATGAGCACCGAGAAAAAATTCGCCTCGCAAGCCGACCTGGAAGCAAAGAAGATCAGCTTCACCAAGCTGTCCGACCACGCCTATGCCTACACGGCCGAGGGCGACCCCAACACCGGCATCATCATCGGCGACGACGCGGTGCTGGTGGCCGACACCCAGGCCACACCGGCCATGGCCGCCGACGTCATCCGCCGCATCCGCGAGGTCACCGACAAGCCGATCAAGTACGTGGTGCTGACGCACTACCACGCAGTGCGGGTGCTGGGCGCGTCGGCGTACAAGGCCGAGGGCGCGCAACAGATCCTGGCCAGCCAGGACACCTACGACCTGATCGTCGAGCGAGGCGAGGCCGACAAGGCCAGCGAGATCGGCCGCTTTCCGCGTTTGTTCCAGGGCGTGGACACGGTGCCGCCGGGCATGACCTGGCCGACCATCACCTTCAGCGGCAAGATGACGCTGTGGCTGGGCACGCTGGAGGTGCAGCTGCTGCAACTGGGTCGGGGCCACACCAAGGGCGACACGGTGGTCTGGCTGCCGCAGGACAAGGTGCTGCTGGCCGGTGACCTGGTCGAGTTTGACGCCACGCCCTATGCCGGCGACGCCTACTTCAAGGACTGGCCGACCACGCTGGAAAACCTCGCCAAGCTGGGCGCCAAGGCCTTGGTCCCCGGCCGGGGTCCGGCGCTGATGGGTGAGCAGCAGGTCGCCGAAGGCCTGAGGGTCACCGGCGGCTTCATCGCCGATGTGCGCGACAGCGTGGCCGCTGGCGTGGCCGCCGGCCATGAGCTGAACCGGGTCTACAAAGACACCTTTGCCAAGCTCAAGCCCAAGTACGGCCATTGGGTGATCTTTGACCACTGCATGCCGTTTGATGTGACCCGCGCCTACGACGAAGCCACGCAGTTCCCCGACCCGCGCATCTGGACCGCCGAGCGTGACCGCATCATGTGGGAAACGCTGGAAGGCTGAGGCCATGGCGGTGACCCCTGCGGCGGCGCCGCTGAGCTTTGGCGCCAGCGCGCAGGACATCCAGGCGCACCAGTACGCCTACGTCCGCTCGCTCGACCAGGACAGCGCCACGCCGGTGCGCCACCCGGTGGTGGTGGTGGGCGCCGGCCCGGTGGGCCTGAGCCTGGCCATCGACCTGGCCCAGCGCGGCCAGAAAGTGCTGCTGCTGGACAACGATGACCGGCTGTCCACCGGCTCGCGCGCGATCTGCTTTGCCAAGCGCACGCTGGAAATCTGGGACAAGCTGGGCGTCGGCCCCGCCATGTGCGGCAAGGGCGTGCAATGGAACATCGGCAAGGTGTTTTTCCAGGACAGCCTGCTCTACCAATTTGACCTGCTGCCCGAGCCCGGCCACCAGCGGCCGGCCTTCATCAACCTGCAGCAGTACTACGTCGAGGCCTACCTGGCGCTGCGTGCGGCCGAACTGCCCAACATCGAGATTCGCTGGAAGAACCATGTGGCCGCGGCCGACAACAACGCCGATGGCGTGCGGCTGGGCATCGACACGCCAGACGGCCGGTACAACATCCAGGCTGACCATGTGGCCGCCTGCGACGGTTCGCGCTCACCGCTGCGCGCGCTGCTGGGCCAGGAAAGCCGTGGCCGCGTTTTCCGCGACCGCTTTCTGATTGCCGACGTCAAGATGGCGGCGGACTTTCCGGCCGAGCGCTGGTTCTGGTTCGACCCGCCCTTCCACCGCCACCAAAGTGTGCTGCTGCACCGCCAGCCGGACGGCGTCTGGCGCATCGACTTCCAGCTCGGCTGGGACGCCGACCCGGAGGAAGAGAAAAAGCCCGAGCGCATCAAGCCCCGTGTCGACGCCATGCTGCGCCAGGCCCTGGGCCATGAGGTCGACTACGAGCTGCAATGGGCCAGCGTCTACACCTTTGCCTGTTCGCGCATGGAAAACTTCCGCCATGGGCGGCTGCTGTTTGCCGGTGACAGCGCGCACGGCGTGTCGCCCTTCGGTGCACGCGGCGCCAACTCCGGCGTGCAGGACGCCGAGAACCTGGCCTGGAAGCTCGATCTGGTGTTGAACGGCCAGGCGCCGGACGCGCTGCTGGACAGTTATGCCAGCGAGCGCGAGGCGGCGGCCGACGAGAACATCCTGAACTCCACCCGCGCCACCGACTTCATCACACCCAAGAGCGAGGTCTCGCGCCTGTTCCGTGACGCGGTGCTGGACCTGGCCGGCGAATTCGCCTTCGCCCGGCGCATCGTCAACAGCGGCCGGCTGTCGGTGCCGGCCACGCTGCACGGCTCGCCGCTGAACACGCCCGATGTGGACACCGGCGAAGATGCCTTTGCCGGCAGCATGGTCCCCGGCGCACCGGCGACCGACGCGCCGCTGCGTTTGGGTAACACACCAGTCTGGCTGCTGCGCCTGCTGGGCCAGGGCTTCACGCTGCTGGTGTTCGGCGCGGCGCCCGCTTGGGCAGCCGACCTGCCGCTGAACACGGTGGCCATCGCCGACCCCGGCCTGACCGATGCCGACGGCCTGGCCAGGCAACGCTACGACGCCCGGCCCGGCAGCGCCTACCTGCTGCGGCCCGACCACCATGTCTGCGCCCGCTGGCGTCAGCCGACCGAGGCGCTGGTGCGCAGCGCCTGGCAACGCGCCTGTGGTCACTGAGCGGCGTTGAGGAGAACCCCGTGCTGATCACCGACCCCCACCTCGAAGCGCCCGACGACTTCTACGAAGCGCTCATCGAGGCCCACCGCGACGTCGAGCCCGCCCTCAGCCACCAGCTCAACGCCAAGCTGGTGCTGCTGCTGGCCAACCACATCGGCGTGCAGGCGGTGCTGGTGCAGGCGCTTCAAGCGGCCCGGTCCAACACGCTGAGCGCAGCGACAAAGGGATCCCAGCCATGACTGACACCCTCTCGAGCACAGCCTTGCGCTACCAAAGTGGCTTCGGCAACCAGTTCGCCACCGAAGCCGTGGCCGGGGCGCTGCCCATCGGTCGCAACAGTCCGCAGCGCGTGGCCCATGGCCTGTATGCCGAGTTGCTGTCGGGCAGCGCCTTCACCGCGCCGCGCCACAGCAACCAGCGCAGCTGGCTTTACCGGCGCCAGCCCTCGGTGATGGTGGGCGGCTACGCGCCGCTGGCCCAGCCGTTTCTGAAGACCGGCGCCAAGGACGGCCTGGCCGCGCCGCCTGACCCGATGCGCTGGAACCCCATCGCCATCCCCGAGGCGCCGACCGACTTTGTCGACGGCCTGCGCAGCATCGTCGTCAACGGTGACGCCGACGCCCAGACCGGCATGGCCGCCCACCTCTACCTGGCCAACCGCTCGATGGAGCGGCGCGCCTTTGTCAATGCCGACGGCGAGATGCTGCTGGTGCCGCAGCAAGGTGTGCTGAGCATCACCACCGAGTGCGGTGTGCTGGACGTGGCGCCGGGCGAGGTGGCGTTGCTGCCGCGCGGCATGGCCTTCAAGGTGGCGGTGCAGGGCCCGTCACGCGGCTATGTCTGCGAGAACTACGGCGCGCCCTTGCGCCTGCCCGAGCTCGGCCCGATCGGCAGCAACGGCCTGGCCAATGCGCGCGACTTTCAGGCCCCGGTGGCGGCGTTCGAGACCAGCCCGGGCGGCTACGAGATGGTCAAGAAGTACGGCGGCGCGCTCTGGCACGCTCAGGCCGCCGGCACACCCTTCAACGTGGTGGCCTGGCATGGCAACCTGACGCCGTTCAAGTACGACACCGCGCATTTCATGGCCATCGGCTCGATCAGCTTCGACCACCCGGATCCGTCGATCTTCACGGTGCTGACCTCGCCCAGCGACACATCGGGCACGGCCAACTGCGACTTCGTGATCTTTCCGCCGCGCTGGCTGGTGATGGAAGACAGCTTCCGCCCGCCCTGGTACCACCGCAACCTGATGAGCGAGTTCATGGGCCTGGTCACGGGCCAGTACGACGCCAAACCCGAAGGCTTCAAGCCCGGCGGCATGAGCCTGCACAACAGCATGGTGCCGCATGGCCCCGACACCGAGGCGTTTGACAAGGCCAGCAACGCCGCGCTGGTGCCGCACAAGCTGGACGACACCCTGGCCTTCATGTTCGAGAGCCGCTGGCGTTTCCACCCGACTGAATTTGCGCTGCACGGCGGCGCGCTGGACCAGGCCTACGGCGGCTGCTGGGCCGGCCTGGCCGACCACTTCAAGCCCCAGGACTGAGCATGAGCCTCAATGCTACGCATGACCCCGAACTGAAGAGTTGGGTGGCCTCGGCCAACCAGCCCGACACCGACTTTCCGCTGCAGAACCTGCCCTATGGCCGCTTCAGGCACGCCGGATCGAACGAGCCGCTGCTGCCCAATTACAAGTGGGTGCCCATCGGCTACCACGGCCGCAGCTCGTCCATCGTCGTCAGCGGCACGCCCATCCGCCGGCCCGTGGGCCAGACCAAGGGCGCCGCCGAGACCCCCGTGGTGGGCCCCAGCCAACGGCTGGACTATGAGCTTGAGCTGGGCTTCCTGATCGGGGCCGGCAACCCGCTGGGTCAACGCGTCCCCATTGCCGACGCCGAGCAGCACCTGTTCGGCGTGACGCTGTTCAACGACTGGTCGGCGCGCGACATCCAGGCCTGGGAATACCAGCCCCTGGGGCCCTTCCTGGCCAAGAACTTCGGCAGCACGATCTCACCCTGGGTGGTGACGATGGAGGCGCTGGCGCCGTTTCGCGCGGCCTTCACCCGCCCCGAAGGCGACCCTGCGCCACTGCCTTACCTGGACAGCGAGGCCAACCGCAGCCAGGGCGCATTGGACCTCCAACTCGAGGTCTGGCTGTAAACCGCCACCATGCGCGAAACCGGCCAAGCTGGCGTGCGCCTGTCCAGCGGCAACGCGGCGCAGGCCGGCTACTGGACGGCCGCGCAGCTGGTGGCCCACCACACCGTCACCGGCTGCAACCTGCGGCCGGGCGACCTGTTCGGCTCGGGCACCTTGTCGGGCCCGAAGCCCGAGCAGGCCGGTTCCATGCTTGAGCTCTGCCAGGGTGGCAAACAGCCCATCACGCTGCCCGATGACCAGCGCCGCAGCTTCCTGGCCGATGGCGACACGCTGAGCTTGCGCGGTTTCTGCCAACGTCCGGGGGCGCGCCGCATCGGCCTGGGTGAATGCTCGGGCCTGATCCTGCCGGCGATCTGAGCCCGGCCGGGCCTGCCGTTCGACAACACCTCGCGCAACCCCCTCCGGTGTCATCAAGCTCATCGACTTTGGCAAGGACAGCGGTCAGACCGAGCCTCGGCGTCTGGCCGTCGGGTGGCTTTCGCCGACCGCGATGAGTTCTGCGTCATCACCGAAGCTCATCTGCGGCTTCAGGTGCGGCTGATCGCCGAAGGCGGCAGCGCACGGACCTTCAAGACCGGCGACGCCTTTCTGATCCCCAACGGCTTTCGCGGTTTCTGGGATGGTGCGGGAACCACGGGCCAAACCTTCATCGTCCACAATTGACCGGCGCCGTGAGCGCCGGCCCGGCCGATTGACCACAGGAGCCATTGAACGATGAGCAAGAAGAGGGTGGTGACGCAGTTCGGCATGGGCACCTCGATCCGCAGCCGCAACTACACCGAAGCCGCCGCGCGGGCGATACGTGACGCGCTTTGGCACAACTCGCTGAACGTGGCCGAGGCCTTCGGCTTCCCGCGGGAGGCGATGTTGATCGACGTTGAGATCGGCGTGCAGCAGCCCGAGGCGGTGGACAGCAGCGCCTTGTTGAAGATCTTTCCTTATGGCCAGCCGTCGATCAGCGTGGTCAAGGGCGGGTTGGACATCGTCAAGCCGGGCACCGACCGCGTCAGCGTGGTGGCCAACGCGGCGGTCATGGTGAGTTTCGACATGGAGCCGCAACATGACTGACCAGGCGGCGGGCCGCGCGCACGAGAAACGCATCATCCTGGAGATGGGCACCGGCAACGACCTGTATGGCGGCGACTACACCAAGGCCGCCTGCCGCGCCGTGCAGGACGCGCTACACCATTCGTCCATCGTGTTGTTCAAGTCACTGGGCTACGACCACCGGCACATGCGCGTGCAGGTCACCATCGGCGTGCAAGAGCCCGACAAGGTGGACCTGGCCGTGGTGGCCGCCGAACTGCCGCGTGGCCGGGCCGAGGTCAGGGCGGTGTTTGGCGGGCTGAACGTGGTGGACGCCGAGCAGGGCACCACCCATGTCATTGCCACCGCCGGTGTCGAGGCGTTTTTACCGATCGCGCCAGGGCGCTGGCGGTTGAGCCGCGGTTGAGCCGCGGTTGAGCGGCGCTTGAGCGGCGCTTGAGCGCCGGCTGAGCCAGGGAACGGCTGCGCCTGGCGCGGCCACCGCCCACGGCATCACCGTGCTCAGAACCAAAGCCAGACCTGGCGCAGCCAGCGTGGTGTGCGGTCAGGTTTGGGCTGGTAGAGCTGTCGAAAAGCGTGCTTCATTCGGG
>JANOWE010000129.1:0-2155 GCA_031417735.1 Betaproteobacteria bacterium
TTCGGCGCGTCATCATTCCGGTCATGTGGCCGGGTGTCGTGACCACCGGCCTGTTCAGCTTCTTGCTGGCCTACAACGACTTCATGCTCAGCTCGGCCCTGACCAACGCCGACCGCATGACCATGCCGGCGGCCATCGCCAATGCCATCACCGCCGAGAGCGACGCGCTGCTGATGCAGGGCGTGGCCGGCGCGGTCAGCATCACCATCCCGCTCATCATCCTGGTGGCGCTGTTCCAGAAGCAGATCGTCTCTGGCCTGACCCAAGGCGCTGTCAAAGGCTGACAGACCCCGTGACCACCCCACCCATGACCATGAACCTCACCCCCGCAGAAGTCCAGCGCCGCCACATTCGCCGCAGCCAGTACCGGTCCTGCGACGACGCCTTCATCGACGTGCGCCTGCCCGGCAGCACGCCCAAAGAAAACTATTCCATCATTGGCCCGGGCGTGACGCAGAACCCCGGTCAGGTGGTGAACCTGCGCGAGCCACATGGCTTCAACATCGGCGCGGCCGGCTTGGCCCCGGGCATCACCAACAACCTGCACCTGCACTTCACGGCCGAGGTTTTCATCGCCTGTGAAGGCAGCTTCACGCTGCGCTGGGGCGCGGCCGGTGACGAAGGTGAAGCGGTGCTGGAAGAAGGCGACGTGATCTGCATGCCGACGTGGATGTTCCGCGGCTTTTCCAACACCGGCAACAGCCATGGCTTTTTGATGACGGTGCTGGGGGGTGACGACACCGGCGGCATCATCTGGAGCCCCGACGTCATTCACCGCGCCCGCGACACCGGCCTGTACCTGGGGCGCGACAACCAGCTGATCGACGTGCCAGAAGGGCAGGTGCCGCCTCCTGACGACGCACTGTTGCCCCTGATGCCGCCGCATGAGGTGGCGCTCCTGCGCCGCTGGTCTGTGGCCGAGTTGACGGCGCGCGGCCTGAAACCGGCGCAGCGCGATTTCCGATCGGCCACGCTGGACGCCGTGCTGCCTGGCCACGGCTGGCAGCTGGCCCCGGTGATCGGCTGGGGCATCAGCCAACACCGCAACCACCGACCCGCCGTCACCGACCCGCAGGGCTTTTCCGTCGAATGGCTGCGCGTGCCAGCCGGCCAAAGCAGCGCACCGTTCTTCATTGACGAGACGGCGGTGCTGGTGCACGCATGCGGCCCGCTGCAAGTGGCCTTGAACACAGGTGACCAGCAGGTGCTGGCCGACCTCGGTGCGTGGGACACCTTGTCGCTCCCGGGGGGCTGCTGGCGGCAGTTCATCAACACCGGCACGCAAGACGCGGAGGCCTTGCTGGTAGTGGCTGGCGACAGCCGCAAGACCGTACATTTCAAAAGTGATGTGCCCACCGCTGCGGCCGCGCTGGACACCACCCTGGACGCTGGCGGCCGCCTGGCACGACTCAGCCTGTTACCGCCCGCAATGACGGTGTGAACGCAACGCCCTTGGTCGCCCAGAAAGAGCCCTGCCCGTGGAAACCAACCGCCTGCTCGAACTTTGCAGCGCCGGCAAGCCCGCCGTGACCGGCTGGATGAGCAGCGACTCGGCCTGTGCCGCCGAACTGGCGGGAAGTGCCGGCTTCGATGCCGTTGTCGTCGACTGCCAGCACGGCATGGCCGGCCACGCGCAGATGCTGGCGATGCTGCAAGCGCTGCCGCACACACCGGCCGTGCCCATGGTGCGGGTCAGCCAGAACAACTTGGCCGAAATCAGCCGCGCGCTCGATGCTGGCGCTTACGGCGTGATCTGCCCACTGGTGAACTCAGTCGCCGAGGCCGTGGCCTTTGGGCGCGCGTGCAGCTACCCCATTGACGGCGTGGAAGACGATCGCTCCTTTGGTGTCGGTGAACGAAGTAACTGCGACCTTGAACGAATGAACCGCAACCGGCTTTCGAGCCGTTGAGCCAAGCGTGGCGCGGTCCTCCGCGCGGTTTTCTGCTCCAAAGGTTGCTGGCGCTCGCTGGCATTCAGCAGCGCATCAGTGCTGGCGGCGCCACCGCTGCCGGCCTAGCTGCCAGCCTTACCGCGGCCATTGGCAGCATTGATCCAGTGATGGATGCTGCTGGAATTGCAATCGAACTCTCGGGCCAAATCGGTGACGCCTCGGCCTGCGCGCACCAACTCGACCATCTGTTGACGAAACGCCGC
>JANOWE010000130.1:0-12749 GCA_031417735.1 Betaproteobacteria bacterium
CTGGGCCGAGGACAGGGCCACGACCTGCACGCTGCCCATCGCGGCCAGTGCGGCGGTGCCCAGGGCTTCGATCGCGGCGGTGCTCAGCGCGCGGATCTGCCGCGTGCCCAGCACGGCGAAGTCTTCGGCTTCCAGCGCGGCGGCTTGGGCGGTGGTGAAGGCGGCCACCTGGCCGGCGCTCATCGCGGCGTACTGGCTGCTGCCCAGTGCGGCCAGGTCGGCCGGGCTCAGGCTGGCGATCTGCGCCGTGCTCAGCGCGGCGATCTGGGCGCTGCTCAGGTTGACCAGCTGGGCGGTGCCCAGCGCGTCAAGCTGCTGCGTGGTCAGCGCGGCGATCTGGCCGGTGGACAGCGCGCCCAACTGGGTGGTGGTGAAGGCGACCAGGTCGCCGGTCTCGATGGCGCGCACCTGGGCGCTGGTCAGCGCGGCGATCTGCTGCGTGCCCATGTCCAGCAGCTGGCTGCTGGTCAGCGCGGCGATGGTGTCGGTGCCCAGCGCGCGGATCTGCAGCGTGCCCAGTGCAGCCAGCGTGCTGCTGCCCAGTGCGGCGAATTCCGAGCTGCCGATGGCCAGCAGCTGGGACGTGTTCAGACTGGCCAGTTGCACGCTGTCCAGCGCGGCCAGCTGGCTGGCGTGCAGCGCGGCAAAGCTGCTGCTCGACAGCGCCGCCAACTGGGCGGTGCTCAGGGCCGCCAGGTCGGCGGTTTCCAGCGCCGCGACCTGTTCGGTGGTCAAACGGCCGAGCTGGCGGCTGCCCAGTGCGGCGAACTGCGCCGTGCTCAGCACGGCCAGGTCGGCGCCGCTGAGGCTGGCGAGCTGGCCCGTGGTCAACGCGGCGATCTGCGCGGTGGACAGGCTGGTGAACTGGGTCGTGGTCAGCGCATTGATGTGGTCGGTGCCGAAGCCGCTGATCTGGCGGCTGCCCAGGGTGGCCAGGTCGGCCGTTTCCAGGCCGGCAACCTGGGCCGTGGTCAGGGCGTTGAGCTGGCCGCTGGACAGCGCGGCGAACTGGCTGCTGCCCAGGGCATTGAGCGTGCCGGTGGCCAGCCCGGCCATTTGCGACGAGCTCAGCGCGGCGACCTGCTCGCTGCCCAGCGCGGCGATCTGTGCCGTGCTCAACGCGGCGAGCTGGGCCGTGCCCAGCGCGCGGATCTGCAGCTGGCTGAGGGCAGCGATGTCGGCGGTTTCCATCACTACGATGTCACCGGTCTCGATCGCACGCACCTGGGCGGTGGTCAGCGCGGCGACCTGGGCGCTGCTCAGCGCGATGATGGCCGAGGTGCTCAGCGCGGCGATGGCGTCGGTGCTCAGGGCCTGGATCTGGCGCGTGCTGAACGCGGCCATGGCCTCGGCGTCCAGGCCGGCGACCTGGGCCGTGGTCAGCCCGGCCTGCTGGGCGGTGCCCAGCGCGGCGAGTTGGGCGGTGGTCAAAGCGCTCAGGTCGTCCGCGCTCAGCGCGGCGAGCTGACTGCTGCGCAGCGCGGCGATCTGGTCGGTGCCCAGCGAGGCCAGCTGCACACTGGTCAGCGCGTCCATCTGCTGGTTGCTCAACGCACGCAGCTGCGCACTGCCCAGGCCCACCAACTGGGCCGTGCCCATGGCGGCCAGGTCGGCGGTCTCGAGGGCCAGCAGCTGCGAGCTGCGCAGCGCGGCGACCTGGGCGCTGCCCAGGGCAGCCAGCTGCGTGCCGTCCAGCGCGACCATGGCGGCGCTGGACAGGGCGCGGATCTGGGCGCTGTCCAGGGCGGCCAGGTCGGCGGTTTCCATCGCGGCAATCTGGGCCGTGCTCAGTGCAGCGATCTGGCCGGTGGCCATGGCGGCGAACTGGCGCGTGGTCAGCGCCGCCAGGTCGGCCGGGCTCAGGCCGGCCAGCTGGGCGCTGGACAGTGCGGCGACCTGATCGGCGCGCAGGGCCACCAGCTGGGCGGTGCTCAGCGCGTCGAGCTGGTCGGTGCCCAGCGCCGCGATCTGGCGTGTGTTCATGGCCGCGATGTCGGCGGTTTCCATCAGCGCGATGTCGGCGCTGGTGATGGCCCGCACCTGGCCGGTGGTCAGCGCGGCGACCTGGGCCGTGCTCAGGGCCTGGATCTGTGCCCCGTCAAGCACCGCGATGCGGCTGCTGCCCAATGCGGCGATCTGGCCGCTGCCCAGTGCGGCCAGGTCGTCGGTGCCCAGACCGGCGACCTGGGCAGTGGTCAAAGCGGCGATCTGCCGGCTGCCCAGCGCGGCCAGTTGCGCCGAGCCCATGCTGGCCAGGTCGGCCGGGTTCAGGCTGGCGACCTGGGTCGTGGTCAGCGCGGCGACCTGGGCCGTGCCCAGGGCATGCAGTTGGGCCGTGTTCAGCGCAGCGAGTTGAACGGTGGACAGCGCTTGCAGCTGAGCCGCACTGAGCGAGGCCAGCGACGCCGTGGTCATGGCCGCGATGTCGCCGCTCTCGATGGCCACGATCTGCCGCGTGGCCAGTGCCGCGACCTGGGCCGTGGTCAGCGCCTGGATCGCGCTGGTCGCGAGGCCGGCGATGGCCGCTGTACTCAAGGCACTGATCTGCGCCGTGCCCAGCGATGCCAGGCTGCTGGTGGCCAGGCCGGCCACCTGCTGGCTGCCCAGCGCGCCGAGCTGGGCGCTGTCCAGTGCTGCGAGCTGGCGGCTGCCCATGGCCGCCAGGTCGACGGCCTCGATGGACTGCACCTGGGCCGTGGTCAGCGCGGCGACCTGCTGGGTCGACAGGCTGGCCATCTGGGCGGTGCCCAGCGCGGCGATCTGCTGGGTGGCCAATCGGCTGATCTGGTCGGTGCCCAGCCCGGCCAGGGCCTGGGTCTGCAGGGCGGCAATGTCGGCGGTGTCGAGCGCGCGCAGCTGGCGGGTGGTCAATGCGGCAGCCTGGGTCGAGTTCAGCGCGGCCACGCTGGTGGCTTCCAGGCCGCTGATGGCACCGCTGGCAAGGGCCCGGATCTGCTGCGTGGACAGCACCGCAAGATCGGCACTTTGCAGCCCCGAGAGCTGGGTGCTGCCCAGCGCGGCAAGCTGCTGCGTCGACAGCACCGCCACCTGGGCCGTGGCCAGCCCGGCGATCTGGGCCGAGCTGAGCGCGCCGACCTGGATCGCCGACAAGTTGCTGACATGGGTGGTGCCCAGCGCCTGGATCTGGGTCGTGCTCAGCGCGGTGATTTCTTCGGTGCCGATGGCGCGCAGCTGCGCACTGCTCAGGCTGCCCAGCTGCACCGAGTTCAGGGTCGACAGGCTGCTGCTGCCCAGCGCCGCAACCTGGGCCGTGCCCAGGCCGGCCACCTGCATGGCGGTGAGCGAGGCGATCTGCGCGGTCTGCAGCGCGGCGATCTGGCCGGTGGTCAAGGCGGCGGCCTGGGTCGAGCTCAGCGCCGCGATCGAGCTGGTGCCCAGCGCCGCGAGGTCGGCGGTCTCCAGCATGCGCAGTTGCTGTGTGCTCAGCGCCATGACCTGGCCTGCGGCCAGCGCACCGGCCTGGGCGGTGGTCAGCGCGCGGATCGCGCTGGTGCTCAGCGACTGCATCTGGTCGGCGCTGAGCGCCGCAATGTCGGTGGTCTCGAAGGCCGCGATCATCGACGTGCCCAGCGCGCGCAGGCCGCTGGTGCTGATGGCCACGACCTGGCCGGACGTGAGCGCGGCAATCTGCTCACCGGTGAACGCGCGCCAGTCCTGCGTCGTCAGGGCCGAGATTTCGGCCGAGCTCAGCAGGGCAATCTCGGCGGGGGTCAGGTTGACGATATTCGAAGCCATGTCGACGTTCCTATCAGGCAATCAGTGCTGCAGGTTCCGGCACGGCGTGGGCCGCGTACGGGCTGTGCAAGGCGCGGCAACCGACCCGGACAGGGCGGTGTGCAGCAGCGGTGAACAGCAGCAGGACATAAGGTGGTGTGGTGCGGGCGGTGTACGGCGCAGAGGGTCCCAGGCGTCGTTTCCGGCCTGCTGCGACGAGCAAAACCGGACACGGCGCGACAACAGGTCTCGCTAGCTTCGGTTATCGGGCAAATGGCGCAGGTCTTGAACCTGGAGCAAGGGCCGGAAAACGGCGCTTATCTGTTCCGCGGCCAGCAGGCCCCGCCAAATCGGGCGAAAACCGCTGCGCTGCGCTGGGGCCGCGCAGACAAGGTGCCCTGGCGGGCGCTGAATTCACCGCTGATGACCCTGCTTTTCGGGCCGACACGGCGCGGCTGCAGGCGCAGCATCCAAGGCTTGTCGGCAGACCGGCGCCCGCCTTGAGTCTGCGCCGTCCCTTTCTTTTTCGCCGTGGCCATGGCCGACGCACAAGACCGCAAGCTTCCAGCTTCAGAGAAGAAGATCCGCAAGGCCAGAGAGGACGGCCAGGTGGCCCGTTCCCGCGACCTGGCGCATCTGTTTGTGGTGGGCCTGGGCGGTGCGGTGCTGGTCGCGGCAATGCCGATGCTGGGCAGCTGGATGCTGCGCATCCTGTCCACCGGACTGAGCTTCGACGCCCGTCTGCTGGCCCGGCCCGATGTGCTGACCCACCGCCTGAGCGAGCTGACCCTGGGTTGGATGATGGTGCTGCTGCCGCTGGGTGCGGTGGCCTGCGCGCTGGCGCTGGGCGCGGGGCTGGCCTCGGGCGGCTGGAACTTCAGCTTCAAGCCGATGCTGCCCAGGTTCTCCAAGCTCAACCCGATCAGCGGGCTGGGCAACATGGTGTCGGCACAGCGCCTGGGTGACCTGGGCAAGGCCAGCGTGCTGGCCCTGCTGCTGGGGGTGGTGGGGGCGACCTACCTCTACCAGCGCCTGCCGCAGTTCCACGATGCGCTGAGCATGCCGCTGCCGGTGGCGCTGCAGCACACGGCGCAATCGATGCTGACCGGTTTGGGCCTGCTGATGATCGTGCTGGCGGTGTTTGCCGCCATCGACCTGCCGCTGCAGCGTTTCATGCTGATGAACCGCCTGAAGATGAGCCACCAGGAAGCCAAGCAGGAAAGCAAGGAGAGCGAGGGCCGCCCCGAGGTCAAGGGCCGCATCCGCAACCGCATGCGCGAGATGGCCAGGAAGCGCATGCTCGCCGCGGTGCCCGGTGCCGACCTGGTGGTGATGAACCCGACCCACTACGCGGTGGCACTGAAGTACGACGACAACGTGATGGCCGCGCCCAGGGTGGTGGCCAAGGGTGCCGACCTGGTGGCGCTGCGCATCCGCGACATCGCCCGCGAGAGCAAAGTGCCGGTGCTGCAATCGCCCGCGCTGGCCCGTGCCCTGTACGCCCACACCGAGCTCGACCAGGAGGTGCCGTCGCGGCTGTTCGCGGCGGTGGCCCAGGTGCTGGCCCATGTGTTCCAGCTGCGCGCGGCGATGGCCGGCAAAGGCGCCATGCCACCCGATCTGCCGCCGATCGTGGTGCCGGACGAGCTCGACCCGCACCACCCGGAGGCCAGCGCAAAGCCCGACGCGGCCACCAAGTCTGAGCCGGAGCCAGCACCATGAACCCCTTGTTGAACAGCCTGCGCCAGGCCCTGCAGGGCCTGGCCGCGCCGCTGGCGCCCTACACCCGCCATCTGCCCGGCGTGAGCGGGGCCATGCTGCAGGGCCTGGCCGCGCCGCTGTTCATCGTCATGGTGCTGGCGATGATGGTGCTGCCGCTGCCCGCGCTGGCGCTGGACCTGCTGTTCACCTTCAACATCGCGCTGGCGCTGATGGTGGTGATGGTGGCCGCGAACATGCTGCGGCCGCTGGACTTTGCGGCCTTTCCGTCGGTGCTGCTGGTGACCACGCTGCTGCGGCTGAGCCTGAACGTGGCCTCGACCCGGGTCGTGCTGCTGGAGGGCCACAACGGCTCGGCGGCGGCGGGCCAGGTCATCGAGTCCTTCGGTCATTTCCTGGTCGGCGGCAACTTCGCGGTCGGCCTGATCGTGTTCGCCATCATCGTGGTCATCAACTTCATCGTCGTGACCAAGGGCTCGGAACGCATCGCCGAGGTCGGCGCGCGCTTCACCCTGGACGCGATGCCCGGCAAGCAGATGGCCATCGACGCCGACCTCAACGCCGGCCTGATCGACGAGAAGGAGGCCAAGCGCCGACGCGCCGAGGTGGGCGAGGAGGCCGAGTTCTTCGGCTCGATGGACGGTGCCAGCAAGTTCGTGCGCGGCGACGCGGTGGCCGGGCTGATGATCCTGGTCATCAACATCGTCGGCGGCTTCATCATCGGTCTGACCAGCCATGGTCTGAGCGCCTCCGAGGCGGCCGACCGTTACGTGCTGCTGGCCGTGGGCGACGCGCTGGTGGCGCAGATTCCGGCGCTGCTGATCTCGGTCGCTGCGGCGATGGTGGTTTCGCGCGTGGGCAAGGACAAGAGCATCGGCAACCAGATCGGCAGCCAGGTCTTCTCCAGCCCCAAATCGCTGGCGGTGACTGCCGGCATCGTTGGCACGCTGGGCCTGATTCCGGGCATGCCGCATCTGGTGTTCCTGCTCATCGCCGGTGGCATGGCCTGGCTGGCGCACTGGATCCAGCAGCGCGACACGCTGGCGGCCGCAGCGCCGCCCGCGCCGCCGCCCGAGACCCAGGCCGCCAATGCCGAGGCCAGCTGGGACGACCTGCAGCCGGTGGACACGCTGGGCCTGGAGGTCGGCTACCGGCTGATTGCACTGGTCGACAAGAGCCGCCAGGGTGACCTGCTCAGCCGCATCAAGGGCGTGCGCAAGAAGTTTGCGGCCGACATGGGCTTTCTGCCGCCGGCGGTGCACATCCGCGACAACCTCGAGCTCAAGCCCAGCGTCTACCGCGTGCTGTTGCGCGGCGCCGTGGTCGGCGAGGGCGAGGCCTTCCCGGGCATGTACCTGGCCATCAACCCGGGCGGCGCGACGCTGAAACTGCCTGGCAGCGCCACCGTCGACCCGGCCTTCGGACTGCCCGCCACCTGGATCGAAGACCGCCAGCGAGAGCAGGCCCAAATGCACGGATTTACGGTGGTTGATTGCTCGACCGTCGTGGCGACCCATCTTTCACACTTGATGCAGGTGAATTCGGCCCGCCTGCTGGGCCGCACCGAGACCCAGCAACTGATCGAGCATGTGACCAAGCTGGCGCCCAAACTGATGGAAGACGTGATCCCCAAGATGGTGGCCATTGCCGCGTTGCAAAAGGTGTTGCAGTTGCTGCTCGAAGAGGGCGTGCACATCCGCGACATGCGCTCGATCGTCGAATGCCTGGCCGAGCATGCCGGCAGCGTGACCGACCCGGCCGAACTGGCCCGCCGCATCCGGGTGCATCTGGCGCCGCTGATCGTGCACCAGATCTATGGCCCGGTGAAAGAGCTGGATGTGATCGCGCTTGAACCCGAACTGGAACGCCTGGTGACCCAGGCCCTGACCTCACCGCATGGCGCTGCGCTGGACCCCGGCGTGGCCGACACCCTGACCCGTGAGGCCGCCAACTCGGCCCGCGTGCAGGAAGACCAGGGCCAGCCGGCCTGCCTGCTGGTGCCCGATGCGATCCGGGTGCAGATGGCGCGGCTGCTGCGCCGCGCTGCGCCTCGCCTGAAGGTGCTGTCGCACAGCGAGATTCCTGACACCCATTCGATCCGCATCGGATCGATCATCGGAAGCCCGGCATGAACATCAAGAGATTCACCGCCCGCACCAGCAGCGAAGCGCTGAAGCAGGTTCGGCTGGAACTGGGCCAGGACGCGGTGGTGCTGTCGACCAAACCCGGCGTGAACGGTGTCGAGGTGCTGGCCATGGCCTCGGACAGCATCGACAAGATCGAGCAGGCGGCGGCGCGCACGCCGCAGGCCAGGCCTGCGCCAGGCGCGTTGACGGCCGAGGCGTCGACCCAGGCCAACGCCGCGACCGACAGCAGCAGCCGCAAGGGCAGCCTGGCCGAGCGCATTGCCGCGCGGGGTGAGCGGCTGGAGCCCCGGCTGGACTTGCCGCCGGTGGTTGCGCCCAGGGCCTTTGCGGTCAGTCAGGCCGATGCCACCACCGAGCCGGTGGACCAGGACGTGCAGACCCTGGGCATGAGCACACTGAGCTTTCAAGACTATGTGCGTGAGCGCATGCTCAAGCGTCGGCAGACCGAACTGGGCCGGGGCGACCCCGACAGCGGCAACATGCTGGCCGCCAGCCTGGGCGCCCAGCGCGGTGCCGGAACATCGCGCGCCGCACCGGCGCCGGGCAAGGCTGCGGCGCGCCCGGCGCCGGCCAGCGCCGCGCCGTCATCACCGAGCGTCCCAGTGGCCAACACGCTGGCCAGCGCAGCGCAGCGCGAGTCGCCGTTTCCACGGCGCAGCGTGC
Organism: Betaproteobacteria bacterium; assembly: GCA_031417735.1. Lineage (GTDB taxonomy): Bacteria > Pseudomonadota > Gammaproteobacteria > Burkholderiales > Burkholderiaceae_C > Pseudaquabacterium. The sequence continues at coordinate 8,265 of JANOWE010000130.1, forward strand.
AACATGCCCTGGCGGTGGCCAAGCCGGCCCAGCCCAGCCTGGCTGACAGCGCCGCAGCGCGCGCCGTGCCGGCCCTGGTGCTGGGCGATGAGCCCGCGCCCAGCCCGCGCCGTGCCCGCGCAGCGCCCAGCACCAGCCTGAAGACGGCGCCCGGCGCGCTGAGCGACCGCGACGAGATGCTGAGCGAGCTGCGTTCGGTGCGCCAGCTGATCGAAGAACGTTTTGGCGCGCTGGCCTTCATGGACAAGCTGCAGCGCAACCCGCGCCAGGTGGCGCTGGCGCAGCAGCTGTTCGACACCGGCCTGTCACCCGGCATGGTGCGCAAGCTGGTCCAAGCGTTGCCGGCCGACCGGGACGACGACCTGGCCTGGGCCGCCGGTGTGCTCGAACGCAACCTGGCCACCGACGAGCAGGAGCCGCCGCTGGAAGACCATGAGGGCGTCTACGCGCTGATCGGCCCAACCGGCGTGGGCAAGACCACCAGCACGGCCAAGCTGGCGGCCGCGTTCGCCAGCCGCCATGGCGCTGCCAACCTGGGCCTGATCACGCTGGACGCCTACCGCGTGGCCGCCCACGAGCAGCTGCGCACCTACGGCCGCATCCTGGGCGTGCCGGTGCACACCGCGCATGACCGGGCCTCGCTCGAAGATCTGCTCGAACTGCTGTCGGGCAAGCGCCTGGTGCTGATCGACACCGCCGGCATGGCCCAGCGCGATGCCCGCACCCGTGAACTGCTGGACATGCTGCAACACCCCGAGATCGGCAAGCTGCTGGTGATCAATGCCGCCGCCCAGGGCGAGACGGTGGAAGACGTGATGGTGGCCTACGGTGTGTCGAGCTGCCAGGGCGTGGTGCTGTCCAAGCTGGACGAGGCGGTCAAGCTCGGCCCGGCGCTGGACGCCTTGATCCGCCACCACAGCAAGATCGTTGGCGTGGCCAACGGCCAGCGTGTGCCCGAGGACTGGCACCGGCTGTCGGCCCAGGCCCTGGTCCAGCGCGCGCTGAGCGGCGTGGGTGGTGCGACCTGGCGCATGGACAGCGACGAGGTCAAGCTGCTGTTCGCCGCCGGCCTGGGCGCGCCCAGGGCCAGCACCGGCCTGCATGCCTGAGGCCGGCACCCGCCGCAGCCCCATTCCAGTCACACCGCCCAGCCACCTCGACCGCGCCGCTCCTGCTGTGAAGCCTAGCTCCCGTTACCGTCCGCCCCGCGACCAGGCCCATGGCCTGCGCCAGATGTTTGCCGCCAGCCAGACCCGCTTGATTCCGCTGGTGCATAACCCCCATGTCGGATTTGGCGGCGTGGTGATGGAGCGGCTGTGCACCGCCATCGCCGATCTGGGCCTGCGCACCCTGGTCGTGGACGCGGCCGACACCGCGTCACTGCCGCATGAGCTGGCTCCGGTTGATCTGGCGGCCTGCATCGAGCACCTGTCGCCCCATGTGGCCTACCTGGCCGCACGCGGTCTGCCGCTGCACTACCTTGACAACCGGGCGACCACGGTGCGCTTTCTGCAGGCGCTGCAATCGGCCGAGCCGGCCGCCGACGTGGTGCTGGTGCATGCCGGCGCGTCAGACCTGCGGCGCATGTTTGTCGGCCTGGCGCCCAAGCCGCTGCTGCTCGTGGACCTGCGCCCGGACAGCCTGACCCATGCCTACGGCTCGATGAAGTTGCTGTGCCAGCGGCTGGGTGCGCTGAGCTTCGACGCCGTGATCGCCGCCGACGCCACACCGCAGCGGGCGCACCAGGTCAGCGAGCGGCTGGCCGAATGTGCCGACCACTTTCTGGGAGCCGCACTGAGCCACTGTGCGGTGCTGGACCCGCAGGGGCCGGCCCGGGCAGCCATTGCCCCCGACCTTCAACGCCTGGTCGCCGCCCAGCTGGCGCTGGGCACGCAGACCCTGCCCACGCTGGTCTCGGCGATCCACTTTCCTGCAGCCGCTGCGGCCGCTGTGGGGCATTACCCGCAGGCCGGCCTGGGCCGCCTGAATTGACAAACTTTGATGGTCCGGGCACCCGCCCGAATCGGCGAAGACTTTCTCGTTAACCGCTCCCGGAGCCGCCGCATGTATACCGAAAAGGGCCGACTCGACGCCAACGCACTGCTCAAGCAGTACAGCCCGCTGGTGCGGCGCCTGGCGCATCAGATGATCGCCAAGCTGCCGGCCAACGTGGAGCTGGACGACCTGATCCAGGTCGGCATGATTGGCTTGTCGGACGCGATGACGCGCTTCGACACCGCGCATGGCGTGCAGTTCGAGACTTTCGCCACCCAGCGCATTCGAGGCGCCATGCTCGACGAGCTGCGGGGCAACGACTGGATGAGCCGGGGCGATCGGCGCCAGCAGCGTTCGATCGAGACCGCCGTGCGCAAGCTCGAGCAGTTGAATGGCCGGGCGCCCAGCGAAAGCGAGATCGCCAAGCAGATGGAGTTGTCGCTGACCGAGTACCAGGAACTGCTGGGCAAGGTCCGCGGCACGCAGCTGATCTACCTGGAAGACATGACCGGTGACGAAGGCGACGACGATTTTCTCGACCGCCATGTCGTCGACAACGACGCCAATCCCTTGGCCAGGTTGCAGGACTTGCGCATGCGCGAGGCCCTGGTCGAGGCGATCAAGAACCTGCCCGAGCGCGAGCAGTTTGTGATGAGCATGTACTACGAGCACGACATGAATCTGAAGGAGATTGCGGTGGTCCTCAAGGTCACCGAAAGCCGGGTCTGCCAGCTGCACAGCCAGTCCATCGCCAGATTGCGCAGCAAGCTCAGGTCCTGGTAGCGCACGCGGCAGGCAGCGCCGAGGCCAGCCCGGTCACGCGGCTGCAACCGACCCGAGCGGATGCGCCCGCCGCGCGGCGCTCAACCCGACTCAAGTTGCGTCGTGCATGATCTGGCGATGCACGCCTTTCCCGCCCGTTCCGTTTGCCGCCACCGTGGCTTGGCCCGCCGGCGCGCCTGGTCGCTGTTGCCTCTGCTGCTGCTGGGCACTGCCATGGGTTCGTCGGCCCAAGCCCTTGCCACGGTCAAGGTCGCGGACGACAGCGCCGTCACCGATGGCACCCGCTACGTGCTGGGCCTGGCGCTGAAATCATCACCCGAATACCCCGGCAGCGACCGCCAGGCGTTCAAGCTGCGCCCGCTCTGGGCCCTCAGCCATGGCCGCTTCACGCTCAGCACCTCGGGCGCCAGCGCGGTGCTGGGCTTTGCAGCCGCGCCCTCGGGCTCGGGCCTGAGCGCGGTACTGCACCAAGATGCGCATTGGCGGGTCGGCGCGTCGCTGCGCATGGACAGCGGTCGCGCGTCGGCCGACTCCAGCCACCTCGGCGGCCTGCCCGACCTGCGGCCCACCCTGCGCGGTCGGCTCTATGCCAGCTATGCGCTGGCACCGGGCTGGTCGCTGGGTGCGAGCCTGGCACAAGACCTGCTGGGCCGCCAGGGTGGCGCCGACCTGGGGCTGAGCCTGGGCTGGCAGCGCTGGCTTGACCCCAGCACCTCGATCGGTGCGGGTGCGGCCACGTCGCTGGGCAGCGCGCGCTACATGCAGAGCTATTTCGGTGTCGACCCGGCCCATGCTGTGGCCAGCGGCCTGCCCGCCTTCAAGCCTGGCGCGGGCATCAAGTCGGTCGGTGTCGGCGTGGGCGTGATGACCCTGTTGTCGCCGCGCTGGGTCGGCTTTGCCAACGTCAGTGCGGGCACGCTCCTGGGCCAGGCCGCCGACAGCCCGGTCACACATCGCCCGGCTGCGTTTGGCCTCACGCTGGGACTGGCCTACCGCTGCTGCCTTTGATTTGGCCGGCTTCGATGCCGGCAGCGGACAATGTCGCCGAGGAGCGTGGGCGGCAGAAAGCCAGGCCCGCGCTCCTGGCCCGCAAGCAACCCTGCCCAGCGCTGACATGCCCATGACATCTGCCACCGTTTCGACATCTGACTCGGCCTGCGCGCTGGCGCGACGGCCCAGGTCGGGTGACTTCTCGCTGAGTTGTGTGGTGCCCTGCCACAACGAGGCCGAGAACCTGGCTCAACTGCTGCCGATGCTCGAGCGGACGCTGGACGCCTGCAGCCCACGCTGGGAGGTGGTGCTGGTGGACGACGGCAGTACCGACGCCAGCGCGCTGCTGCTGGCCAGGTGGGCGCAGCGCCCCGGTTTCCGGGTGCTGCAGTTGTCGCGAAACTTCGGCAAGGAAGCCGCGCTGAGCGCCGGCCTGGCGGTGGCCGCGGGCGACGCGGTGCTGATGATGGACGCCGATCTGCAGCACCCTCCCTCGCTGATTTCGACCATGGTGCAGCGCTGGCGTGAAGGCGCCGAGGTGGTCTATGCCCTGCGTGAGAACCGCCATGACGAGGGCGCCTACAAGCGCCTGGGCACACGGCTGTTCTACGCCATCGTCAACGCGGCGGCGCGCTTCGAGGTGCCGGCCGGCGCGGGTGACTTCAGGCTGATGGACCGGGTGGTGGTTGACGCACTGCTGGCCCTGCCCGAGCGCAA
>JANOWE010000131.1:0-2430 GCA_031417735.1 Betaproteobacteria bacterium
GTGCAGCCAGACCGGCACGGCCCGCCGCCTCGCGCGCCGCTGGCACCGAGGCCTGGCACCGGGCTGCGCTTTGCCACCAGGCCCAGGCCCTGGGCGTGCGCGCCTGCGCGGCCAGGCGGCAGTTCTCCAGCACGGTGAAGCTCGGGAAGATGGTGGTGCGCTGGTAGCTGCGGCCCAGACCGGCGCGGGCGCGCCTGGGCTGTGACCAGGCCGTCACGTCCTGGCCCAGCAACTCGACGCGGCCCTCTGATGGCGCCAACTCGCCCGACAAAATGTTGATCAGCGTGGACTTGCCCGCACCGTTGGTGCCGATCACGGCGTGCACCGTGCCGCGCTGCAACTCCAGGCTGACCTGGTCCAGCGCCGTCAGCCCGCCCCAGCGGCGGCTGATGCCATGGCCACGCAGCAAGATGTCACGGCTCATCGCACGGTCCCCTTGGCCCGACCCAGCAGGCGCTCGCGCCACTGCCCCGGCAACCCCACCAGGCCGCGCGGCAGCATGGCCACGCTGGCGATGATGGCCAGGCCCAGAAGCAGGGTCCAGTGCTTGGCGAAGCTGCCGAACACGGCCTCGGACTTGAACAGCTCCTGCAGCAGGGTGAACGCAAAAGCACCGATCAGCGCGCCGCGCAGGTGGCCCAGGCCGCCCAGGATGATCATGATCAGCACCGCGCCCGAGAGATGCCAGCTCAGCATCTCGGGGTTGACATAGCCGTCCTTGACCGCGAACAGAAACCCCGCCAGGCCGGCGATGCCGCCCGAGATCACAAAGGCCGCCAGCTTGTACGGATAGGTCGCAAAGCCGGTGGCGCGCATGCGCTGCTCGTTGACGCGGATGCCGGCCAGCGCACGGCCGAAGCGCGAGCGCAGCAGTTGGGCCATAAAGGCGAACACCACGACCAGGCAGGCCAGCGTGAAGCCGTACAGCGTCAGCGCGCCGTCCAGGTCCAGCCAGGGCCCCAGCACCGGTTTGATGTAGAGGTAGATACCGTCGGTGCCGCCACCCAGTGGCGTGTCGTGCACCACAAAGTAGGCCATCTGCGCAAAGGCCAGCGTGACCATGATGAAGTACACGCCCTTGGTGCGCAGCGACAGCGCACCCACCAGCAGCGCATAGGCTGCGGCCAGTGCCACGCAGGCCGGCAGCAGCCACAGCAGCGACGGCGGCTGGTCTTGCGGGCTCAGCAGCACCGCCGCATAGGCGCCGATGCCGAAAAACGCCGCCTGGCCGAAGCAGACCAGCCCGGTGCCACCGACCAGAAGTTCCAGGCTCAGCGCCAGGATGGCGAAGACCATGATCTTGGTCACCAGGTCGATGCCGAAGTTGCCGGCCACCAACGGGTACAGCGCCAGCAGGCCGAACGCGACCGCGACGAACCAGGCCTTGGCCATCATGAATAGGCTCCGCCGCGAACAATCAGGGCCAAGGGGCGATAAAGGGGCGGGTTCATCATGCGGCCTTGAACAAGCCATCGGGTTTCCACAGCAGGATCGCCGCCATCAGCACATAGACCAGCACACCGGCGAAATCGGGCAGCAGCACCTTGCCGAAGGTGTCGACAAAGCCGATCAGCAGGGCCGCCACCAGCGCGCCCCGGATCGAGCCGATGCCGCCGATGACCACCACCACGAAGCAGATGATCAGCACCGAGCCGCCCATGCCGGGGTAGACGCTGCTGACCGGCGCGGCGACCATGCCGGCCAGCGCAGCCAGCGCCACGCCGGCGGCAAACACCACGCGGTAGAGAAACTTGATGTCGATGCCCAGGCTTTGCACCATCTCGCGGTTGCTGGCCCCGGCGCGGATCATCATGCCCAGCCGGGTGCGCGAGAACACGAAGTACATGCCCAGCGCCAGCACCATGCACACCGCCGAGATGAACAGCCGGTAGACCGGGTAGGTCATGATCTCGCCCAGCGGCAGCGTGGCGGCCAGGATCTCGGGCACCGGCACGCCATGCACGTCGTCGCCCACGATCATGCTGCGCAGTTCTTCGAAGACCAGGATCAGGCCATAAGTCATCAGCACCTGCTGCAGGTGCTCACGCTCGTACAGGTAGCTGTAGAAGGCCCACTCCAGCACATAGCCCAGCAGCACGGCCAGCACCACGCCCACCAGCAGCACCGAGAAAAACCCGCCGCCAAAGGTAGCCGCCACCACCGGCGACAGCGCAAACGCCATGTAGGCGCCGATCATGTAGAAGCTGCCATGGGCCAGGTTGATCACGCCCATGATGCCGAAGATCAGCGTCAGCCCGCTGGCGACCAGGAACAGCAGCAGACCGTACTGCAGCGAGTTCAGGCATTGGATGAGGAAGGTGGCAAAGTCCATGCGGCGTTTGAAGCAAAGTGGTCAGCACCCCGGATGTGACGCAACTGGCGTCGCGAGCGGGTCGCGGCAGGGTTGAGCAGCACAGCCGTACACCCGTA
>JANOWE010000132.1:0-47668 GCA_031417735.1 Betaproteobacteria bacterium
GTGACGGGAGCGGTGGGGTGGGTTGCCCTGTTCCACGGAGGTAAAGGAGGAGCCGCCGGGTGGGTTTTCCGGCGGCGGGGGACACGCAGTGGAACAGGGCAGCCCACCCCGCCGCTCAAGCACAGGCCCATGAGCGTCAGCTGCCGAGCAAGAAATCAAGGACAGCAACGAGCCCAATCCCGCCCGTGGCGACCAACACTCTCAGGGTCAAGCTGCCGCGGCCGCCGCCTGCGCCGCCAGCACCTCTTCGCGCACCGCCTCGGTCAGCTCGGCCTTGAGCACCACAAAAGGCTGGCTGGTCTTGATGGCGTAGTGGCGAGGGTGGTCCAGCGACACCGCGCGGTCGAGCTTGATGCGGCCCGGGCGCGCGGTCATCACCACCACACGGCTGCCGATGAACACGGCCTCGTCGATGTCATGGGTGACGAACAGCACGGTGGTGCGCTCGGCCTCCCAGATGCCCATCAGCAGTTCCTGCATCAGCTCGCGGGTCTGGTGGTCGAGTGCGCCAAAGGGCTCGTCCATCAGCAGCATGCGCGGCCGGTTGGCCAGCGCGCGGGCCAGCGCGGTGCGCTGCTGCATGCCACCCGACAACTGCTTGGGGTAATGGCGCTCAAAGCCCTGCAGGCCCACCTTGTGGATGTAGTCCTGCGCCACCGCCACCTGTTCGCCGCGCGACAGGCCACGCTCACGCAGGCCGAAGCAGACGTTGTCCAGCACCGTCAGCCAGGGGAACAGGGTGTAGCTCTGGAAGACCATGCCTCGCTCGGCACCGGGGCCGCCGATGCGCTGGCCGGCCAGCGTGACCTCGCCCTCACTGGGCGTTTCCAGCCCGGCCACGATGCGCAGCAGCGTGCTCTTGCCGCAACCGCTGGGGCCCAGGATGGTGATGAAGTCGTTTTCGGCCACCGCCAGATCGGTGGCCTGCAAGGCCAGGGTCTGGCCGCTGCCGCTGCCAAAGCGTTTGGCCACGCCGCGCACGGACAGCAGCGGCACACCGGAATCAGTCGACATCATGGCGCTCATTTGCCGAGTTGGGCCCAGGGGTAGAGGCTGCGATTCGCGGCCTTGAACAGCAGGTCGCTGGCCAGGCCGATCAGGCCGATGACGATGATGCCGAAGATGATCTGGTCGGTGGCCAGCAGGGCCTGGCTGTCGGTGATCATGTGGCCGATGCCGCTGGACGCCCCGATCAACTCGGCCACGATGACATAGGTCCAGGCCCAGCCCAGCACCATGCGCAGGGTCTCGGCAATCTCGGGCGCCGCGCCCGGTATCAGCACCCGGCGGATCAGCCCCCGATCGCTCACACCCAGCGTGTAAGCCGCCTCGACCAGATCACGCCGGGTGTTGCCTACGGTCACCGCGATCATCAGCACCAGCTGGAAGAAGCTGCCGATGAAGATCAGCGCCAGCTTCTGCGCCTCGCCGATGCCGGCCCACAGGATCAGCAACGGGATGAAGGCCGATGCCGGCAGGTAGCGCGCGAACGAGACAAAGGGCTCGAAGAAGGCCTCGACCGGCTTGTAGGCGCCCATCAGCACGCCCAGTGGCAGGGCCAGCGCGGTGGCGATGAGAAAGCCGCCCAGCACCCGCCACACCGTCATGCCGATGTCGTAGGCAAAGCCCATCTGCGTCAGCAGCAGCCAGCCCGATTTCAGCATCGTCCAGGGGTCGGCCAGAAAGGTCTTCTGCACATGGCCGCCAAAGGTGGCCAGCGACCACACCGCCACGAACAGCACGAAGAAGCTGATGCCCAGCAGCAGCTTGGTGGCCGGTGCCACCGGGGTCAGCGGCTTCATGCCGGCTTACTTCAGGAAACGGGTGTCGGCCAATTTGCTCATGTCGGGCAGGGCACGGATGATGCCGGCCTCGAGCAGCAGGTCGGCCGCCTCCTTGCTGAACTGGGCATGCTCGCCGGCAAAGAACTTCTGGTTCGCCTCGCGGTCCTGCCAGCGCAGGTAGGCCTGGCTTTTCTCGAAGGCCTCGCCGCTTTGCTTCACATCGGCGCCCATGATCTCGAAGCTCTTCTTGGGGTCGGACTTGATCAGCGCCAGGGCGTCGAAATAGGCGTCGGCCAGGGCCTTGGCGGCAGCGGCGTTCTCGGCCAAAAATTTGGGCGTGCAGCCGAAGGTGTCCATCACCATCGGGTAGTCCAGCGTGGTGGCGATGATCTTGCCGGCCTCGGGCTTGGCGCGCACGGCACTCAGGTAGGGCTCGTAGGTCATCGCCGCGTCGATGCCGTCGGTGCCGGCGATCATCGCGTTGGCGGCGGCCTGGGGTGACAGGTTCACCACCTTCACGTCCTTGATGCTCAGGCCGTTTTTCTTCAGCATCCAGGCCAGGCCGAAGTAGGGCGCGGTGCCCGGCGCGTCGGCGGCCACGGTCTTGCCCTTCAAGTCGCTGATCTTGCCGATGCCGGCCTTGACCACCATGCCGTCGGCGCCAAAGCTCTTGTCGAGTTGGAAGATCTGCGTCGTGGCCACGCCGGCGGCGTTCCACGCGACCCAGGTCTCGACCGTGGTGGCGGCGCATTGCAGGTCACCCGAGGCGATGGCCAGGTGGCGGTCTTTCTGCGGAATCTTCTTGATCGTCACGTCCAGGCCATGCTTCTTGAACAGGCCGGCTTCCTTGGCCAGGGTCAGCGGCGCAAAGCCGGTCCAGCCGGACATGCCAATGGTCACCGCCGTTTGCGCGGCGGCGGGCCCGGCCAGGGCCAGGGTGAGCAGAGCCAGGGGGGCCAGGGTCAGGACGGGCTGGGTCATGGAAATCTCCGAACGGGGGTTGGGAACGGGTGGGGCCTGGGCTCAGGCAGGGTCAAGCAAGAGATGCAAGTTGCAGGCCGGAGCTCAGCCCGGCACCCACAGCGCGGGCAGATCGTCCAGGCTGCGGAACACGGCCGACAAGCTACCGCCATTGACCAGCGCCGCAGCAGCAGCGATGTCGGGCGCCAGGGTGCGGTCTTCGGTCATGGTCGGACATTGTTGCCTGAGCAGCGCATGGGCCTGCTCCAGCGCGGGGCTGCTGGTCAAGGGCCGCAGAAAGTCGATGCCCTGGGCCGCAGCCAGCCATTCGATGGCCAGCACATGGCTGGTGTTGTGGATCATGGCTTGCAAACGGCGCGCCGCGAAGGTGGCCATCGAGACATGGTCTTCCTGGTTGGCGCTGGTGGGCAGGCTGTCCACGCTGGCCGGGTGGGCCAGGCTCTTGTTTTCACTGGCCAGGGCGGCCGCGGTGACGTGGGCAATCATGAAGCCCGAGTTCAGCCCGGCGTCGCTGGTCAGGAAGGGCGGCAGGCGCGACACGCCCGCGTCGATCAGCATCGCGATGCGGCGCTCGGCAATCGCGCCCACTTCGGCAATGGCCAGCGCCATGCCGTCGGCAACCAGCGCCACCGGCTCGGCATGGAAGTTGCCGCCGGAGACCATCTCACCACCCTCACCCGCCAGATCGGCAAACACCAGCGGGTTGTCGGTGACGGCATTGGCCTCGCAGACCAGCACCCGCGCCGCGTGGCGCAACTGGTCCAGGCAGGCGCCCACCACCTGCGGCTGGCAGCGCAGGCAATAGGGGTCTTGCACCCGGTCGTCGCCTTGCCTGTGTGAGGCGCGGATGGCGCTGCCGGCCAGCAGTGCGCGGTAGTACATGGCCACGTCGATCTGGCCGGGCTGGCCGCGCAGCGCATGGATGCGGGCGTCGAACGGGCCGTCACTGCCACGCGCGGCGTCCACCGTCAGCGCGCCGATGACCAGCGCGGCTTCCAGCACCGGCTCGAAGCTCAGCAGTGCATGCAAGGCCAGCGCGGTGCTGGTCTGGGTGCCGTTGATCAGCGCCAGGCCTTCCTTGGCCGCCAGTTGCAGCGGCGCGATGCCGGCGCGCAGCAGCACCTCGGCCGCGGGCTGGCGCACGCCGTCGACGATGAACTCGCCCTCGCCGATCAGCGCCAGCGTCATGTGCGCCAGCGGCGCCAGGTCGCCCGACGCACCGACCGAGCCCTGGCTGGGCACACAGGGCAGCAGCCCGGAGATTGCCACCGCCAGCAAGGTGTCGATCACCAGCGGCCGCACGCCCGAGGCGCCACGGGCCTGCGAGGCCGCCTTCAGCGCCAGCATCAGCCGCAACACGCCCGGGGCCAGCGGCTCGCCCACGCCCACGCTGTGGGAGCGGATCAGGTTGAGCTGCAACTGCGCCAACTGGGTCGCGTCGATGCGCGTGGAGGCCAGCTTGCCGAAGCCGGTGTTCACGCCATAGACCGGCGCGCTGCCGGCTGCGGCGCGCTGCACCAGGGCGCAGCTGGCCTCGATGGCCGGCAGCGCGGCCGGGTCGATCAGCAAGCGGTGACCACCGGCATGGATGGCCTGCAGTTCGTCCAGCGACAGCTGGCCCGGGCGCAACAGCATCAGACGGCCCCCAGCATCGGCAGGTTCAGGCCCTGCTCTCGCGCACAGGCCACCGCTTCCTCGTAACCGGCATCGGCATGGCGCATCACGCCGGTGGCGGGGTCGTTCCACAGCACACGGGCTATGCGCTTGTCGGCCTCGGGTGTGCCGTCGCAGACGATCACGACGCCGGCATGCTGGCTGTAGCCCATGCCCACGCCGCCGCCATGGTGCAGGCTGACCCAGGTCGCGCCGCCGGCGGTGTTGAGCAAGGCGTTGAGCAGCGGCCAGTCGGACACCGCGTCGCTGCCGTCGCGCATGGCCTCGGTCTCGCGGTTGGGGCTGGCCACGCTGCCGCTGTCCAGGTGGTCGCGGCCGATCACGATCGGCGCCTTCAGCTCGCCGCTGCGGACCATGGCATTGAAGGCCAGGCCGGCGCGGTGGCGCTCGCCCAGGCCGATCCAGCAGATGCGCGCGGGCAGGCCCTGAAAGGCGATGCGCTCACCCGCCATGTCCAGCCAGCGGTGCAAATGCGTGTCTTCCGGGAACAGCTCCTTCATCTTGCGGTCGGTCTTGGCAATGTCTTCGGGGTCACCCGACAGCGCCACCCAGCGGAACGGGCCCTTGCCCCGGCAGAACAGCGGCCGGATGTAGGCCGGCACGAAGCCGGGGAAGCTGAAGGCCTCGGTCAGGCCCTGGTCCTTGGCCACCTGGCGGATGTTGTTGCCGTAGTCCACCGTGGGCACGCCCATGGCCTGGAAGTCGAGCATGGCCTGCACATGCTGGCGGCAGCCGGCCGCAGCAGCGTCGCGCAGCGCGGCATGCCGTGCAGGGTCGGCCTGCGCGGCTCGCCAGCGTTCCACCGTCCAGCCTGGGGGCAGATAGCCATGGACCAGGTCATGGGCCGAAGTCTGGTCGGTGACCAGGTCGGGCCGCAGGCCGCCGGCCCGGGCCCGGCGCACGAGCTCGGGCAGCACATCAGCCGCGTTGCCCAGCAGGCCGACCGACACCGCGCGACCGGCGGCGGTATGCGCGGCCATTCGCGCCAGCGCGTCGTCCAGATCCGAGGCCTGCTCGTCGAGGTAGCGGCTGCGCAAACGGAAATCGATGCGGCTTTGCTGGCATTCGATGTTCAGCGAGCAGGCCCCGGCAAAGGTCGCCGCCAGCGGCTGCGCGCCGCCCATGCCGCCCAGGCCGGCGGTGAGAAACCACCGGCCCGTCAGGTCACCCTTGAAATGCTGGCGGCCAGCTTCGACAAAGGTCTCATAAGTGCCCTGCACGATGCCCTGGCTGCCGATGTAGATCCAGCTGCCAGCGGTCATCTGGCCGTACATCATCAGACCGGCGCGGTCCAGCTCATGAAAGTGCTCCCAGGTCGCCCATTTGGGCACCAGGTTGGAGTTGGCGATCAGCACCCGGGGCGCGTCGGCATGGGTGCGGAACACACCCACCGGCTTGCCGCTTTGCACCAGCAGGGTCTCGTCGTCGCCCAGGCTGCGCAGGCTGGCGAGGATGGCATCGAAGCAGTCCCAGTTGCGGGCGGCCTTGCCGATGCCGCCGTAGACCACCAGCGCGTCAGGGTTCTCGGCCACGTCGGGGTCGAGGTTGTTCTGCAGCATGCGGTACGCGGCCTCGGTCAGCCAGCTGCGGCAGTTCAGCGTGGTGCCGGTGGGGGCCTTGACCGGACGCGGGCCGGCGGCAGGGGCCGCGGCCAGTGGCGGCACGGCGGACAGGTCGGTCATGGCAGTCTCCCGGGCTGACGGCAAGCGGGCATCGTACTTGTCTAGACAAGTCTATGCAAGTAGGATCAAGCCCTGGCTTTGCCGCGCTTCACGCCGTGCCGCTGACCAAGGCCATACCCCGACAGCCATGCCCCAAGTCCTTGTCGCCCCCAAGCTGTCCAACCTGGCGCCCTTCGCCCGTGTCAAGCAGCATCTGCTGGACGCGCTGGCCGCCGGCCAGTACCCGCCCGGCGCGCGCATGCCCAGCGAGGCCGAGCTGGTGGCGCAGTTCGCCGTCAGCCGCATGACGGTGAACCGCGCGCTGCGCGAGCTGCAGGCCGGTGGTCTGGTCGAGCGGCTGCAGGGTGTGGGTACCTTTGCCGCGCAACTGCACAAGGTGTCGTCCACGCTGACCATCCGTGACCTGCAGGAGGAGGTGGAGGCGCGTGGCCACCGCCACCAGGCCTTGCTCAAGTTCAAACGCGAACAGCGCGCCAGCGCCGACGTGGCACTGCGTCTGGGCGTGCCGGCCGGCACGCCGCTGTTCCACACCCTGATCGTGCACCTGGAAAACGGCGTGCCGCTGCAGTGCGAGGACCGCTGGGTCAACCCCGCCGCCGCACCGGGCTACATGGCGGTGGACTTCAGCCGCACCACACCCACGCGCTACCTGCTGCAGGTGGCGCCGCTGTGGCAGGCCCAGTACACCATCGAAGCCGCTGCGCCTACCGCGCAAGAGGCGCGGCTGCTGGGCATTGCGCCCTCCGAGCCCTGCCTGGTGGTGCAGCGCCGCACCGTGAGCCAAACCCTGCCGATCACGCTGGCGCGGCTGGTCCACCCCGGTGCGCTGTACCAGTTGCAGGGCGCGTTCAGCCCATGAGCAGCACCGGGTTGACGGCCGACCTCGGGCCGCACGCCGCCTTCATCGACCGATCCGGCTGCGTCGGGGCGATGCCGCAGAATGGGCCATGAGCACACCCACCTTGATTGACGCGCTCAGCGTGGCGCCCCAAGCCTGGCTCAACGGTGCCGGCACCACCCGCGTGCTGCTGACCTGGCCCGAGGGCGACGACTGGCGCTTGCGCATCAGCCTGGCCCATGTCGACCAGGATGCCGAGTTCTCGCAACTGCCCGGCATCGAGCGCTGGTTCGGCGTGGTCGATGGCGCCGGCGTTGAACTCAAGTTCGGCGACGGCACCCAGGGCATGGCCGCAGGCAGCCACAAGCTCAAGCCCGGTGACCCACCGCTGTGCTTTGACGGCGCGAGCAGGGTGGCCTGCCGTTTGCTGGACGGCCCCACGCGCGACCTGAACCTGATGCTGCGCGGCAGCATCGGCGCCATGCACCTGGTGCTTGAGGGCCAGGCCTGGACGCCGCCGCCGCATGCGGCCTGCGGCCTGTTCAGCGCGGTGGCCGGGCAATGCGGCGGCGTGACCGTGCCGGCGCTGTCGCTGCTGTGGTTCAGCGACGCACCGCTGGGCCTGTCTTTCACCGCTGCACAGCCCGGCGCCGGCAAGGGGCCGCTGGGCTGGTGGTTGTTTGCCACGCCGGCCGGATGAGCGAGCTCAGTCTCTGGCGTCATGGCCAGTTGGTCACGCTGGCCGGTGACACCGGCTATGGCCTGATCGATGACGGCACGCTGGTGGTCGAAGGCGAGCGCATCGCCTGGGTCGGCGCCGATGCCGACCTACCCGCCGCCTGGCGCCTGCGCGCGTCGCGTGAGCATGATCTGGAAGGCGCGCTGGTCACACCGGGCCTGATCGACTGCCACACCCACCTGGTCTACGGCGGCCAGCGCGCGGCTGAATTCGAGCAGCGCCTGCAGGGCGCCAGCTACGAAGACATCGCCCGTGCCGGCGGCGGCATCCGGTCCACCGTGGCCGCCACCCGGGCCGCCAGCGACGCCGAGCTGCTGGCCAGCGCGCGTGGCCGGGCGCTGGCGCTGATGGCCGACGGCGTGACCACGCTGGAAGTCAAATCGGGCTACGGCCTGAACGCCGAGCATGAGGCGCGCTGCCTGCGTGTGGCGCGCGAACTGGGCCGCAGCCTGCCGATCACCGTGCGCTGCACGGCGCTGCTGGCCCATGCGCTGCCGCCGGAATTTGCCGGCCGCGCCGACGACTACATCGCCGCCGCCGCGGCCTGGCTGCCGGCCCTGGTGGACGAAGGCCTGGTCGATGCGGTCGACGCCTTCTGCGACGACATCGGCTTCACACCGGCCCAGACCGAGACCCTGTTCAAGGCCGCCGCCGCAGGGGGCCTGCCGGTCAAGCTGCATGCCGAGCAGCTCAGCGACCAGGGCGGCGCTGCGCTGGCGGCTCGTTATGGCGCACTGTCCTGCGACCACCTGGAGCACCTCAGCGACGAGGGCGTTGCCGCGATGGCCGCTGCCGGCACCGTGGCCGTGCTGCTGCCCGGTGCCTACTACTTTCTGCGTGAAACCAAGCTGCCACCGGTGGCCGCCTTGCGCGCCGCCGGCGTACCCATCGCCATCGCCAGCGACCACAACCCCGGCTCGTCGCCCGGGCTGTCGCTGCTGCTGATGCTGAGCATGGCCTGCACGCTGTTCCGGCTCACACCCGAAGAGGCCCTGCGTGGCGTCACCGTCAACGCCGCTCGGGCACTGGGCCTGCAGGCCAGCCATGGCCGGCTGGCCGTGGGCCAGCGGGCCGACTTTGTGGGCTGGGACCTGCAACAACCGGCGGAGCTGGCCTACTGGTTCGGCCACAAGCCCTGCCGGCTGGTGGTGCAGGCCGGGCGCCAGACCGACGAAGGCCGCCGATGACCATCAACGACACCGCTTTCACCCTGTACCCCGGCCGCACGCCGCTGCTGATCAGCCTGCCCCATGTGGGCACCGAGCTGCCGGCCGAGTTGGCGGCGCGCATGGCCGACCGCGCCCAGGCGGTGGAGGACACCGACTGGCACCTGGAGCGTCTGTACCGCTTTGCGCGAGCCATGGGCGCCGGCCTGCTGGTGCCGCGCTACAGCCGCTATGTGGTCGACCTGAACCGGCCGCCGCAGAACACGCCGATGTACCCCGGCCAGAACAACACCGGCTTGTGCCCCGAGCGCTTCTTCACCGGCGAACCGCTGTACCTGCCCGGCCAGGAACCCGAGGCGGCCGAGGTGGCGCAGCGTGTGGCCAGCATCTGGCAGCCCTACCACCAGGCGCTCGATGGCGAGCTTCAACGCCTGCGCCATCAGTTCGGCCACGCCGTGCTCTTCGACGCGCACAGCATCAAGAGCGAACTGCCCTGGCTGTTCGAGGGCCGGCTGTGGGACCTGAACCTGGGTACGGCCGACGGCAGCAGCTGCGCCGCGCCGCTGCAAGACGCCTTGGCCACGCTGCTGCAAGGCCAGCAGCGCTACAGCCAGATCGTCAATGGCCGCTTCAAGGGCGGTCACATCACGCGCAGCCATGGCCAGCCCGCAGGCGGCGTGCACGCGCTGCAGCTGGAGATGTGCTGGCGCTGCTACATGGACGAGGCCGCGCCCTATGCCTGGCATGCCGAACGGGCGGCCGAGGTGCAGCCGCTGCTGCGCCAGCTGGTGCAGGCGATGATCGACTGGCGGCCCTGAATGGCTGCGGCGCAGACCCTGTGGGCCCCCGCTGCATGGCTGGACGGCGGCTGGACCCGCGACGTGCTGCTGGCCGTGGACGCGCAGGGCCGGCTGGCCTCGGTGCAGACCGGTCAGGCCCGGCCCGCCGACGCCACCGCCCTGCCCGGCCCCGTGCTGCCCGGCATGGCCAATGCCCACAGCCATGCCTTCCAGCGCGCCTTTGCCGGCATGGCCGAGCGCCGCAGCGGCGCGCAAGACGATTTCTGGCGCTGGCGCGAACGCATGTACGCGGTGGCGCTGCGCATCTCGCCGGCCCAACTGCGCGCGGTGGCGGCGCAGCTGTATGCCGAACTGCTGCAGGGCGGCTACACCCAGGTCTGTGAGTTCCACAACCTGCACCACGCGCCCGATGGCCAGGCCTATGCCGACCCGCTGGCGATGAGCCAGGCCCTGGCCGAAGCGGCTGAAGACGCCGGCATCGGCCTGACCCTGCTGCCCGTGCTCTACGAGCGCGCCGGCTTTGCCGCCGCCACGCTGCAAGCCGAGCAGCGCCGCTTTGCCGCCAGCGCCGAGCAGGTGCTGCAGATGTGCCGCAGCATCCGTGCCTGGCAGCGCCCGGGCGTGAGCGCCGGCGTGGCCATCCATTCGCTGCGCGCGGCGCCGCCGGAATCGATTCGGCGCCTGCTCGCCGGACTGGCCGACGACCCAGGGCCCGTGCACATCCATGTCGCCGAGCAAACGTCCGAGGTGAGCGACTGTCTGGCCGCCACCGGCCAGCGCCCGGTGGCCTGGCTGGCCGGCCAGGGCTGGCTGGATGCACGCTGGCAGCTGGTGCATGCCACCCATGTGGACGAGGCCGAGCTCGACGCCATGGCCCGCAGTGGCGCCGGCGTGGTGCTCTGCCCCAGCACCGAAGCCAACCTGGGCGACGGCCTGTTCCGGTTGCCGTGCGCGCTGCAGCGCCGCATCCCGCTGGCGCTGGGCTCGGACTGCCATGTCAGCCGCTGCTGGGCGGCCGAGTTGCGCCTGCTGGAATACGGCCAGCGCCTGCAACTGCGGCAGCGCAATGTGGCCGCCGGCCCTGAGACCGGCCAGCCGGCCACGGCCGGCCATCTGTTTGACCGGCACCTGGCCGGCGGCGCGGCCGGTGCGGGCCTGGGCCGGGCCGGCCTGGCGGTGGGCGCACGCGCCGACCTGCTGGTGCTGGACCGGTCAGCCCCCGGCCTGCGCGCCGTGCCCGCCAGCCACCTGCTCGACGCGCTGGTCTTTGCCACCGACGCACCGGCGCTGGCCCAGGTCTGGGTCGCCGGACGACAGGTGCTGGACCAAGGTCAGCACCTGTTGCGCGACACCATCGGCGATGCCTTTGACGCCGCGATGACCGAACTGTGGCCGCCGAGCCTCGATTGACCCGCAAGCCTTCCCACACAAGCATTGGAGACCCCCATGAGCCAAGCCTCAACCAGCACCTTCACCGGCCAGCAACTGCGCACCCTGGTCACCGCCGAGGGCCAGTTGCAGATGTCGCTGGTCACGGTCGAGACCCCCGCACCGGCTGAGCACGAGGTGGTGATCCGTATCGAAGCCGCGCCATCAACCCGTCCGACATCGGCCTGCTCTTCGGCGCCGCCGACCTGGGCACCGCCCAGGCCTCGGGCAGTGCCGAGGCGCCGGTGTTCAGCGCGCAAATCCCCGCAGCGGCGATGAAGTCCATGGCCAGCCGCGTCGGCCAGTCACTGCCCGCCGGCAATGAAGGCGCGGGCACGGTGGTGGCCGCCGGCAGCAGCGCCGCCGCCCAGGCGCTGCTGGGCCGCCGCGTGGCCGGACTGGGCGGGGCCATGTACGCGCAGTACCGCTGCCTGCCCGTCACGCAGACCCTGCTGCTGCCCGAAGGCAGCACGGCGGAGCAAGGCGCGTCCTGCTTCGTCAACCCGCTGACCGCGCTGGGCATGGTCGAGACCATGAAGGCCGAAGGCCATACCGCACTGGTGCACACCGCCGCAGCGTCCAACCTGGGCCAGATGCTCAACCGCATCTGCCTGAAGGACGGCATCGCCCTGGTCAACATCGTGCGCTCGGCCGAGCAGGTGGCGCTGCTGCGCGGCCAGGGTGCGGCGCATGTGGTGGACATGAGCACACCCGACTTTCTGCCCGCGCTGACCGAGGCCGTGGTGGCCACCGGCGCCACACTGGCCTTCGACGCCACCGGCGGCGGCAGCCTGGGCGGACAGATCCTGGCCTGCATGGAAGCCGCGCTGGTGCGCCAGGCCACTGAGTACAGCCGCTATGGCACCAGCACGCACAAGCAGGTCTACCTCTACGGCGGGCTGGACACGCGGCCCACCACGTTCAACCGCAGCTTCGGCATGGCCTGGGGCATGGGCGGCTGGCTGTTGTTCCCGTTTCTGCAGCGCGCGGGTGCCGCCAAGGCCGCGGCACTGCGCCAGCGCGTGGCCGACGAACTGACCACCACCTTCGCCAGCCACTACGCCGGCCGCATGTCGCTGGCCGGCGCGCTGAGCCTGCAGCAGGTGGCCTTGTATGGCCCGCGCGCCACCGGCGCCAAGTACCTGATCGAGCCTCAGCTCTAAGCCGCGGCCGTTCAGGGCGTCAGCCGCAGCCCGACGAACAGGCTGCGCGGCGCACCAGGCGCGACAAACAGCGCCTCACGCGCTGTGCCCGAGTAGACCCCCTGGGCATCAAACACCGTGCTGGCCAGGGCGCCATAGGTTTCGTGGCGGCGGTCCAGCGCGTTGTTGACCCTGGCCAGCAGGCTCAGCCCCGGCCGAAATTGCCAGGACGCGCGCAGGTTGAGCAGGCCGTAGCCGGCAATCTTCAGGGGGTGACTGCCGGCGGCGTCATCGTCTTCCAGCCGGCCGTCCTCATTGGCCTGCACGCCGCGGCGGCCCAGCAGCTGCCAGTCGGCGCCCAGGCTGAAGCCGGCTGCGACGCCCCAATCGGCGGCCAGCTTGGCACTGTGCCGCGGCAGACCGGCGATGCGCGTGCCCGGTGTCACGCTGACGTTGCGCTCACCCATGCGCAGCGTGCCGTCGGCCTGGTAGGTGGCCAGCAAATGGCTGTAGGCCAGGCTGAACTGCAGCGGGCCGCTGCGGCCGGTGTAGCTGGCGTCCAGCCCCTGGTGCCGGGTGCGCTCGAAGTTGCGGAAATAGCCCAGCTGGCTGGTCGCGCTGACGCTGCCGAAGAGGATGTCGTCGCGGTTGTCGGTGCGGTAGGCGCTGAATTCGACGCGGTGCCCGGTGGCCGGCAGCCAGCGCGCGCCCAGCTCGGCGCTGGTCGAGCGCACCTGGGCCAGGTAGGGGTCACTCTGCAGGCCCACGGGCAACCGGCAGGGTTTGTCGGGGTCGGCGCAGCCCAGCTCGATGGCGGTGGGCACTCGGGTGTTGCGGGCCAGGTTGCCGAACAAGCTCAGGCCATCGCGCAGGCGGTGCGTCAGGCCCAGGGCCGGGTTCAGGCTGCGGTAGTGAAAGCTCTCTGCGGGCTGGATGTCCAGTGCATTGCTGTTGTCGTCCACCGTGCTGAGCTGGTTCCGCACGCGGGCCTGGTTCAGGCGCAGCGTGGCGCTGAGGTGGGTGGCCGAGGCCAGCCGCCAGGTGTCGGTGGCGTACAGGCCCAGGTGCCGGCTGCTGCCCCGCAACTCGGCGCTGAGCTCTTGCGCTTCGGCGCCGGCCACCACGCCTCGGCTGGTGTTGAAGCTGCCCTCTTGCTCCAACTGCCTGAAGCGCACGCGGCTGCGGTCCAGCGTGGCGCCCAGTTGCCATTGGTGGGCGCCGCTGCGCCGCGCCAGGCTCAGCGCCAGACCCCAGCTGCCCTGGCGGGTGTGGCTGGTGTTGAGTGCGGCGTTCAGCGCGCCGACGGCTTCGTCCGCGACATCGCCATTGAGCGTGTCGCGCCGGCTGCTGCGGTGGTATGCCAGCGCCTGCAGCCGGCTCTGCTCATCGACCTGGAGGCTCCAGCGACCGCTCAGTTGGCTCAAATGGTTCTGGCTGCGGTCGGGATGGGTATAGACCGCCTGGCGTCGGTTGCTGTAGAGGTCGGGCTCGGCCTGGCCGCCGTCGAGTGTGACTGCCGGCAGCAGACCATTGCCCACCAGCGTGCTGCGGCCACCCAGCCAGGACAGGTCCCAGTCGATGCCGCCCTGGCGGCGGCCCACGCGGGCCATGATCAGGGCCTGGCGGCCGGGTGCGGCGTCGCGCCAACCGTCGTCACCAAACACCGTGCCGCCGACATAGCTGTGCCAGCCATCGCCATGCTGCTGGCCCAGCGAGGCCTGGGCCCGGCGCCGGCCATGGCTGCCCAGGCCGAGTTCAGCGTTCAAGCCCGGTGCGCTCAGGCCGTTGTCGGTGGCCAGCGTGACCGCACCGCCCAGGGTGTTCAAGCCGAAGGCGGGGTTGGCGCCGGGCACCACGGTGATGGATTGCAGCGCGAACTCGGGCACCATGTCCCACTGCACCACGTCGCCAAAGGGCTCGTTGATGCGCACGCCGTCCAGGTAGACCGACAGGCCTTGCGAGGTGCCCAGCAGGCCCGAGGCGCGGTAGCCACGAAAGGTCAGGTCGGCCTGCAGCGGGCTGCCCTGGATGTCGTTGACCTGCATGCCCACCATGCGGCGCGACAGAAAATCGGTGACCTGCTCGGTCTGGGCCTGGTCGATGCCGACCCGGCGCGCGGTCTGGCTGGCATAGGGCAGCAGGTCGCGGTCCACGCCCAGCCCGGACAAGGCTGAGGTGCCGATCACCTCGACCTGCTGGGCTGGCGGCGGCGACGGCTGCGCCCCGGCTGGCAGCACAACGGTCACGACAGCCAGGGCCAGGGTGCAGGCGAAAGCGTCCGCTCGGCGGCGGCGCGGGGGGCAAACGGCTTGCATCTCGACATGCCTTCAGATCATCGGCCCGCAGGCCAGGCTCGGTCATGAAAAAGGCCCCGCAAGCGGGGCCTGGGTCGGTGGCACGGCCAGCGCGCCACGCTGGCACTTTACTTGGGGATCTTGAAGACCCACATCGAGCCGCCCTGCTCGAGGTAGTTGACCTTCTTGGCCACGTCGCCACCCCACAGCGGCACGGCGCCGCCCCAGCCCGAGGCCACGGCAATGTACTGCTCGCCGCCATCTTCCCAGCTGATGGGGGGCGCCACGACGCCCGAGCCGGTCTGGAACTTCCAGAGGATCTTGCCGGTCTTGGCATCTGCAGCCTGCAGGAAGCCCTCCGGCGTGCCCCAGAACACCAGGTTGCCGCCGGTGGTCAGCACACCGCCCCACAGCGGTGCGTTGTTGGTCGCTTCCCAGACGATCTTGCCGGTCTTGGGATCAACCGCGCGCAGCGCGCCGATGGGCCCGTCACTCAGCGTCTTGATGGTGAAGCCCGCGCCCAGGTAGGCCGCGCCCTTCTTGTAGGTAACGGGCTCGTTCCAGATTTCCATGCCCCATTCGTTGGCCGGCACGTAGAACAGCTTGGTGTCGGGCGAATAGGCCATCGGCATCTGGTTCTTGCCACCCAGGAAGGACGGTGCGGCAAAGATCGACGCACCCTTCTTGCCGTCGGCGCTGGCGGTGGGGTCACCGGAGCGGTTCTCGGGCACGAAGTTCGGCCGGCCGGTCTTCAGGTCGATGCCGGTGGCCCAGGTGATCTTCTTGACGAACGGGAAGGCGTTGACCAGCTTGCCGGTCTTGGCGTCGTTGACATAGAAGAAGCCGTTGCGGTCGGCCTTGCCACCCAGCACCTGCGCGCCGTCGTCGTAGGTGACGAACTCATTCACGCCGTCATAGTCCCAGGCATCGTTGGGTGTGTTCTGGTAGTGCCAGCTGATCTGCCCGGTCTTGACGTCGATGGCCACGGTGGCGGTGGAGAACAGGTTGTCACCCTTGCGCAAATGGCTGTTCCACGGCGCCGGGTTGCCGGTGCCGAAATAGGCCAGACCGGTCTTGGCGTTGTAGGTGCCGCCCAGCCAGGTGGCTGCGCCGCCGGTCTTCCACAGGTCGCCCGGCCAGGTCTTGCCGGTGGTGCCCGAGATGCCGTTGTCGCTGGCCTTGCCGTCCTTGTCGTACTTCATGCCCATGTGGCCTTCGACCGTGGGCCGAACCCAGACCAGTGCACCGGTCTTGGGGTTGCGCGCCTCGACGCGACCGACGATGCCGAACTCACCGCCCGACACGCCGGTCAGCAGCAGGCCCTGGGCGATCAACGGCGCGGCGGTGGCCGAGTAGCCGGCAGCGTAGTCGTCGATCTTCTCTTTCCAGACCACCTCGCCGGTGTCCTGGTTCAGCGCCACCAGCTGCGCGTCCAGCGTGGCGAAGATGACCAGGTTGTCGTACAGCGCTGCGCCGCGGTTGACCACGTCACAGCAGGGCATGATGCCGTCGGGCAGGCGGTGCTCGTACTTCCAGAGCTTGGCGCCGGTCTTGGTGTCCAGCGCAAAGATGCGCGAGTACGACGCGGTGACGAACATCTTGCCGTTGTGGATCAGCGGCTGCGACTCCTGGCCACGCTGCTTCTCACCACCGAAGGAAAACGACCAGGCCGGCAACAGTTTGGCCACGTTGCCGGTGTTGATGGCCTTGAGCGGCGAGTAGCGCTGGCCTTGCTGGCCAAGGCCCCAGCTGAGCACGTCACCAGGCGTCTTCGCGTCGTTCTCGATCATTGCGTCGGTCACGGCGGCCTGTGCGGCCAGCGTGGCGCAGCCCATGCCGATCAACAGGGTCAGAAGTTTGAGTCTCATCTTTGTCTCCTCCAGGGGGGTGGGGTGTCACACCAGGCAACACAGGCCCGGCGCTTCAAGGCGTGAACAGCGCAACTACCATGCCACCGCCGCCGTGCGCTTGCAGCGGCGATGCTTGCGGGCTTTCCCGGAGCGCACTGCTCCAGGCTTGCGCACCATCGGGCCAGGTCGCTCATGGCGGCCTGGCACGTTTGAGCGCAGCGCGTTCGTAGCGCGCGTACAGGTGGGCCACATTGCGGGTGTATTCCGCCGGCCAGCCGGCCCAGCGACGGTAGGCCTCGGGCACCGGCCCGCGCAGCACCTCGTTCATGTCCCAGCCCTGTTCGGCCCAGGCCGCAAACTGCTGGTCCATCCAGCCGATGAAGGCCTGGGTTTGCTGCACACCCTTCTGGCCGCTGTGCACCGGGCCATGGCTGGGCACCACCGTGCCCAGGCGTTGGCCGGCCAGTTGCGACAGTGAGCGCAGCCAGGCGGAGGGGTCGGCATGTGGTGTGGTGGGCATGCGGTCGGCAAACACCAGCCCGCCGACAAAGGCCACGCCGCTGGTCTTGTCCACCAGCACCAGGTCGCTGTCGGTGTGGCCGCTGTATTCGCGCAGCTCGAATTCGCGCTGACCGATGCGCAGCGGGCCCGCGCCAATGGTCTGCGTGGGCAGCCTGGCTTCGGTGCCCTTCATCCAGTCGCCGCACAACCGGTACAGGTTGTCCTCGTAGGACTTGGCTTCGCGCTGCATGCCGGCGCGGGTGGCCGCCGTGGCGGCGATGGGCACGTCGGCAAAGGCCTGGTTGCCCAGAAAGTAGTCGGGGTGCAGATTCAGCTGCAGCACCTGCACCACCGGCTCGGGCGTGCTGCGCTTGATCAAGGCCCGAAATTGCTCGCCATAGAGGCGGCTGGTGCCGGTGTTGATGACCAGCACACCGGCACCGGTGGCAATGAAGCCGGTGTTGATGATGTTGCAGCCGTTGGCAGCTGAAAAGTCGTCGTTCGCGCCTTCCACCACCCAGACCCCGGGCGCCAGACTGCGCGCCTTCAGGCCATAGTCCAGCCTGGCCATGTCCACCAGCGGCGCATGCTGTGGGCTCGACACCTGGGCACCCACCCTCGCAGGCAGGCCCAGCGCCAGCAAGCAGGCCGCAGCGGCCATGACCCGCTGGAGAGCACCAGGTGAAAGCGCAGGCGAGGCACTCATTCGATCCGGCTGTTGATGCGGTTGCCGTTGTTGTCCACGCCCACGAGGCGCAGCGGGCCGCTGGGGCGCTGCGCAAAGTCGAAGGTGAAGACCGGGTTCTCGCTCACCGGCTCGAAGGTCTGGACCTGCAGCAGCTCGCGCTCCTGGCCGTCACGCAGCGTCAGTTTGCTGACAAAGAACGCCGGCACACCACCGACCAGACCGGTGTCCATGGGATGCATGATGCGCAGCCGCAGGCGCGTCGCGCTGTCGCCGCCCGGCGTGCTGGACGCAAACAAGCGGCCACTGACCTGGCCCAGAGTCTGGCTCCAGCTGCCGTCGGTGCGGCTGGCGCCCGACACGGTACAGCCGCCGCCGGCCGAATCAACCCAGGTGCCACCCACATGCCAATGGCCATCGGCGGTCTGGGCCAGCGCGCGCACCGGTGAGGCCTGCTCCAGCTTGAAGCGAAAACCCACCGTGGCCTGGGCCTCGAGCGGCTGCATTTCCAGCACTTTGCGAATCGGGTTGCGGTCGACCAGCACGACGATGCGCTGCACACCGCGCAGGGTTGGCCCCACGCTGACGGTGATCGGCACGTTCATCGGATCTTCAGCAAACGCCGGGCCCAGCACCTTGACCCGGTCATCGAACCGCACCCGCGCGCCGGCGCCAAGAAACTCCTTCTTCAGCTCTGGCCACTGGAAGCTCTTGAAAGGATCGCCCTCGAATGGGTCGGCCGCCGCCTGCGAAAGTGCCGGCCCAGGCCAGCCTGCGCTGCACAGCAAGCCGGCGCACAGCAGGCGACGGCGCTGTCGCCAATGGATCGCGGTTGCTGTCATGCCGGTCCCACAGGCTGCCGCTGGCCTACCAGCGGTGCTGCCAGCGCGCCGACAGCAGCAGGCTGCGCGGTGCACCGGTCTCGAAGAAGCGGCTGTTGCCGTCGTTGACGATCACACTGCCCGCATACACCCGATCGGCCAGGTTGTCGACCCGGGCCATCAGTTGCAGGGTGTCGAGCGGGCTGAGCGCCATGCTGCCCGACCAGCGCAGGTTGGCCAGCGCGTAGCCCGGGGCAAAGCTGGTGTTGACGTCGTTGGCCGGCGTGCCGCCCACCGCCCGCCATTCCAGCGCCAGTTCACCGGGCAGCCAGCCGGCGCGCCAGGCGGCCTCGGCCCACAGGCTGGTGCGGGTGGTGCCGGCGATGCGGTTGCCGGCCGCCACGGCGCTGGTGCCCGCGCCGAAGCTGTCGCTGTACTCGGCCTGCAGCCAAGTGGCGGCAGCCTGCAGCTTCAAGCCTGGGTTGACCTGAGCGGCCAGGGCCAATTCGGCACCCCGGCGCTGCGTGCGGCCCACGTTCTGGAACACCGAGCGGCCACCGACGTTGGACTTGACGCCGATCTCGTTCGCGGTGCGGGCCTCGAACAGCACCAAGTCGACCGACAGGCCCTGGCCCCGCCATTTGCTGCCCAGTTCAAGCTGGCGGCTGGTCTGACCGACGAGCGCGGTGTTGAAGCCCAGCAGCGGCGCATCGCGGTAGGCCAGCTCAGTCAGTGTGGGCGACTCGAAGCCGCGCGCCACACTGACATGCACGGTCCAGGTCGGCGCCAGCGTCCAGCGCAGGCCCAGCACCGGGTTGGTGTAGCGAAAACCCAGTTCACCGGAGTCATTGCCGTTGGCCAGGTAATGGTCTTCGGTACGCATGGTCACGGTGCCGCTGCGCAGGCCACCGGTCAGCGCCAGCGCCTGGCCCAGCGGCAGCTGGGCCTGCAAATACACATCACGCGTGGTGGCGTCGTTGAGCTCGTCGCGGCGCTGCCTGCCCAGCACGCCCAAAACCTGGGCCGCGCCGGTGCCGGTGAAGTTGTCGAAGCCGCGCCGCACATCGCGCTGGGTTTCATGGTTCACGCCAGTGACCAGGTCGGCCGCGCCGATGCGCCAGAGCAGGTGCGCATCGACGCCGCTGTAGCTGCGGTCGAAGTCGACCACGCCACCGGCGCTGGTGGCCGCAGTTTGCGCCGAAGCCGGAATCGACAGGTAGCCGGTGACTCCGCGCGAGCCGGTGTAGGCCGTGACCACCGATTCACTGAGCACTCCGGTGTCATCGAAGCGGTGGCGCCAGCTCAGCCCGCCCTGCGTCTGGCGCGAGGTCTTGCGGGTGTTGAACTGCAAGGCCTGGCTGCCGGTCTGGCGCGGGTCGGTCTTGAACTGGGCCTCGGTCAGGCCCTGTGGGTCTTGCGCCGTCTGGTCGTGGTTGGACACCAGCAGCGTGACCGTGTCGCGCTCGCCGCGCCAGCCCAGGCGCAGATTGCCCAGCTGGCGATCGGCCGCGCTCTGGGGCCGAAAACCGTCGATTTCGAACTTGGCCACGCTGGCCCGCAGGTCCAGACTCGGGCTCAACTGGGTCGCCAGCCCCAGCCGAACCTGGCGCTGGCCGAAGCTGCCGGCGTCGACCGAAACCTCGGTCTCGTTGGCCTTGACCGGCGCGGTGAAGACCGCGATGACTCCGCCCGAGCTGTTGCCGTACAGCACAGAGAACGGGCCGCGCAGCACCTCGACCCGCTGCGCGCCGGCCAGGTCGGCATGGGCGACCTGACCCTGACCATCGGGCATGGTGGCCGGAATGCCGTCGGTGTAGAGCCGCAGGCCGCGCACGCCGAAACTGGCGCGAGCGCCAAAGCCGCGTGAGCTCAGCTGCAGGTCCTGCGCGTAGTTGTTGCGGTTGTTGGCGACCAGGCCGGGTACGCGCACCAGCACCTCGGACAGGTTGACCATCGGCCCGGCGTCCTGCAGCGCCTGCGCGTCGACCGTGGAAATGGCAAACGGCGCGTCCAGCACCCGCTGGGCGCGCGGCGAGCCGATGACCACCACCGGCTCCTGGGCAGGCTGCTGCGCTTGTGCCCCAAGGGCCACAGCGCAGCCGCCCAGCAGGCCCATCAAGGGCCTGGTCAAAGACACCGGCATTGTTTTCTTCTTCATCGGAACGACTCACAGCAGGCGCAAGACGGCGCCCTCGTTGGGATGCGAATGTGTGCTGCAAGGCTGCACGATCCAAGCCCGCATTTACCCGCCCGTTGCGACAAATCGGATCAACCTGCCGCCGCATTTGTTATCGTGTCGGCAAGTGGCTGGAAAATGCCGCAGTTATCTGTGGGGGTGCGGCGCTGGCCGCATGGATGCCGCTGCTGCCAGCCAGCGCGGCGAACGAGATGGAGACAAGGGCATGCCCTTGCCAATCAACACCGATTCAGGCCTTGGCGCCCGCTGGGTCAGCTCAGGCCTGGCCATTCAGCCTGCGGCCCTGGGTCCGCAGGCGAGCGGGCGATGAGCCGCATCTATCTGGTCGATGACCAGTTGCTGCTGCGCGACGGCCTGCACGCCTTGCTGGAATCTGCCGGCCACGAGGTGGTTGGCGCCAGCATGGACCCTACCCAGGCCGTTGCAGAGGCACAACAACGCAACGCGCAGGTGATGCTGCTGGACCTGGGACTGGGGGAGCGCTCGGGCTTCGAGGTGCTGCAGGAATTGAAGCGCCGCGTCGCGCCGGTCAAGGCCCTGGTGCTGACCATGTCGGCACAGCCGCGTCACGTGGCCGAGGCGGTGCGCCTGGGTGCTGCGGGCTATGTGCTGAAGGACGCAGGCGCGGCCGAGTTGATGCTGGCCATCGACACCGTCTCGGCCGGACGGCGCTACTTCGGGCCGCAGGTCGCCGACCTGGCGCTGCAGGCGCTGACCAGCGACGCGCCCAGCGACCCCTTTGCGATCCTGTCGCCGCGTGAGCGTCAGATCGTGACCATGGTCGTCAACGGCCTGAGCAGCGCAGCCATCGGCACGCAACTGCACCTGTCGCCCAAGACGGTGGACACCTACCGCAGCCGGGTGATGGCCAAGCTGGGCGTGTCGGGCGTGACCTCGCTGGTGCGGCTGGCCGTGCGCGAAGGCCTGGTCGAGAAGTAGGCGCACCCTGACCAGGCAGCAGCGCGCGTGCGTTGCCACATGGCCGGCTGGCGACCACAGCTTCCCACAGCCCTGGTCAAGAACTCCCCGCTGCAGCTTGACCGCTGAGCGTGCAGCATGGTGTGGCCAGGGCGACGCCATCGCCCACACAGGACCGCCATGAACACCTGCACCCACGGCAGCCGGCACAGCTCGCTGCTGCGGCCGGTCGACGCCGCCGCCCAGTCCGCCCCGCCGACACAGCACCATCTGGCTGCGGACCTGCCGCACCTGCTCTACATCGACGACAACCCGGTCAACACCTTGCTGCTGCAGGAGTTCTTCCGCCTGCGCCAGGGGCCGTTGCTGCAGGTGGCAGAGAACGGCGAACAAGGCCTGGCGATGGCCCGCAGCGCGCCACCCCTGGCCGTGCTGCTGGACCTGAACCTGCCCGACATGAATGGACTGGACGTCCTGGCCAGCCTGCGCGCCGACCCCCGCACCTGCCAACTTCCTGTGGCCATGGTTTCGGGCAGCACAGTGGCCGAGCAGCTGCGGGCCGCTCTGGCCCAGGGGGCAGACGCCGTGTGGAGCAAACCGGTGGACTTCAACCGGCTCGACCAGCAACTGGCCGAACTTTTGGCCCGCCGTCGCGGTTGAGCACCCGGGCAAGGCAGCATGATCGCCTACAGCGCACAGCTGCGCAGGCCGCAGAACAGGTCGTCGCGCAGCGCCGACACAAAGCGCCGTGCCGCAGGATGGCGCAGCCGACCTGAGGCCTGCTGACTGGCCCCCCGAAGCACCCGGTCAGCGACGTTCAGGTCTGCGTCGGGCGTGGCCGCTGCGGCGCCCGGATAGGCCTGCGCCCGGTCAGTGACCCATTCAAGCTGCTCCCCCCAGGCAAAGCCCCGCGCTCCGGCATGGCGGGCCGCCAGTTCCCATTCGGCTTCGGTGGGCAGCCGACGGCCGGCCCAGCGGCACCAGGCCCGGGCTTCATGGGCATTGACATGCAGCACCGACTGCGGTCCGGCCAGACGCACTAGCCGGCCCTGGCGCCGGGCCAGCACGCCTCGGCCCAGTTGCTGTACGTAGCGCGGCGCACGGCGGTGGCTGTCCAGCAGCCAGGCCCAACCGGCGTCGGTCCAGTGCTGCCGATCGTCATAGCCACCGTCGGCGACAAATTCCGTGAACTGGGCCCAGCTCACCGGCTGGGCGTCGATTTCGAACTCGTCGACCCAGACCTCATGCGCGAAACGCTCGGCCGGCGGCACCCAGCCACCCGGCGGCGTGCCCAGCATCAACGTTTGCGCGCCCAATCGCAACGGCTCACGGCGCAAACGGCTGGCCGGCTCGTGCCACAGGCCGGCGGCGACCAGCGGGGCCCAGCGCTCGGGCGACAGGTCAAAGGCCTGGGCCTGGGTGGCCAGCGACTCGGCCAGCCGATCTTCGTGGTGCAGGGCCAGGCGAAAGACATGCAGTGCCGTGTCGTCGCCGGCACCGCCCTCGCCCAGGGCCGGAGCTTGTGCCAGCCGCGCCAGCAGGTCCAGCGTCGCGTCCAGCGTATCGGCCAGGTACTGGCGCAGGCCATCGGCGTCGGGCAGGTCCATGGCCCAGCGCGACCGGCGCCGGCTCGCCAATGGGCTGAACCAGGCGTCGGACTGCGGGTGCATCGAGGCCAGGCGCGGCGCGGCGGCACTTGCGGCGTCGCCTCGGTCACGCTGCACATGGCGGGCGATCCAGTATTCCTGGAACCAGCCGGCCTGGCCGGCCCGCCAAATGGGCGGATCAAAGCCCGCGATGGGCTCGGGCCAGTGCAGGCCTTCAAACGCCGACAGCCAGCCCAGCGTGCGGCTGCGGGCATCCATCAAGGCCAACGACAGCAGGTCAGGTCCGGCCCTGCGCATGGCCGCCGCGTCATGTACGGCGGGATTGATCAGCGACAGCATGCCGGCCATGGGCTGGGCCATGCTGCGGACTGCCGCTGCACGCTCAAATGTTGGCTGCGGGCTTGACCAGCGACAGCGCTGGCCCCAGGCGTTTGCGCACCGAGGCTTCGATGCCGCCCGCGTCCAGGCCACGCTGCGACAGCAGCTTGGCAGGGTCACCATGCTCGATGAACTCGTCGGGCAGGCCCAGTTGCAGCAGCGGCACGACGATGCCCGCCGCGGCCAGCGATTCGGCCACGGCACTGCCGGCGCCGCCCATCACGCTGCCCTCCTCCACCGTGACCAGCAGGTCGTGGCCACGCGCCAGCTCAGCCACCATGGCATGGTCCAGCGGCTTGACGAAGCGCATGTTGGCCACCGTGGCGTCCAATTCCTGGGCCGCGAGCAGGGCCGGGTAAAGCAGCGTGCCGAAGGCCAGGATCGCCACCCGCCGGCCCTGACCGGCGGCCAGGGTCGACTCACGGCGCAGTTCAGCCTGACCCCAGGGCAACTCCGTCAGGCCGGGCTCGATGGCCGCGCCAATGCCTGCGCCTCGCGGGTAGCGCACGGCGGTGGGCTGGTCACGGCGGAAGGCGGTGGTCAGGGCCTTGCGGCATTCGTTTTCGTCCGACGGCGTCAGCACCGCCATGTTGGGCACGCAGCGCAGGAAGGCGATGTCGTAGGCGCCGGCATGGGTGGCCCCGTCGGCGCCGACCAGGCCAGCGCGGTCCAGGGCGAACAGCACCGGCAAATTCTGTAGCGCCACGTCGTGGATCAACTGGTCGTAGCCGCGCTGCAGAAAGGTGGAATAGATCGCCACCACCGGCTTCAGACCCTCGCAGGCCAGGCCGGCAGCGAAAGTCACGGCATGCTGTTCAGCGATGCCCACGTCGTGGTAGCGCGACGGAAACCGCTGTTCGAACTCGACCAGGCCCGAGCCTTCACGCATGGCCGGGGTGATGCCCACCAGGCGCTTGTCGGCTGCGGCCATGTCGCACATCCATTGACCGAAGATCTGGGTGAAGGTGGTCTTGGGTGGCGTGGCCGGCTTGGTCAGGCCCACCGCCGGGTCGAACTTGGACGGACCGTGGTAATTGACCGGGTCGGCCTCGGCCAGCTTGTAGCCAAAGCCCTTCTTGGTCACCACATGCAGGAACTGCGGACCCTTGCGGTCACGCAGGTTTTCCAGTGTCGGGATCAGCGCGTCGAGGTCATGGCCGTCGATCGGGCCAACATAGGTGAAGCCCAGTTCCTCGAAGATCGTGCCCGGCGCGACCATGCCCTTGGTGTGCTCTTCAAAGCGCCGCGCAAATTCATACAGTGGCGTGTTGCGCAGCACGCTCTTCGCGCCCTCGCGCGCGGCGGTGTAGGCGCTGCCGCTGAGCAAGCGGGCCAGGTGCTTGTTCAGCGCACCCACCGGAGGGCTGATCGACATGTCGTTGTCGTTGAGCACCACCAGCAGATCGGCCGGACCCACGCCATGCGGGCCGCCACCGTGGTTGAGCGCCTCGAAGGCCATGCCACCGGTGAGCGCGCCGTCGCCGATCACCGCCACCGCCCGGCGGTGCTCGCCCTTCAGCTTGGCGGCATGGGCCATGCCCAGCGCGGCCGAAATCGAGGTCGATGAATGACCGGTACCGAAGGTGTCGTACTCGCTCTCGGTGCGGCGTGGGAAGCCGCTGATGCCGCCCTGGCGCTTGAGGTTGACCATCTCGTCGCGACGGCCAGTGAGGATCTTGTGCGCGTAGGTCTGGTGGCCCACGTCCCAGACGATGCGGTCGAACGGCGTGTTGAACACCGCATGCAGCGCGATCGTCAGTTCCACCGTGCCCAGGTTGGACGACAGATGGCCACCGGTCTGGCTGACGCTGTGCAGCACGAACTCGCGCAGCTCGACGGCCAGCGCCTGCAGCTCGCCGCGCGACATCCGGCGCAGATCGGCCGGGCCGGTGATTGAATTCAGCAAGAAACGGGCGGGGTGCATGGGCAGGCTTTCAGCAATCGCGGTCGACCACCATGTCGGCCAGCAGGCGCAACCGACCGGCCTGGTCCAGGCCGCTTCGCTGCAGCGCCAGCACCGCGTTGTGGTGTAGCAAATGGGCTTGGCGGCGGGCCTCGGTCAGGCCCAGCACGGTGACATAGGTCGGCTTGTTGGCCGACTGGTCCTTGCCC
Organism: Betaproteobacteria bacterium; assembly: GCA_031417735.1. GTDB lineage: Bacteria > Pseudomonadota > Gammaproteobacteria > Burkholderiales > Burkholderiaceae_C > Pseudaquabacterium. Next base: position 25,598 of record JANOWE010000132.1, read on the forward strand.
GCGGTCTTGCCCAGCTTGTCCGAAGCCTGGGTCAGGTCCAGGATGTCGTCGACGATCTGGAACGCCAGGCCCAGCGCGGCGCCATAGTCCGACAGCGCGGCCCAGGCGTCGGCGCTGCAGGGCCCGGTGGCCGCGCCCATCAACACGCTGGCCTGGAGCAGGGCGCCGGTCTTGCGCCGGTGCATGTTGCGCAGGCCGGCTTCATCCAGCGGTTGGCCGGTGGCAGCCAGGTCGATGGCCTGGCCACCGGCCATGCCGGCATGGCCGGCCGAGCGGGCCAGCAATGCACACAGCCGCGCCTGCAACGCCGGAGCCACGCCGGATTCGGGTGTCAGCACCTCAAAGGCCAGCGCCTGCATGGCGTCGCCGGCGAGCATGGCACCGGCCTCGCCAAACTCCACATGCACCGTGGGCTTGCCCCGGCGCAGCACGTCGTTGTCCATGCAGGGCATGTCGTCATGCACCAGCGAATAGGCGTGGATCAGTTCCACCGCCACCGCCGCACGCAGAGCCGCTTCATCGTCACCGTCCACAGCCAGCGCGGCCGCAAGCACCAGCAGCGGCCGCAGCCGCTTGCCACCGTCAAGCACGCCATAGCGCATGGCCTGACCCAGGCGTGCCGGCGCATCGGCCGGCACCCAATGCGACAGGGCTTGCTCAGTGACCAGCAGGCGGTCACGGACCCAGACCTCGAACTCGTCTTGCGGCATCGTGGCCGACGCGCCAGAAGGAAGGGCTGCGTTCATCGAATGGCCGGCGGGTTCATTCTTTGGCCCAATCTCGCAGTTCACCGTCTTCCAGCACCTTGACCTGGTCCTGCACGGCCTGCAAACGGCTGCGGCACGAACCCAGCAGCGCCGACCCACGGCGGTAGCTGTCAAGCAACCGGTCCAGCGGCATCTGGCTGTCCTCCATGGCCTGCACCAGTTGCTCAAGTTCGGCCAGTGCGTCTTCGTAGCGCGCGGGCAGATCGGTCATCGGTGTGACAGCAGTGGCGTCTGGCACAGGGGTGTCACTGGCGACCGGGATCGACGGTTTGGGCATGGGCGACATCAATTCGACGGAGGGGCGATTTTAGTCAAAAGGCGTGGCCGGCCTACCACAGGCCACGGGTACAATTAGCGATGCGGCTGCTCGAAAGGGTGGCCGTTTCCATCTGACCAGCAGGTCTTGCCACAAGACCCTGAAAACCCATCCGCGGGGCCACCGGGTGGGGGTTTTGACATACATCTGGAGATCCATGGGGATCATGTCGAACCTGAGCGACAGTCTCGAAGCTCTCGATCCAGCCCATGGGGCGCATCCGGCAGCATCGCACGATGCAGGCGCGGCTGCTGCATGGCTGGCAGCAGGTGACGACCCTGCCGGCCTGCGAGAGGCAGCGGCCGGGCCGCAGCTTCCGGTGGGCAGCTATTTCAACGACGCACTGTACAAGCGCGAACTGGCGCAATTGTTCACGTGCGGGCCACGCTATGTCGGCCATGCGCTGGCAGTACCCGAACTGGGTGACTTTCACACGCTGGCCCATGAAGCCGAGGGCCGGGCCCTGGTACGCGGTCCTGAAGGCGTGCAACTGGTGTCCAACGTCTGCCGCCACCGGCAGGCACTGATGCTGCGTGGTCGGGGCAGCGTGACGGGAACAGGCGGCAACATCGTCTGCCCGCTGCACCGCTGGACCTACCGCGCCGACGGCCAACTCATCGGTGCGCCGGCGTTTGAGCAAGACCCCTGCCTGCATTTGCGCAACTACCCGCTGCAGCAATGGAAGGGCCTGCTGTTCGAGGCCAATGGCCGCGACGTGGCCGCCGACCTTTCCGCCATGGGTGCCCATGCCGAGATCGATTTCAGCGGCTTCGTGCTCGACAAGGTGCTGGTGCATGAATGCGCCTACAACTGGAAGACCTTCATCGAGGTCTACCTCGAGGATTACCACGTCGGCCCCTTCCACCCGGGTTTGGGCCGCTTCGTCAGCTGCGACGACCTGCGCTGGGAATTTGGCCGCCACCATTCGGTGCAGACCGTGGGCGTGCACGACGCGCTGCGCGAAGCCGGCTCACCGGCCTACCAGCGCTGGCAGGACGCGGTGCTGCGCTTCAGCGGCGGCCAAGCGCCGCGCCATGGCGCAATCTGGTTGACCTACTACCCGAATGTCATGGTCGAGTGGTACCCGCATGTGTTGGTGGTGTCCACGCTGCACCCGCAGGGGCCGCAGAAGACGCTGAACACGGTGGAGTTTTACTACCCCGAAGAGGTGGCCGCGTTCGAGCGCGAACTGGTCGAAGCCGAGCAGGCTGCCTACATGGAAACCTGCGACGAGGACGACGAGATCGCGCTGCGCATGGACGCCGGTCGCCGCGCGCTGATGCTGCGCGGCGAAGATGGCGCGGGCCCCTACCAGAGCCCGATGGAAGACGGCATGCGCCATTTCCATGAGTGGTACCGGCGCGAGATGGGCGGGGCAAACACCGCCGGATGAGCAGGGGCCGGCGGCCGCCGGTTCAGCCGCCGGCGACCTTGCGCAGCAACTCGATCAGCATGGCATGTTCGGCCCGGCTCAGACGCTGATCCAGCGCCTGCACCATGGGTTGAGCGGCCGCTTTGCCAGCGCGGGCCAACTCGGTGCCCTGCTTGGTCAAGACCACGTTTTGCGAGCGCCGGTCGACCAGGCTGCGCTCTCGCCGCAGCAGATCACGCTGCTGCATGCGGTCCAGCAACTGGGTCAGGCTGGGCGCCGACAAGGCCAGCGCGCGGGCCAGGCGCTTGGGCGCCAGCGGCCCGTTGGCCAGCAGCATCAACAGCATCGAATACTCCACCTTGCGCAGGCCCAGCGGCTCACCCACATGCTGCTCGAACAGCGCCATCGTGGTGACCGTGGCACGGGCAATGTGAAAACCCAGCAGTTCACCCAGCGGGCCCAGCGACAGACCCTGAGGCTCGGCGGCAGAGCCGTCGGTTTCGGTCTGGTCTGGCCGACCGCTTTTCCGGTTCATGTCAGCCTGGCCGACCCGTTCATGCGCGACGCCCTGGCTCAAGCCGCGGCCCGCTTGCTGCCCAGATAGCTGTCGATCACACGCGGGTCCACCGCCAGCCGGGTGGCCGGGCCTTCCAGCGCGATCTCGCCGGTCTCCAGCACATAGCCGTGGTCGGCCACCTCCAGCGCGGCGCGGGCATTCTGTTCGACCAGCAGGATGGACACGCCTTGCCCGCGCAGTTGCACGATGGTGTTGAAAATGTCACGCACGACCAGCGGCGCCAGGCCCAGGCTGGGCTCATCGAGCATCAGCAGCTTGGGTGCGGACATCAGCGCCCGGCCCAGCGCCAGCATCTGCCGCTCGCCACCCGACAAGGTGCCGGCGAGCTGGCTGCGGCGCTCTTTCAGGCGCGGGAACAGGGTGAAGACGCGCTCGATCTCGCGCCGCCAGTTCGGCACACGCTGCTTCATCGCGCGGTAGCCGCCCAGCACCAGGTTGTCTTCGACCGGCATGCTGCCGAACAGCTCGCGCTTCTCGGGCACCAGGGCCAGGCCCAGCATCACACGCTCTTCCAGCGAGACGTCGGCCAGGTCGACGCCGTCGAACAGCACCCGGCCGCGCGAGGGCAGCACCGCCATCAGCGCGTTCAGCGTGGTGCTCTTGCCCGCGCCGTTGGGGCCGATGATGGTCACCACCTGGCCCTGATCGAGTTGAAAGTTCAACCCGGTCAGCACCTCGGCGCGGCCGTAGCCGGCGTGCAGGTCTTTGACGGTGAGCAATGCGGCGGCCATGTCAGTGCTCCGTGCCCAGGTAGGCGGCGCGCACGGCCGGACTGTCCTGCACTTCTTGTGGCGTGCCTTCGATCAGCCGGGTGCCGAATTCCATCACCACGATGCGGTCGGTCAGACCCATCACGAAGTCCATGTCATGCTCGACCAGCAGGATCGACAGGCCTTCACGCTTGAGCTGGCGCAGCACCTCGGCCAGGGCCTGTTTTTCTTTGTGGCGCAGGCCGGCGGCGGGTTCGTCCAGCAGCAGCAGCGCGGGGTCGGTGCACAGTGCGCGGGCGATCTCAACCAGCCGCTGCGGGCCCAGCGCCAGGTTGCCGGCCAGCTCGTGCATCTGCTCGGCCAGGCCGATGCGCTGCAGCTGCGCCTCGGCCTCAGCAAACAGGCTTCTTTCCTCGGCCCGGTCCAGCCGCAGGATGGCCTTGAGCGTGCCGGACTTGGTGCGCAAATAACCGCCCAGCGCCACGTTCTCCAGCACCGTCATGTCCGCTATCAGCTTCACATGCTGGAAGGTGCGCGAGATGCCGCGCCGCGCGATCTGACGTGAACTCAAGGCCCCGATGGCCTGGCCGCGAAAACGCACCGCGCCCTGGGTCAGCGTCAACACGCCGGTGATCAGGTTGAAGGTGGTGGACTTGCCCGCGCCGTTGGGGCCGATCAGGCCGACGATGTCACCGGCGCGGATCTGGAAGCTGACGTCGTTGACCGCGACCAGGCCGCCAAATTCCTTGCGCACCGCGTCCACCTCCAGCAGCAGCTCGCCGCTGGCCGGTTTGTCGCGTGCCGGCAGCTTGGACGCGCCGGCCCAGTCGCGCTGGCGCTGGGGCGTGGGCAGCCAGCGGCCGATAAAGGTCCACAGGCCATCGGGCGCGTACTTCAGCACGCCAATCAACACCAGGCCGAAGACGATGACCTCGAAGTTGCCCGAGGTGCCGATCAGCCGGGGCAGCAGCACCTGCAACTGGTCTTCCACCAGCTTGAGCACACCCGCGCCCAGGAACGCGCCCCAGACATTGCCCACGCCGCCCAGAACGGCCATGAACAAATATTCGATGCCCTTGTTCAGACCGAAGGGCGAGGGGCTGACGCTGCCTTGGAAATGGGCAAACAACCAGCCCGACACCGACGCCAGCATGGCGGCGATGACAAAGGCGATCAGCTTGTACTGAAAGGTGGAAATGCCCATGGCCTCGGCCATGGTGCTGCCGTCTTTGAGCGCGCGCAGGGCGCGGCCCGGGCGCGAGTCGAGAAAGCGGGTCACCGCCAGCGCGGCGGCCAGCGCAATGGCCCAGATCAGCACATACATGCCTCGGCCCGAGCGCATGTCCACGCCACCGATGCTGATCGGCGGCACGCCCAGCAGGCCGTCGTACTTGCCCAGAAAATCCATGTTCGAGAAGCTGTAGAAGATGGTCAGACCCCAGGCAATGGTGGCCAGCGGCAGGTAGTGGCCCGACATGCGCAGCGTGATGGACCCCAGCACCAGCGCCACCGCCACGCTGACGCCCAAACCCACCCACAGCGTGAGCCAAGGCGAGACGCCGACTTTCACCGACAGGTAGGCGGCCGTGTAGGCTCCGATGCCGACAAAGGCGGCCTGGCCGAATGAAATCAGCCCGGCCACGCCAGTCAGCAGCACCAGGCCAAGGCAGACCATGGCATAGAGCCCGACATAGTTGAGCTGGGTGATCCAGAAATCGGGCAACGGCAGCAGCGGCAGCAGCAGCACCAGCAGCGAAAAGGCCGCAAAGCCAAAGCGGTGGCGCAGCACCTCAATGCGCCTCATGGTGGGGGTCGCGCAGCGACCGCCACAGCAGCACCGGGATGATCGAGCCGAACACGATCACCTCCTTGAAGGCGCTGGCGTAGAACGAGCCGAAGCTTTCCACCAGGCCCACCAGCATCGCGCCCAGCAGCGCCAGCGGGTAGCTGGACAGGCCGGCAAACACCGCAGCGACAAAGCCCTTGAGGCCGATCAAAAAGCCCGAGTCATAAAAGATGGTTGTCGTCGGCCCGATCAGCAGGCCTGACAGCGCACCGATGAAGGCCGCCACCGTCAAGGTGCTGCGGCCGGCGGCGTTGCTGGAAATGCCCATCAGCCGCGCCCCCAGCCGGTTCACTGCCGTGGCCCGCAGCGCCTTGCCATGCAGGCTGCGCTCGAAGAACAGCCACAGCAGCACGATCAGCGCCACCGACGCGGCAAAGATGAACAAGGTCTGGCCCGACAGCGTGACCGGACCCAGCGACAGCCGCATGTCCCAGAAGCTGGGGTTGCGAAAGCCTTCGGCGCCAAAAAAATACAGCCCTAGCCCGACCAGCGCAAAGTGCACGCCAACCGAGACGATCAGCAGAACCAGCGCGCTGGCGTCGGCCAGCGACTCATAGGCCAGGCGGTAGATCAGGCCGCCGAAGGGCGTGACCAGGGCCAGCGTCAGTGCCGCCTGCAGCGGCATGGCCAAATGCCTGGGCGCGGCCCAGACCGCCACCGCCGACACCAGCACCGGAAACGCCAGAGTGCGCAGCAGCTGCCGGCCGATGCGGCCCGTCGAATGGTGGTGCTTGAGCCCGTCGACCAGGTCGGCCACCGCCGCAGCACCGGCCAGGATCAGCAGGAACCAGACCGTGCCGGGCACCTTGCCGGCCTGGAACATGGCCAGGGTCAGCGCACCGAAGGCGACGAACTCACCCTGCGGGATGAAGATGATGCGGGTGACTGCGAACACCAGCACCGTGGCCAGTGCCAACAGCGCATAAACCGCGCCATTGGTGGCGCCGTCCAGCGCCAGGATGCTCGCAATGTTGAAGTCCATCATCCGCCTTCGGTGGTGCTGCTCTGCGCGGGTTTATTTCTCGACGACGAACTTGCCGTCGGCCACCCTCAGCAACACGCCGGTCTCGTTGGTGTAGCCCCAGTGGTCGTCCTTGGTCCAGTTCATCACGCCATGCGAAAACAGCGTGCGGCCCATGCCCTCGATGGCGTCGCGCAGCGCGAGGCGGAACTCCGGCGTGCCGGGCCTGGCCTTCTTCAGTGCCACCGGCAGCGCCTTTTCCAGCACGATGGCCGCGTCATAGGCATGGCCGGCAAACTGGTTGCGGGTGTTCGGGCCCATCAGCTTTTCGTACTGGGTGACGAAGTCGATCGCCAGCTTCTTCGACGGGTGGTTGTCGGCCAGTTGCTCGGCGATCACCGCCGGGCCGGAGACGACATAGGCGCCTTCAACGTCCTTGCCACCGATGCGCACCAGATCGGGTGTGGCCGCGGCATGGGTCTGGTAGATCTTGCCCTTGTAGCCCCGCTCGATCAGGCCCTTGTGCGGCATGGCCGCACCCGAACCCGAGGCCACGACCAGGATCGCGTCAGGGTTGGCCGAGACCAGCTTCAGCGCCTGCGGCGTGACACTGGTGTCGGGCCGGGCGAAGCGTTCGACGCCTGTGACCTTGATGCCGGCCTTTTCGGCCTGGGCGGTGATCTCCTTCAGCCACAGCTCGCCATAGGCGTCGGTGTAGCCGAGAAAGCCGACGGTCTTCACGCCATGCGACTTCATGTGCTCGACGATCGGGTGCGCCATCACGCCAAAGCCCTGCGGCAGGCGGAACATCCAGGCGTCCTGCCCTGGTGGCACGCCGACCGGCGCCGCCGACAGCTGCACCGTCTTGGCCTCGAACAGCACCGGCGCCATGGCCGCCGAGGTGGTGGTGATGCACGAGCCGATGACCAGGTCGACCTTGTCTTCGGTGACGAAGCGGCGCGCGTTGTTCACGCCCTTGCCGGGGTCGGTGGCGTCGTCCAGGATGATCAGGTTGATCTTTTCGCCGGCGATGGTCTTGGGAAACAGCTTGAACTGGTTCTGCATCGGAATGCCCAGGCCGGAGCCGGGCCCGGTCAGCGCCAGGCTGACACCGATGTTCACGTCGGCCAGGGCCGGAGCGGCAGCGGACAGCGTCACCAGGGCGGTGGCGGCAGCCACCAGGGTCTTGATCATCTTCATCTGCGGTCTCCTAGGGACAAAGGTGGCATCACAGGCACAGGGCCTTGATGTCTTCGGGGATGGGAATGGCCTTGATGCGGTCGGGGTTGGCCGGGTCCTTGATGACGAAGGCACGCACCTCGGTGCCTTCGCACATCAGCTCGCCGTCGCGCAACACGCGGTGGCGGTGGCGAAAGGTCTTGGCCTGCCAGTCCTCGACGCAGGTGTGCACCTCGATCGTCTGGCCATAGGTCACGGCCTTGCGAAAGCGGGTGTTGATCTCCAGCAGCGGCGTGCCGACGATGCCTCGGGTCTTGACCAGTTCACGCCAGGGCGGCACGCCACAGGCCATGAAGAAGGCCAGGGAGGAGTTGTCCATCCACTTCAGGAAGTTGGGGAAGAAAACGATGCCTGCGGGGTCGCAGTCGCCGAAGTGCACATCGACCCGGAAGACATGGGTCTTGCTCATGCAGCGCAGCGCGGTGAAGTGGCCTGATGGCGTGTGGGTGGCGAACTGCAAACCATGGCTCAGCCCTTGTCCGGCAGGATCAGGAAGGGGTCGGCCCCGGGCCCGTCGTACAAGGCCTCGACCAGCGCGGCGCGGTGGGTCAGCACCGCGCGCTGGTTGATCGAGCCCTTGTCGGTGGCTTCGCCCAGGTCAATGGCCGGCGGCTCGGCCAGCACATGCAGGCGCGCCACTCGGTTGGCGCTGCCGGAGGCTCCGCGCCACAGCTGGTCGGCCAGGGCCTGGAAAAAGGCCCTCACCCTGGCATGGTGCAGCACCACGGGCAGCGGCGTGCCGGCGGGCAGGCCGGCCAGTTGCCGACAATCGTCGGCGCGCGGAAAAATCAGCGCGCCGACCTCGTTTCGGTTGATGCCGGTGATCACCGCGTCCTGCACGCAGGGGTGGCCGGCGGCAATGATCTGCCCACGCAGCGGGCCCACGCTGACGAAGGTGCCGGTGGACAGCTTGAAGTCTTCCGCCGTGCGGCCGTCGAACATCAGGCCGCGCTGCGGGTCTGCGGGATCGATGAAGGTGGCCGCGTCACCTGTGCGATAGAAGCCCTCGTCGTCGAAGGCCTCGAGGCTTTGCTCGGGCGCGCGCCAGTAGCCGGGCATCACGTTCGGGCCGCGGAAGCGGATCTCGGTTTTGTCGCCGGTGGTCTCGTCACGCACCAGCTTGACCTCGACCCCTGGCACTGGCAAGCCGATGTGGCCCGAGCGGGTGTCGGTGCCCACCGCGAACACGCAGGCCGGCGCGGTCTCGGTCATGCCCAGTCCGGTGATGATGCGCAAACGCTCGCCCACCGCCGCCTCGCCATGGGCGTCGAGCTGGTCCCACACGGCCTGGCTCAAGCCCGCGCCCGCAAACATGAAGGCTTGGCAGCGGCGGAACAGGCTGTCGCGCAGCACGGGGTCGCTGTCCATGGCGCGGGCGATTTCCTCGAAGCCCTTGGGCACGTTGAAATACACCGTGGGCGACACCTCGCGCAGGTTGCGCAGCGTGGCGGCCATGCCCGCGGCCGTGGGCTTGCCGTCGTCGATGTACAGCGTGCCACCGTTGTAGAGCACCAGGCCCACATTGTGGTTGCCGCCGAAGGTGTGGCTCCAGGGCAGCCAGTCCACCAGCACCGGGCCGCCATCTTCACTGGGCTCGGCCAGGAAAGCCATGCACTGGCGGATCATCTGCTGGTTGGCGCACAGCATGCGGTGGGTGTTGATCACGCCCTTGGGCAGCTTGGTCGAGCCCGAGGTGAACAGAAATTTGACGATGGTGTCGGCGGTCAAGGCGTCATGCGCTGCGGCAAGGGCCGGGCCCGGCCGCGCCTGCAGCAGGCTGTCGAAGCTGCGCACGCTGCGGCCGTCAACGCTGCCCTCGGTCATCACCACGGTCACATCGTCCGCCATCACGGCCGTGATGGCCCGCGCATAGGCCGGCCCGCTGGCAAAGACCAGGCCCGGCGTGGTGGTGGCCAGGATGTGGCGCAGCTTGCCGAAGTCCTGCGACAGCAGTGAATAGGCGGGCGAGATCGGCACATGGGGCACACCGGCCCACATCGCGCCCAGGGCCAGCGTCAGGTGCTCGAGGTCGTTGTCGGACAGGATGGCCACGGGCCGGTCGACGCCCAGGCCCAGGTCCAGCAGCGACTGGCCCACGGCCTTGGCGCGCTGCAGCATCTGGGCGTAGGTGATGCGGCGCCAGGCGCCCTGTGCGTCACGCCGCGCGGCCAGGGTTCTGTCGGGCGCGGCCTGGGCCCAGTGTTCCAGCCGGTCGGTCAGGCGCTCGGCATAGGGCTGCAGCGGCTCGGTCGAACGCAGCAACAGGCTGCCGTCGGCGCGCTGCTGCAGGTCGGCCTGCACGCAGCCACCGACGCTGGCGTTGCGGTAGCTGGCTTGAGATGGGGCCTGCGGCGCGCTCATGACTTCAGCACCTTGCCGGCGCGGCCGTCGAGAAAGGCGCGCAGCCGGTCTTGGGCCTCGGGCGTGTTGCTGGCGGCCGCAGCCATCAGCGCCTCGGTGAACAGGCCCTCACCGGGCGACTGCTCGACGATGCGCGGCAGCGCCTGCATCACCGCAAACGCCGTCATCGGCGAATTGCCGGCCATCTTGTGTGCCAGCGCGATGCCCTTGGCCAGGCCCTGGCCGTCGGCCACGCGGTACTGCACCAGACCGGCGCGGTCGCCCTCGTCGGCGTCATAGACGCGGCCGGTGAGCATCATGTCGGTCATGCGCGCCACGCCCATCAGCCGGGGAATGCGCACCGAGCCGCCACCGCCGACGAAGATGCCGCGCTGGCCCTCGGGCAGGCCGAAATAGGCCGAATCCTCTGCCACGCGGATCTGGCAGGACGCGGCCAGTTCCAGCCCGCCGCCCACCACCGCGCCATGCAGCACCGCCACCACCGGCACCGGACCGAACTGAATCGCATCAAACGCCGCATGCCACATGCGCGAATGCTGAATCGCCGCCTGCATGTCGCGCTGCACCAGCTCCGACAGGTCAAGCCCGGCGCAGAAATGGTCGCCCGCGCCGCTGACCACGACCGCCTTGACCGACGCGGGCAGGTTGACGAAGGCGCTGTGGATCTGCTGGATCAGGCCGTCGCTGATGGCGTTGCGCTTGGCCGGGCGGTTGAGCCGCAGGTGAAGAACCGGGCCGGACTGGCTGATGGCCAGCAGGTTCAGCGAAGCCAGCAGGCCAGTCGAAGGCTCGAAGGTGTCGGTCATGGACGGGCGTTGCCGCTTGGTTCGTGGGCAGCCAAATCTAGTTCATGAAATGAACTTTTTTCCTAGGGCAAACCCTGGGCACCAGATCAAAGCTCGGGCTGAAAATCAGACCTCAAGCTCAGGGGGCTGCAGTCCTATGCTTCCTGAGATGAACCAAATGAAGGCAGCCCATGAAGACCGAAGACCTCATCGCCATCGACATCCACACCCATGCCGAGGTGTCGTGCTGGAACCCCTTCGACAACTACGGCGAGGAATACGACCGTGCGGCGGACAAGTACTTCGGCTCCAACCGCCGGCCGACCATCGCCGAGACCATCGCACACTACCGCGAGATCAAGGTCGGCCTGGTGATGTTCACCGTCGACAGCGAGTCGCAACTGGGCCGCCGCCGCATCCCGAACGAGGAGATCTGCGAGGCCGCAGCGGCCAACAGCGACATGATGATCGCCTTCGCCTCGATTGACCCGCACAAGGGCAAGATGGGCGCTCGTGAAGCGCGCCGCCTGATCGAGCAGCACGGTGCCAAGGGCTTCAAGTTCCACCCCACGGTGCAGGGCTTTCTGCCCTATGACCGCATGGCCTGGCCGCTGTACGAGGTGATTGCCGAGTACAACTTGCCGGCCATCTTCCACAGCGGCCACTCGGGCATCGGCAGCGGCATGCGCTGCGGCGGTGGATTGAGGCTGCAGAACAGCAACCCGATGTTGCTCGAAGACGTGGCGATCGACTTTCCGGACATGCAGATCGTCATCGCCCACCCCAGTTGGCCCTGGCAGGACGAGGCGCTGAGCCTGGCCCTGCACAAGCCCAATGTCTGGATCGACCTGAGCGGCTGGAGCCCGAAGTACTTTCCGCCGCAACTGGTGCAGTACGCCAACACCCTGCTCAAGGACCGCATGCTGTTCGGCAGCGATTTTCCGCTGATCACGCCCGAGCGCTGGATGAAGGATTTTGAAGAGGCCGGCTTCAAGGACAAGGTCAAACCGGGCATCTTGAAGGACAACGCGAAACGGCTGCTGAAGCTGGACTGAGGCCATGCTCCTGGTGTGCAAACGCCAGTGCAGCAGCCAAAAAAAAGAGCACCGAAGTGCTCTTTTTCTGCCATACACCTGCTTGCGGCCGGCGCTTGATCTGGCGTCCCCTAGGGGATTCGAACCCCTGTAATCACCGTGAAAGGGTGGTGTCCTAGGCCTCTAGACGAAGGGGACAAAATTCACGAACCGTCTTGAACAGCGCCATCAGAAACTCGGCGGAGCCGAAAAACTGGTGGAGGTAAGCGGGATCGAACCGCTGACCTCTTGCATGCCATGCAAGCGCTCTCCCAGCTGAGCTATACCCCCGTTGAGCTGAAAAGATGACCTGCCTACTCTTCAACACATTGCTGTTCAAGCCAGTCCATGAGTATAGCATGGCATTCATGGGCGCTGCAATCGTGTGCGTGCAAGATCACGGTCAAACAAGGCCACGACCGCGTCCACCGACGGCGTCTGGCTGCGCCCGCACAGCAGCAGGCGCAGCGGAATGGCCAGCTGCGGCATTTTCAGCTGATGGCTGGTCAACACCTGCTTGATGGCCGCGGCAATGGCGGCGGGCTGCCAGTCCACATCGGCGAGCGCTTGGTGCAGGCTGTGCAGTGCGGCACGCACGGGCTCGGTGAGCTGCCTGGCCAGTTCGTCGGCGGGCGGGATCACTGGTGCGAAATACATCGCCAGCCAGTCGGCCAGTTCGGCCGTGGTCTTGCAGCGGTCCTTGAACAGCGCACACATGGCTGGCAGGCGCGCGTCGCCGGCCACGTTCAGCCCGCGTGAGGCCAGCTGCACGGCCACCAGTTCCGCCAGGCGGCCATCGTCGGCCTGCTTGATGTAGTGGCCGTTGACCCAGGCCAGTTTGGCCGGATCCCATTGCGCCGGGCTCTTGGCCAGGTGGCTGCCGTCAAACCACCGCAGCATCTGCTCGCGGCTGAACAGTTCTTCGTCCCCATGGCTCCAGCCCAGACGGGCCAGGTAATTCAGCATCGCCTCGGGCAGGTAGCCGCCGTCTTCGTAGGCGGTGACGCTGACCGCGCCACGGCGCTTGCTCAGCTTCTGGCCATCGTCGCCCAGGATGATGGGGCAATGGCCGAAGCGCGGCAACTCTGCGCCCAGGGCTTCGAAGATGTTGATCTGCCAGGGCGTGTTGTTGATGTGCTCGTCGCCCCGGAAGACATGGCTGATGGCCATGTCCCAGTCGTCCACCACCACCGCGAAGTTGTAGGTCGGCACGGCCAGCGCGCCCTCAGGCGCGTCGTCGGCCAGCGGGCGCAGGATGATCAGGTCGTCGATCTCAGCGTTGCTGATGCTGATCGGGCCTTTGACCAGATCGTCCCAGCTGACCACACCGTCCACCGGATTGGCAAAGCGCACCACCGACCGCACGCCGGCCGGTACCGCCGGCAGGGTCTTGCCCGGCGCGGGCCGCCAGCGGCCGTCGTAGCCGGTTTTCTCGCCCCGCTCGCGTTGCGCCTCGCGCATGGCCTCAAGCTCTTCCGGCGTGCACCAGCAGCGGTAGGCGGTGCCGGCATTGATCATCTGCTCGGCCACCGCGTTGTAGCGTGCCAGCCGCTGCAGTTGGTAGATCGGGCCTTCGTCGTAGTCCAGGCCCAGCCAGCGCATCGCGGCCAGGATCTGGTCGACCGAGTCCTGCGTGGAGCGGGCCACGTCGGTGTCTTCGATGCGCAGCACGAACTGGCCGCCATGGTGGCGGGCATAGGCCCAGGAATAGAGCGCGGTGCGGGCCGTTCCCAGGTGCAGAAAGCCGGTGGGCGACGGGGCAATGCGGGTGCGTACGGGGCGGGTCATGGTTGGGTCGTCAGGTCAGGCTCAGGCGATCAGACTCAGGCCTCGGGCCAGGTCGGCCGTCAGGTCGTCCACATGCTCCAGGCCGACGGCATAGCGGATCAGGCCCTGGCCGATGCCGGCGGCGCCGCGTTGGGCCGGGCTGAGCCGGCCGTGCGAGGTGGAAGCAGGGTGGCAGATGGTGGTCTTGACATCGCCCAGGTTGGTGGTGATGGACGCGACCTGGGCCGCGTCGATGACGCTGAAGGCACGGGCGCGCAGGTCGGCATCGCCGTCGCCCTTGACGTCGAAGGACACCACCGCGCCGCCGCTGCCACGCTGCTGCGCCATGGCCAGCGCGTGCTGCGGGTGGCTGGACAGGCCGGGGTAGTGCACCCGTGACACCTGGGGCTGCTCGGCCAGCCACTGCGCCACCTGCAGCGCACGGGCGCTGTGCGCCTGCATGCGCACCGACAAGGTCTCCAGGCCCTTGAGCACGACCCAGGCGTTGAACGGTGACAGCGTCAGGCCGCCCGACTTCATCACCGGCAGCATCCTGCTTTGCAGAATGTCGTCGGGCCCGCACAAGGCGCCGGCAATCACCCGGCCCTGGCCGTCCAGGTACTTGGTGCCGGAGTGGATGACGAAGTCAGCGCCAAAATCCACCGGGGTCTGCAGCGCGGGTGAGCAAAAGCAGTTGTCCACCGCCAGCATGGCGCCGCCTCGGTGGGCGATCTCGGCCAGCGCGGCGATGTCGCAGACGTCGGTCAGCGGGTTGGTCGGTGATTCGGCCATCAGCAGCCTGGTGTTGGGCCGCATCGCGGCCTGCCACTCGCCCACATCGGTCTGCGACACAAAGGTCGACTCGACGCCGAACTTGCCCATCTCGCCCTGCAGCAAGCGGATGGTGGAGCCGAACACGCTGCGTGAACAGACCACATGGTCGCCCGACTTGAGCAGGCCCATCAGCAGCAGCAGGATGGCCGACATGCCGCTGCTGGTGCCCATGCAGCCGCTGGTGCCTTCGAGCGCGGCCAGGCGGCGCTCCATCATCATCACCGTGGGGTTGCTGAAGCGGCTGTAGGTGAAGGCCTCTTCTTCCTCGGCGAAGCGCCGCGCGGCGGTGGCCGCATCGGGCTGCACATAGCTGCTGGTCAAAAACAAGGCCTCGGAGTTTTCGCCCCACTGCGTGGCGGGCAAGCCCTCACGCACGGCCAGGGTGTCGCGGTGCAGGCCTTCGGGCAGGGCCTTGCGGGCGATTCGGGGTTTGCTGCTGGCTTGATCGATCATTTCGGGCTCAAGTGGCGTCGTCGCTGCGGCTGTGCAGGCTGAGACGGCTGCGGTCGTCATCGTCATCACCGTCGCCAGCCTGTGACTGGCTGCGCTGCTGGCGCAATTGCTCAAACTCGGCCGCACCGATGTCGCCGGTGATGTAGTGGCCGTCAAAGCAGCTGGCCTCGAAGCCGCCGATGGCCGGGTTGAGCTTGCCCACCACCCGCTTCATCGCGTCCACATCCTGGTAGATCAAGGCGTCGGCGCCGATGAATGCGCAGATCTCTTCCATGGTTCGACCATGGGCGACCAGTTCCTGCGCGGTGGGCATGTCGATGCCATAGACATTGGGGTGACGAACCGGCGGTGCGGCCGAAGCCATGTAGACCTTGGCCGCGCCGGCCTCGCGCGCCATCTGCACGATCTCCTTGCTGGTCGTGCCACGCACGATGGAGTCGTCCACCAGCAGCACATTGCGGCCCTTGAATTCCTGGCCGATGGCGTTGAGCTTCTGGCGCACGCTCTTCTTGCGCGTTTGCTGCCCCGGCATGATGAAGGTGCGGCCGACATAGCGGTTCTTCACAAAGCCTTCGCGGTAGGGCTTGCCCAGTTTCTGTGCCAACTGCATGGCCGAGGGCCGGCTGGACTCAGGAATGGGGATCACCACGTCGATCATCGACGGCGGCATGGCGCTGATCACCCGCTGCGCCAAGGATTCACCCAGGTTCAGCCGCGCCTGGTAGACCGAGATGCCGTCGATGACCGAATCGGGCCGCGCCAGGTAAACGTACTCGAACATGCAGGGGTGCAAGGACGGTGATTCGGCGCATTGCTGCGCATGAATCTTGCCGGCCATGTCGACAAAGATGGCCTCACCCGGCGCCACGTCGCGCACCACCTGGTGGCCCGTGCCCTGCAGCGCCACGGTCTCGCTGGCCACCATCACCGCGTGGCCACCGCCCTGCTCGGCCGGCAACTCGGCCTGGCCGTACACCAGCGGACGAATGCCGTAGGGGTCGCGGAAGGCCAGCAGGCCGTGGCCGGCAATGAGTGCAATGACCGAATACGAGCCACGCAGGCGTTTGTGCACCGCGCTGACCGCACGGAAGATGCGCTCGGGGGTGAGCGGCAGCGTGCGGCCGACCATCTCCATTTCGTGCGCCAGGATGTTGATCAGCACCTCGGTGTCGCTGGTGGTGTTGATGTGGCGGCGGTCGATGTCGAACAGTTCCTGCTTCAACGCCTGCGCGTTGGTCAGATTGCCGTTGTGCACGAGCACGATGCCGTAGGGCGCGTTGACATAGAAGGGCTGGGCCTCTTCTTCGCTGTAGGCGTTGCCCGCCGTGGGGTAGCGCACCTGGCCCAGGCCCACCGGCCCGGGCAGCGCCCGCATGTTGCGGGTGCGAAACACGTCCTTGACCATGCCCCGGGCCTTGTGCATGAAGCACTGCGTGCCCTGCATGGTGACGATGCCCGCCGCGTCCTGGCCACGGTGCTGCAGCAGCAGCAGCGCGTCGTAGATCAGCTGGTTGACCGGCGCCTGAGAGATCACGCCAACAATGCCGCACATGGTGATGGTCCTGAAATCAGTGGAGCGTGGCCAGCGGCCCACGCCAGAGGTCGGCAGCCGCGGCTGCGGCGGCTGAAAGAGTGGCCAGGCGACCGCCGTTCATGGCCCCAGGTAGCGGGTCATGACGGCGGGCAACATGGGCTTGATCTGCTGCGAGGCGCGGGCCAGCCAGACAGCACCGTGGGACTGTTGCCAGGGGCTGGAGCGCACCGCCGGCGTCAGCGCCACCACATTGGTCAGCAACAACAGCAGCACGCCACCGCGCAGCAGGCCGAAACCGGCACCCAGCGCGCGGTCAACGGCGGTCAGCGGCGTGGCATGCAACAGCAACTGCAGCAGCCGGGCCAGCAGGACCCAGACCATCAGCACGCCGATGAAGGTCAGCACCAAGGCCGCGCCAAGCTGCAGCGGTGAGCCCGGCGCGCCAATGGGCAGATAAGGTGCCACCGTGCCGGCATACATCTGGGCCAGCACATAGGCCACGACCCAGCCCACCAGCGACATCAGCTCGAAGACCAGGCCGCGCCACAGGCCTACCAGCACCGACAGCAGCATTACCGCCAGCAGCGTCCAGTCGACCCAGCCCAGCATGTCCAGCATGGCGGCTACAGCGTGAGCACGGCCACCGGCAATCCTGCGGCCTTGATGCGGGCAGCAGCCTTGTCGGCTTCGGCGCGGGTCGTGAACGGCCCCACCCTGACCCGGGTGTGGCGCGTGCCCTTGATCTCGACCACCTGGGTGTAGGTACTCAGACCCAGCTTCTCGACCCGCGAGCGCACGTCGCGCAGTTTGTCGGCCTCGGTGTAGGCGCCGACCTGCACCACCAGCCGGCTGGCGTCGGCAGCGGCAGCGGCAGCGGTTGCCGCGCGGCCCTCAAGCAGCGCCTTGGCACGTGCGCCGTCGTCGTCGCGCGGCTTCGCGGCGGACCTGGCTTCGGCCGAGTTGATGTCGGCGGCCTTGGCGACCGTCGGCTTGCTCGCTGCGGGCTTGGGCGCGTCAGGCGCACGCGCCGGGGCTGGCGTTGCAGCGCTCACCGGTTCGGCGCCAGGCAGTGGCATGTCACGGCCCTGCTCCGAAGCCCGCTCTGTCAGCACGTCGGGGCCGGATGCGGCGCTCAGGGGCGAGCCGCCCGTCTCGGCGCTGGCGGTGGTGACCGGTGCCAACACCAGGGGCGGCAGCTTGTCCTTGGCCGGGATCTGGATCGGGATGTCCACCGGCACCGGCCGGGGCTGGGTCTCGAACAGCAGCGGAAAGCCGATCACGCCGATGCCCAGCAGCACGGTGGCACCGATCAGGCGGCGCCGGGCGCGGGTGCGGGCTGCGGCCACAGCGTCAGGCGCGGCGGCCGCCTGGCTGGCCTTGGGTGATTTGGCGCCCGAAGCGGATTTGAAGGTATCGAGCAGGCCCATGCGGAGGAAGTGCACCGTTGTCGATGCCAGGCAGTGGTGACGAACAGGAGGTGGTGCGGGCAGAGGCCGGCGCCCATCTTGCCGGGTGGTGCCAACTGCGCCTGGCCCGGCCCCACCGGCTGGCCCGTGCCTGCGTCAGCCCAGGTGTTTGGCGGTCAAACGGGGCAGGCCGTCCTTGAGCACGGCACCCACCGTGTAGAACGATCCGAAGACCACGATTCTATCAGCCGGGTCTGCGCCGGCCGCTGCGGCCTGCAGGGCTGCTATGGGGTCGGCATGCAGCGTGAGGGGTGTCTTGCGCGCGCCGCTGGCGGCCCGTACCGCGTCGCCCAATTCCTGCGCGGTGGCGGCCCGGGCGGTGGGCAGATCGCACAGATGCCAGTGGTCGACCAGGGGAGCGATGTGAGCCAGCAGGCCAGCCAGATCCTTGTCGCGCATGGCACCAAAGACGGCATGGGTCTGTGCAAAGTAGCCCATCTGGTCCAGGTTCAGCGCCAGTGCGGCCACCGCCTGCGGGTTGTGCGCCACGTCCAGCACCAGCGTGGGCTGGCCGGGCACGATCTGGAAGCGCCCGGGCAGTTCCACCATGGCCAGGCCATTGCGCACGGCCTGGGCATTGATCGGCAGCCGGTCACGCAAGGCTTCGAACGCGGCCAGCGCACCGCCGGCATTGAGCAGCTGGTTGGCGCCGCGCAGCGCCGGATAGGCCAGGCCGTTGTAGCGCCGGCCCCGGCCGCTGAAGGCCCATTGCTGCTTGTCGCCCTGGACATTGAAGTCGCGACCCAGCAACCACAGGTCACAGCCCAGCTCGGCCGCCCGGGCCAGGATGCTGGCCGGTGGCATTGGGTCGCTGACCACCGCCGGCCGGCCGGCACGCAGGATGCCGGCCTTCTCGCGCCCGATCGCCTCGCGCGTGTCGCCCAGGTACTCGGTGTGGTCCAGCGCGATGCTGGTGATCACCGCCACGTCGGCATCGATGGCGTTCACGGCGTCGAGCCGCCCGCCCAGGCCCACCTCCAGGATCACCAGGTCCAACGGGGCGGCGGCCAGTGCGCGCAGGATGACCAGGGTGGTGAACTCGAAGTAGGTCAGCGTGAGATCACCGCGCGCGGCCTCGACCGCTTCGAAGTGCGGCAGCAACTCATCGGCCGTGCTCATCTGGCCATTGATGCGACAGCGCTCCTCGAAGTGCACCAGATGCGGCTTGATGTACAGGCCCACGCGGTAACCCGCCTTCAGCGCCATGCACTCCAGCATCGCGCAGGTCGAACCTTTGCCGTTGGTGCCGGCCACGCTGATCACCGGCGCCTCAAAGCGCAGGCCCAGCCGGTCGCGCACCTGTGCCACGCGATCCAGCGTCATGTCGATGGTCTTGGGGTGCAGCCACTCGCAATGCGCGAGCCAGCCGTCCAGGGTGGTGGGCAGGGTCATGGCGGTAGGCAAGCCTGGCTGCGGAGCGCGGCAATTGGGCAGGAACTCAGGCCGAAGGAATGCCTTGGACTGAACCCCGGCAGGTGACAGACCGCGAAGCGGTCAGGGACGCGGGCGGCGCGTCGAAGGGCCCGGACCGATCCGGGTCCCCTGGTCGGTTCGGGTGCCCCCCCGGGGGGCGGCCGCCCACGGCCGAGGGCTCACACTCATACCACCGCGTCGGCGGTCTGCCGCTGCAGCATGGCCAGCATGCTGGCCATCGTGGGCCGCAGTTGTCGACGGTCGGTGATCTGGTCGACCGCGCCCTTCTGCAGCAAAAACTCCGAGCGCTGGAAGCCTTCGGGCAGCTTTTCGCGCACGGTGTTCTCGATCACCCGGGGCCCGGCAAAACCGATCAGCGCTTTGGGCTCGGCAATCACCACGTCACCCACAAAGGCAAAACTGGCCGACACGCCGCCCATGGTCGGATCGGTCAGCACGCTGATGTAGGGCAGGCCGGCCTTGGCCAACCAGGTCAGCGAGGCATTGGTCTTGGCCATCTGCAGCAGGCTGAACAAGCCCTCCTGCATGCGGGCGCCGCCGGTGGCGGTGAAGCAGACGAAGGGCACCTTCTGCTCGATCGCGGCCTCGACCCCGCGCACGAAGCGCTCGCCCACCACCGAGCCCATCGAGCCGCCCATGAAATCGAACTCGAAGCAGGCCACGACCAGCGGCACGCTCATCACCGCGCCGCCCATCACCACCAGCGCGTCGGTCTCGCCGGTGGCCTCCAGTGCGCCTTTCAGGCGCTCGGGGTATTTGCGGCTGTCCTTGAACTTCAGCGGGTCGACCGGCACCACCTCCTGGCCGATTTCGTAGCGGCCTTCGGGATCGAGAAAACCGTCGATGCGGGCCCGGGCGCCGATGCGGTGGTGGTGGCTGCACTTGGGGCAGACGTTGAGGTTCTGCGCCAGATCGGCGTTGTAGAGCACGGTCTCGCAGGCCGGGCATTTGATCCACAGGCCCTCGGGCACCGAGCGCCGTTCGGACGGCTCGGTGCGCAGGATCTTGGGTGGCAGCAGTTTTTCAAGCCAGCTCATGCTTCAAGCTCCTGGGTTGGGCGGGTTGGGCGGGTTGGGGCAGCGTGGCTCATCGTTGGTCGATCGCGGTGCGAATCTCCGCCATGAATTGCTCACCGGCCGCCGCCGCCTGGCCGGCAGGCGCGTCGTGCAGCAGTTGAACGAGTTTAGTGCCGATCACCACCGCATCGGCGACCCGGGCCACGGCGGCGGCGGTCTGCGCGTCGCGGATGCCAAAACCCACGCCCACCGGCACCGAGACATGGGCGCGGATGCGCGGCACGGCGGCGGCCACCGCGTCGGTGTCCAGGTTGCCGGCGCCCGTCACGCCCTTGAGCGAGACGTAGTAGACATAGCCGCTGGCCAGGCGACCCACATCCTTGATGCGCTGTTCGGTCGAGGTCGGTGCGAGCAGGAAGATCAGGTCCATCCCGGCGCCCTTCAAGGCGGCCGCGAAGTCTTCGCATTCTTCGGGCGGGTAGTCCACCACCAGCAGGCCGTCCACGCCGACGGCGGCGGCGTCGCGCACAAAGGCGCCCTCACCCCGCTTCTGGTCGTAGCGTTCCACCGGGTTGGCATAGCCCATCAGCACCACCGGCGTGTGGCTGTTGCTGCGGCGGAACTCGGCCACATAGGCCAGCACCTGGGCCAGGCCGATGCCGCGCGCCAGCGCCCGCTCGCTGGCCTGCTGGATCACCGGGCCGTCGGCCATGGGGTCGGAAAACGGCACGCCGAGCTCGATGATGTCCGCCCCTCCCTTGGCCAGGCCATGCAGGATGGCCACGGTGGCGTCGGCCGACGGGTCACCCGCCGTGACATAGGGGATCAGCGCCTGCCGGCCCCGGGCCGCCAGTGCGGCCATGGTCTGCTGGATTCGGCTCATCGCAGCACCTGCACCACGGCCTCGCCGCCTTTGACTGTCTGACCCTGGCACGATGGCCGGCAAAAGAAGTCAGCCCCCGACAGGTCGGCCACAGTGCCGATGTCCTTGTCACCCCGGCCCGACAGGTTGACCAGCAGATGCTGGTCGGGCCGCATGGTGGCGGCCAGCTTCATCGCATAGGCCACGGCATGGCTGGATTCCAGCGCCGGGATGATGCCCTCGATGCGGCACAGGCGGTGAAAGGCGACCAGCGCTTCATCGTCGGTGATGCCCACATACTCGGCCCGGCCGATGTCTTTCAAAAACGCATGCTCGGGGCCCACACCGGGGTAGTCCAGGCCGGCCGAGATCGAATGGGTTTCGGTGATCTGGCCGTTCTCGTCCTGCAGCAGATAGGTTCGGTTGCCGTGCAGCACACCGGGCGAGCCGGCCGACAGGCTGGCCGCATGCTTGCCGCTGTCCAGGCCCAGGCCGGCGGCCTCGACGCCAATCAGCCGCACGCCGGCATGTTCGATGTAGGGGTAGAAGATGCCCATCGCGTTGCTGCCACCGCCCACGCAGGCGATCACCGCGTCGGGCTGCGCGCCGGGCTGGCCGCCCAGTTCGCCGATCATCTCGGGCATCTGCGTCAGGCACTCGTCACCGATCACGCGCTGAAAGTCGCGCACCATCATCGG
>JANOWE010000133.1:0-9827 GCA_031417735.1 Betaproteobacteria bacterium
CCCGGCCCCGGGGGGCCTGTGTGACCCGCGGGCCGGGCCTCCACGGCCGGCGGTGTGCTCCGGCGGCCCCCCCCTTCTATCCCGCCGGCCCCCGGGTGCCCGGCGCCCTCGGCCCCTGTGCTCCGGTGGCCTTCGCCTTGGAATTCAACTCCGCATGCCACCGTGGTGACAGGAGCGGTGGGGTGGGTTGCCCTGTTCTGCGGAGGTAAAGAAGGAGACAGCGCCCTGGCAGGGCGTTGTCGGGTGACACGCAGCAGAACAGGGCAGCCCGCCCCGCCGCTCACCCGCCAACTGATGAGTGTCAGCTGCCGAGCAACAACTCCAACGGCTGCAACGAGCCCCAAGCCGACAAGCCGCAGAACTACAACAGCACGCTCATGCGCAGCGCTGCGGCCTTCAGCGCCGGCAGGTGAGCCACAGCCTGGTCCAGTGACATGCGGGCTCGTGGAGCATGCACGGCCAGGGCGGCGCGCAAGTTGCCGTCGTCGCCAAATACCGGCACGGCGATCGCCACCAGGCCGGTGATGAACTCTTCGCGGTCCAGCGAATGGCCGGCTGCCGCGATGGCATTGCACTCCGCGCGCAAGGCCTTCTCAGTGGTGATGGTGTTGTCGGTCACACGCTGGAACTTGAGCTGTGACATCAATTGCTCGCGCCGCTCGGGCGCCATCAACGCCAGGAACAGCTTGCCGCTGGCGGTGCAGTGCAGGGGCACATGGGCGCCGACGTCCAGCGTCAGCCGCCAGGGCCAGGGGGCCTCCACCCGGTCGAGGTAGAGCACCTGCGCACCGTCCAGCGTGGTGAAGTTGCAGGTCTCTGAAACTTGCGTCACCAGATCGGCCAGCACGGCATGGCGCAGGCCGACCACGGTGCCATGGTTGAGCGTGTCGAAAGCCAGCTTGCGCAGCGCCGGGCCGACGATGAATTCGCGCTCGTTCAAACCTCGGGAAATGAAGCCGGTATCCAGCAGTTGGGTGCACAGCCGGTGGGCGGTGGCCTTGGGCAGCGACAGGTCGCCGGCCAGCTCGGCCAGGGACATGGCGCGGCCCTCGTCGGCCAGCCGGGCCAGCAGGCGCAGGCTGCGTTCCGCCGACGAGCCGGTGCTGGGTGCATCGTCTGCTGTTTCACGCTGGCTCATAGGGAAACCTCTAGTAATGGAACGTTGAGTTCCAAAAATCATCTGCTTATAGTTGCCTGAACCGTGAAACGGATCAAGCCGTTTCAACTTTTCCAGGCGAGTGTGCCTGCTGTCCCAGCGCAAGCAAGCGGGGCCGTAGCCGGTCAAGGTCCAGCCAGCCACACAGACAGGGCCTGATCGGACATGCGCGAGGAATTTGACTATGTTGTGGTGGGTGCAGGTTCGGCCGGCGCAGTGCTGGCCGCCAGGCTGAGCGAAGACCCGGCTACCCGCGTGCTGCTGCTCGAAGCCGGCCCGCCCGACACCTCGTTCTGGATCCACCTGCCCATCGGCTACGGCAAGACGATGTGGGACAAGAAGCTCAACTGGTGCTTCTACACCGACCCCGACCCGAACATGAACGGCCGGCGCATCTACTGGCCGCGCGGCAAGACCCTGGGTGGGTCGAGCTCGATCAACGGCCTGATCTACATCCGCGGCCAGCGCGAGGACTACGACGCCTGGGCCGCCCAGGGCAACCCGGGCTGGGGCTATGACGATCTGCTGCCCTACTTCATCAGGTCCGAGTACAACCAGCGCGGCGCCAGCGCCTTCCATGGCGGTGACGGCCCGCTGCGCGTCTCGGACATCGGCGAAAAGAACGGGCTGATCGAGGCCTTCATCGCCGGCGCTGGCGAACAAGGCGTGCCGCGCAGCGACGACTTCAACGGTGCGCAGCAGGAAGGTGCGGGCTACTACCAGCTCACCACCTGGCGCGGCTGGCGCTGGAGCACGGCCAAGGGCTACCTGGTGCCCGCGCGCGGCCGGCCCAAGCTGAGCGTGCAGTGCGAGGCCCAGGCCAGCGGCGTGGTGATGGCCGGCAAGCGCGCGGTGGGCGTGCGCTACCGCCAGGGCGGCCAGGACAAGACCGCCGTCTGCCGGGGCGAGGTGCTGCTGTGCGCCGGTGCCATCCAGTCACCGCAGCTGCTGCAGCTCTCAGGCATCGGCCCGGCCGCATTGCTGAAAAAGCATGGCATCCCGGTGGTGCATGCGCTGCCCGGCGTGGGCGAGAACCTGCAAGACCACCTGCAGATCCGCCTGACCTTTGAGGCCAAGGTGCCCACCACCAATGACGACCTGAATTCGCTGTTTGGCCAGGCCAGGCTGGGCCTGCAGTGGCTGCTCAAGCGCAGCGGGCCGCTGGCCGTGGGCATCAACCAGGGCGGCTGCTTCATGAAGGCGCTGCACGACGAGGCCGGCAAGCCGGTGACTGCAACGCCCGACATCCAGTTCCATGTGGCCACGCTGTCGGCCGACATGGCCGGGGCCAAGGTGCATCCGTTCTCGGGCATGACGATGTCGGTGTGCCAGCTGCGGCCCGAGTCGCGCGGCCATGTCCGCATCCGCTGCCCCGACCCCTTCGAGCCGCCCGAGATCCAACCCAACTACCTGGCCACCGACCTGGACCGGCGCACCAACGTGGCCGCCGTCAAGGCCGCACGCCGGATTGCCAACTCTCAGGCCATGCGCGGGCTGATCAAGCGCGAGGTCAAGCCCGGCCCTGACCGCCAGGACGACGCCGCGCTGCTGGAGTTCTGCCGCAACACCGGCGCCACCATCTTCCACCCCAGCGGCACCTGCGCCATGGGCCCCGACCCCGCGCTTGGCGCGGTGGTCGACGCCCGGCTGCGCGTGCACGGCGTGCAGGGTCTGCGGGTGATCGATTGCTCGGTCATGCCCACCCTGGTCTCGGGCAACACCAATGCACCGGTGGTGGCCATGGCCGAGAAGGCCGTCGACATGATCCGCGAAGACGCGCGCCTCGCTTCGCTACAACCTGGGTGCGGGGAGCACGCGTGAGATCAAGTGGCGCGAGCTGCCCGACATCCTGCTGCGCTAGTGCCAGCTCACCGGCATGCTGGTGCCGATGATTGCGATCTCGATCGTGGTGCAGCAGGCGTCTGGCCTGCTGGGCGCGGCTGAAGCCGTGGCCAACTTCGTGGCCTGGGGCCTGACCGCCTTTGTGCCCTGGTTCTCGCCGGGCCTGCTGCCCAAGCTCGCCGGCGGTTGACGACTGCCTGGTCCGGCCTGAACGGCGCACCGCCCGGTGCGCCGTCTACTTTGTTCAAGCCACAGGCAACAGCGCCGATTCCAGCAGCCCGCGCGCCACCACCTTCAGCGCCAGCGTCTCCTCGGCGCCCTCGAAGATCGACAGCACGCGTGCGTCGACGAAGTAGCGGCTGACAGCCGACTCTTCGGCATAGCCGATGCCGCCGTGGATCTGCAGCGCCTCGCGCGTGACCCATTCGGCCGAGCGGCAGGCCAGCAGCTTGACCAGGCTGGCCTGCATGCGCCCGCCACCCGCGTCGACCTGGGCAGCCACCACAAACGCCAGTTGTCGGCAAGCGGCAAGCCGCGCGGCCATGCGCGCCAGCTTGGCCAGTGTCAACGGGCAGTCCAGCAGCGGCCGGCCAAAGACGCGGCGGTCGGCCGCGTACTGAAGCGCTGCCCTCAGCGCGGCGCGCATCACGCCGGCCGCGCGCGCGGCGGTTTGCAGCCGCCCGCCGACCATGCCGGCCATGGTGAAGTGAAAGCCTCGGCCCAGCCCGGCCGAACCGCCCAGCACATGGCTGTCGGGCACGAAAAAACCGTCGAAGGCCAGGTCGAAGGAATGCATGCCGCGGTAGCCGATGGTGGCGATGGCGCGGCCACTCAGCCGTCCGCCACCGGGCTGGACGAACTCGAAGTCATGGCCGTCGAACGAAGGTTTTTCCACCAGCAGAATGCTCAATCCCCGGTGGCCGGCCGCAGGGTCGGTGCCGGTGCGGGCCACCACCATCAGCAGCCCCGCCTTGCCGGCAAAGGTGCACCAGGTCTTGACGCCGCTCAGCTGCCAGCCGCGTTGACCGCCTTGCTCGGCCGGGCGAGCCCTGAGCGCCAGGCTGGCCACGTCGGAGCCAAAGTCGGGTTCGGTGATGGCGATGGCGCACAGCGGCTGGCCGGCAGCAATCAGCGGCAGCCAGTGCTGCTTCTGCTCGTCCGTGCCGCCCACCACCAGCGCGCGGCTCAATATCTCGGGCCGGGTGATCAGGCTGCCGGCGGCGGCCAGCGAGGCCTCGGACAGCGCCTCGGTCACGACCAGCATCAGCGGCGTGTCGTCATGCCCGTCGGGCGCGCTGCCGCCAAAGCGCTCGGCGATGGCCAGGCCAAACACGCCCATCTCGCGCAACGGCTGCAACAGGCTTTCCGGCACGGTCAGGTTATGGCGGTGGATGGCGGCGGCCTGCGGCGCCACCACATCTGCCGCAAAGCGACGGAAGGCCTGTTGGGCCATGCGCTGCGGCTCGGTCAAGGCAACAGGGCCGATGTCGGTGCTGGCCAGGTCGGCAGCGGCCAATGCCCTGCCTGCAGCGACCAAGGCTGCCGAGCCGGCTGCCGCATGACGCAGGCTGGCCCAGCGCCGGTCAGTCGCCAGGGCCTGCAGCGGCGCAAGGTCCAGCGACAGGTCCAGCGCGATGGATTCCAGCCGCGCCAGCACCGCCGCCACCGCGTCGCTGCAGAACAGCAACGCCAGGCGCTGGTCGAGCTCGGTACTTGCTGCCGCGGCCGAGGCCAGAACGGTCTCGGCCGCCAGCAACTCGGCGCCGGCCCAGGCCAGGTCGAAGCAGGCCACCTGCTGCGCGTCCAGCCGCGCGGCGTCCAGCGCGCCGTCACTGGCGCAGGCCCGAGCCAATGCCAGCGCGTGCCGGTCAAGCAGTGGCCGCAGGGCTTGCAGCAGGCCTTGCGCGTTGCTGCTGGCCGTTGTCAGTTCATGGCTCATGCCGCCTGCAGCCCGACCAGTGTGATGGCGCAGACATTGCTGGCCGGCTGGCCACCCAGGTTGTGGATCAGCCCGGTGTGCGGTTGCGCCAACTGCCTTGGCCCGGCACGGCCCAGCAGCTGCAAATACATCTCGTAGAGCATGCGAATGCCGCTGGCGCCCACCGGATGGCCAAAGCATTTCAGCCCGCCGTCGATCTGGCAGGGCTGGCGGCCGTCGGCGTCGAACACACCGTCCAGCACGTCGCGCACCGCGCCGCCGTCGTCGCTCAGGCCCAGATCTTCCATGGTCACCAGTTCGGTGATTGAAAAGCAGTCGTGCACCTCGGTCATGCTGATCTGCTCACGCGGGCGGCTGATGCCGGCCTCGGCATAGGCCCGGCGCGCGGCAATGCGCGCGGTGTGCACATAGCTGCCGTCCCACTGGCTGGACTGCATCTCCCAGCCGTTGCTGGCCACCACCTGCATGGCCTTGATGCTGACCATGTCCGTGCGGCCCATGGCGCGGGCAATGTCGGGCCGGGTCAGCACCACGGCGGCGGCGCCGTCAGACACACCGCAACAGTCGAACAGGCCCAGCGGCTCGGCAATGATCGGCGCCTTCAGGCACTGCGCCTCGGTGATCGTCTTGCGCAAATGCGCCTTGGGGTTCTTCGCGCCGTTGGCATGGCTTTTGACCGAAACATGGGCGATGGCGCGCTTGAGCAGCGCGGCGTCCACACCATGGCGGGCGCGGTAGGCGCTGGCCAGCTGCGCGAAGTTGGCCGGCGCGATGGTGTTGGGCATCCACTGCGGCAAGGTGGTGCCGGTGGCAGCCGACGGCAGGCCGCCGTAGCCGGTGTCCTTCAACTTTTCCACCCCCAACGCCAGCGCAATGTCGCAGGCGCCGGCGGCCACCGCATAGGCCGCGGCGCGGATGGCCTCGGAGCCGCCGGCGCAGAAGTTCTCGACCCGGGTCACGCCGATGTCGGGCAGGCGCAGCGCGATGGCCATCGGCGTACCGCCGCGGCCGGTGCCCACGTCGTCCATGTGGGTGGAATACCAGGCCGCGTCCAGTTGCCCGGGCGCGATGCCGGCGTCGGCCATCGCCTCCTGGTAGGCCTCGACCATCAGGTCTTCGGGGCTGGCGTCCCAGCGCTCGCCGAAGCGGCTGCAGCCCATGCCCAGAATCGCCACCTTGTCCTTGATGCCTGCGGCCATGGCCTAGCCCTCGAAGTTGTCAGAAGTTGCAGCAGATACCGCGGGACCGTGCAGCGGCGTGGCCTTCCAGAAGTAGCGGGTGTAGCCACGCAATTCGTCGAGGTCCTTGATGCGGAACACCATCTCGACTTCGGTGCCTGCGTCGATGTCGCCCGGCGCCACGTCGGTGAACGACATCAGGATGCGGCCACCGCCGTCAAAGTCGACCTGGCCATAGCAGTTGGGCGGTGAACGGTGGAAGGTCAGGTACTCGGCCGACCAGCTCAGCACCTTGGCCCGTCGCTCGGCCAGCGGGTGCGGCTGCTGGGTGTCGAGTTGCGGCGCGCCGGGCTGGTAGGACAGCCGCGTCGGCGGAAAGTGCACGTCACCGCTCAGGCTGCAGCGCCCCGCTACCAGGCCCAGCAGCGCCTGGTGGTGGCGCCAAGCGGTGCTGAGCGCGGTCTTGCGGTCTTGCTCACCGCGCACGCCGCGATCCAGCGCCAGCTGCTGCTTGAACCACAGGAACTTGGTGTACTGGGTTTCGACGACGCCGCGTGCCAACCACTGCGACAGACCCAGACGGGGCCGAAACCGGGTGACCAGCGCGGTGGTGCGGAACACATGAGTCTGCACCCCGCTGCCGAACATCGCCAGCACCACCAGCTGGTCGGGCTGGGCGCGTTCGAGCACACCGGACAAGAGCAGCAGGCCATGGGCCACGCCGGTGTCGCCCACACTGCTGGCCAGTGCGTCCACCACCGCATCGGCGCGGATGCCCAGGGCCTTGGCCAGTTGCTGGTCGATCTTGGCGAAAGTACTCGGGAAGATGAAGTGGTCGACCTGTTCAGCCGCCACGCCAGCCTGGGCCAGCGCGGCCGCCACGCAGGGCGGCACCAGCTTGGTGATGCCTTCGTCGCGCACCCAGCGCTCTTCCCAGTGGTAGTCGATGGTCTCGCCGGTCTGGCGAAAATGGTCGACGAAGTCGACGCTGGTGGTGGCCGTGGCGAGGTGCTCGGCGATCACGCCTTCATGGCCGACCAGCAGCGCGGCGGCGCCGTCGCCAAAGTCAAGTTCCTGCGTGCTGGCGGGCTGGGCCTGGCGATTGTCGGCGGCCAGCACCAGGCCATGGCCGGTGAGCCCGGCTGCCGCGCGTGAGGCAGCGCGGTCCAGCGCGCCGCTCAATGCCGCCAGTGCCGCGCGCTGGCTGCCGGTCACGTCCTGCGCCTGCACCTCGGGCGCCAGCGTCAGCGCCTCGGCCACCACGCCGGCATTCAGTCGCTCGGCGAAGGGCAGCGTGCTGGACGCCAGCACCACGCTGTGAATGGCGCTGCGGTCTTGCAAGGCGCCCAGGCTGCCGCACAGTGCGTCACGCGCCGCCGCCACGGCCATGGTGATGCTGTCCTCGTCCCAATGCGCCATGGCCCGCGCACCGCCGGCCTTGGCCGCCAGGTGTGGCGCGTACCAGGCATGTGCCGCCACGACGGCAGCGCGGTTGAGCCTCTGTCTGGGCACATAGGCCCCGTGGCCGGTGATTCCGATCATCTGGTGCAAGCCTTTCGCAGCGGGTTCAAGCTGGCGTCAAGCGCCTGACCCATGCGATTGTGGCCTGCCCGGAGCACGGTGCTGCGCTGCGTCCCGGGTTTCAACCGGCCCCAGGGCGGTCACACATCGTTCGACGATCGGGAGCTGAAGCGTCTACACCGCGTCTTGTCGCAAGCGATCGATGCACAGCAGCCGCGCCAGCTCTTTCTTGACCACACCGTAGCACTCGCAGGCGCGCGTCTGCAGGCCCTTGCTGTCGTGAACGCTGATGTGACCGCGGCGGTAGCCGATGTAGCCCGCCTGCTGCAGCTCGATGGCGGCCTCGGTGAGGCTCTCCCGGCGCACCCCGAGCATGCCAGCCACGAGTTCCTGCGTCAGCACCAGTTCACGCCGGCGGGTGGCGCGCTCATCTTGACGCCAACGCCGCGGTAGCCGATGAACTGGCAGAACTGCGTGAACATCGGCTCGCCGCTGACGCGGAAATGCTGCACCGCGCCGTCGGCATCGACACGGCTGATGGCAAAGTCCAGAAAGGGCTGCCGGGCCGCGATGACCGCGCGCAGCGCAGCACGCTCGGCTTCGTTCCAGCCGCTCTCCAGCCCGCTCGCGGCGGAGTTGGTTTGCGACGCAACGCGCAGGCCCAGCATTTCCAGCACCGGACCCGTGACGTTGGTGAATTTGTCGTCCTTGTCCTGCTCCCAGTGCCAATCCGAGGCCAGCGCGGTCAGGCTGCGGAATCGGGCCTCACTTTCACGCAGTTCGACCGTGCGCTCGAGCACCGTGCTCTCAAGCACGTCGCTGTGGGCTTCGAGTCGACGGTACAGCAGCCGCACCTCGAGCATGTTGCGGATGCGTGTCTTGACCTCCAGCAGGTCGAAGGGTTTGCTGATGAAGTCCTTGGCGCCGGATTGCAGGGCTTGCAGCTTGTGCCCGGGCTGGGCCGTGAGCACGATCACCGGCAGGTAGCTGTCACCGGCATCGGCATTCAGCGCCGCCATGACTTGAAAGCCGTCCATCACCGGCATCTGCAGGTCAAGCAGGATCAGGTCGTAGTCGTTGCTGCGGTGCAGGCTGCAGACCTGCAATGGGTCAGCTGTCGAGGCCACGGCGCTGTAGCCGGCCTCGCCGAGCAAGCGCTCGAGCAGGTGCACGTTGGCCTCCTGATCGTCGACGATCAGGATGCGGGCGGCGAGGATATCGGCTTCGGGCAGCTTCATGGGTGGTTTCCTTCCTGCACAGACAGCGCCTGGGCCAGCGCCGCGTCCAGCGTGTCCATGAACTCGCCCACCTTGATGGGTTTGGTCATGTAGCGGAAGAAGCCTGCCTGCAAGCCCTTCTCGATGTCGTGCGGCATCGCGTTGGCGCTCAGTGCCACCACCGTGATGTCCGCCGTTGCGGCGCTCTCGGACAGGATGCGCAGCGCCGTGATGCCGTTGATGCCCGGCAGGTTGATGTCCATCAGGATCACGTCGGGCTGGTGGGCGTGTGCCATCTCGACCCCACTGCGGCCGTCGGGTGCACTGAGCATGCGGATGTCGGGTCGGCGCTCAAGCAGGCGCTGAACCAGCAACAGATTGGCCGGGTTGTCCTCGACGTACAGCAGGGTGCGCTGAGCGGCGTCAGGCGCCCTGCACAGTGCCGTCGCCGGCCGGATATCGTCGGGCTCGGCGTGCGCCTGCACGGCGGCGCTGGAATCGAGATCGAACCAGAAGACGCTGCCTACGCCCACGCTGCTGTCCACGCCGATGCGTCCACCCATCAGTTCGACCAGGCGCTTGCTCATCACCAGGCCGATGCCGGTGCCTTCTTGCGCGCCGGACTCTTGCCCCAGGCGGTTGAAGGACTGGAACAGCTGCGACAGCTTGTCGGGCGACAGGCCTTCGCCTGTGTCGTGCACGCTGACGCGCGTGCGGCCCTCGACACTGACCTCGCAACGCACGTCGACGCGGCCGCCGACGCGGTTGTACTTGATGGCATTGGACAGCAGGTTCAGCAGCACCTGTTTGACCCGGGTGCGGTCGGCCCGAATCACCCACGGGCCATGAGGCGCCGGGAAGAAGACCTGGATGCCGCTTTTGTGCACTTGGGGCTCGATCATGGCCTGGCAGTCGGCCAGGACCTCGGCCACCGACATCGATTCGAGCGACAACGACAGCTTGCCCGACTCGAC
>JANOWE010000134.1:0-48295 GCA_031417735.1 Betaproteobacteria bacterium
AACCCCGGACTTCTCATAACTGGGGTCTTCTCATAATGGCCGGCACTGTGAGGTCACAGGCGCCGCCGACAGCGGTCTTTTGTAGCGCCAGCGACTGAACTCCTCACTCCCATTCAATCGTCGCCGGCGGTTTGCTGCTGACGTCGTAGGTGACGCGGTTGATGCCTCGCACCTCGTTGATGATGCGGCTGCTCACCTTCTTCAGCAGGCTATAGGGCAGCTCGGCCCAGTCGGCGGTCATGAAGTCGCTGGTCTGCACCGCGCGCAGGGCCACCACCCATTCATAGGTACGGCCGTCACCCATCACGCCCACGCTCTTGACCGGCAGGAACACGGCGAAGGCCTGGCTGGTCAGGTCGTACCAGCTCTTGCCACTGGCCGGGTCGATGGCCGCGCGCAGTTCGTCGATGAAAATCGCGTCGGCGCGCTGCAGCAGCGCGGCGAACTCGGGCTTGACCTCGCCCAGGATGCGCACGCCCAGGCCGGGGCCCGGGAACGGGTGGCGGTAGACCATGGCCGGCGGCAGGCCCAGCGCCACGCCCAGTTCGCGCACCTCGTCCTTGAACAACTCGCGCAGCGGCTCCAGCAGCTTCAGGCCCAGCGTGGCCGGCAAGCCGCCCACGTTGTGGTGGCTCTTGATCGTGGCCTTCTTGGTGTGGCTGCCGCCGCTTTCCACCACGTCGGGGTAGATCGTGCCCTGGGCCAGCCATTTGGCGCCGTGGGAGCGGGCATCGGCCGCCTTGAGCTTGGCGGCCTCGGCCTGAAAAACCTCGACAAACTCGCGGCCGATGATCTTGCGCTTCTGCTCGGGGTCGGTCACGCCCTGCAGGTGGCCCAGGAACTGCTCGGCGGCCTGCACATGCACCACCTTGGCATGCCCCAGCGTGGAATCCGGGCCGGCAAACATGTCCATCACCATCTGGCCCTCGTTCAGGCGAAGCAGGCCGTGGTCGACAAACACACAGGTCAGCTGGTCGCCGATCGCGCGGTGGATGAGTGCGGCGGCCACGCTGGAATCGACACCGCCCGACAGCCCCAGGATGACCTCTTCGTCACCCACCTGCTCGCGGATGCGGGCCACGGCTTCGTCGACATAGCTGCCCATGACCCAGTCACCGGCGCAGCCGGCGATGTCGCGCACAAAGCGCGTCAGCATCGCCGTGCCCTGCAGGGTGTGGGTGACCTCGGGGTGGAACTGAAGCGCGTAGTAGCCGCGTGACTCGTCGGCCATGCCGGCGATCGGGCAGCTGGGCGTGCTGGCCATCAGTTTGAAGCCCGGCGGCAAGGCGGTGACCTTGTCGCCATGGCTCATCCAGACCTTGAGCATGCCGTGGCCTTCGGCCGTGCCGAAGTCCTGGATGCCCTGCAGCAGCCGGGTGTGGCCGTGCGCCCGCAACTCGGCGTAGCCGAACTCGCGGTGGTCACTCCATTCGACCTTGCCGCCCAGCTGCGCCGCCATGGTCTGCATGCCGTAGCAGATGCCCAGCACCGGCACACCGGCGTCCCACACCGCCTGCGGCGCGCGCAGCTGGTGGTCCTCGTAGGTGCTGGCATGGCTGCCGCTGAGGATGATGGCCTTGGCGCCGAAGTCGCGGATGAAGGCATCCGACACATCGTTCGGGTGGATCTCGCAGTAGACATGCGCCTCGCGCACGCGCCGCGCAATGAGCTGGGTGACCTGTGAGCCGAAGTCGAGGATCAGGATTCTGTGGTGCATGGCGGGCTTCGGCAATGTGTCTGGCAACGGGGTTTCAGGCAAGGGCTGGCGCCGCCGGGGGCAGGCCGGCGCGGCGGAAATGGCGGATGGCGGTAAGCGTGCCAATGAGCTGCAGGCTGGCGCAGAAGTAGAACGGCAGACCCATCCGCCAGTCACCGGCGGGCAGGTGCGAGACCAGGCCCAGCAGCGGCGCACTGACCACCGGCGCGATCACCGCCATCATGCTGTTCAGCGCTGCCACCGAGCCCATGGTCGTGCCCTGGCTGCGGCTGTCGGCGGCATTGGAGACCAGGCTCTGGATCACCGCCGCCGCACCGCCGCCGAGCAGGTTGCCCAGCACGATGACCACGAACATCATCCAGCCTTCGGTCACCGCGCCAAACGAGAAATAGGTCAGCGTCGACGCCGCCAGGCCCACGGTGGCCAGGGTGCGGGCGGTGAAGCGGTTCAACAGGTGCTTGAGCAAGAAGCCCTGCACCAGCACCGACATCAGGCCCACGGTGAACAGCGCCCAGCCGTTCTGCGCCGGACCCCAGCCGAACTTGAAGGTGGTGTACAGCACAAAGCTGTTGTGCAGCGTGAACTGGGCCAGGCTGGCCAGGCCGATGACCACCACCAGCGGGCCCACGCCCTGCAGCCGGCTCAGGCCCTGCAGGGCATGAAAGGGGTTGGCGCGGCGCCACTCGAAGGGCTTGCGTCGCTCGGGCGGCAATGACTCGGGCAGCACGAACCAGCCGTACAGCCAGTTGCACACGGACAGGCCGCCGGCGACGAAGAACGGCAGGTGCAGGTCGATCGACCCCAGCAGCCCGCCCATCACCGGCCCCAGCGTGAAGCCCAGGCCGAACATCGCGCCGACCAGGCCGAAGCGGCGCGCCCGGTCCTGCGGCTCGGTGATGTCGGCGACATAGGCGTTGGCCACCGCCGCATTGGCCTGCATCGCGCCACTGACCAGGCGCACGGCGATCAGCATCCACAGCGCGGTGGCCAGGCCCGTGACGAGAAAACTCAGCGCCAGGCCCGCAAAGCCGATCAGCAGCACCGGGCGCCGGCCGTATTTGTCGCTCAACGCGCCCAGCACCGGTGAAGCGAAGAAGTTGGCCACGCCAAAGCTCAGCGCCACCGCGCCAAACCAGAAGGTCTGCTCGGTGGTGCTGGAGGTGAAGGTGCCCACCAGCAGCGGCAGCACCGGCACGATCAGGCCGATGCTGATCATGTCGATCAGCACGGTGAGCAGGATGAACAGCATCGCCGGCCGGCGACCACCCCGGGCCGGGCGGGCCGGTCCGGCCTTCGTCACGCCCTCAGACACGCTCATTCCATGCGGTAATTTGGCGCTTCCTTGGTGATCTGCACGTCATGTACGTGGCTCTCGCGGATGCCCGACGAGGTGATCTCGACAAACTGTGACTTGGTCTGCATCTGCTCGATGTCGGCGCAGCCGCAGTAGTGCATGGACGCCCGCAGGCCACCGGCCATCTGGAAGATGATGCCCACCACCGAGCCCTTGTAGGGCACCTGGCCTTCGATGCCCTCGGGCACCAGCTTGGCCGAACTGCTCTGGGTGCTGCTGCCGCCGTCCTGGAAGTAGCGGTCGGCCGAGCCCTGCTGCATCGCGCCGATGGAACCCATGCCGCGGTAGCTCTTGTAGCTGCGGCCCTGGTACAGCACGACCTCGCCAGGCGCCTCTTCGGTGCCGGCAAAGGCGCCGCCCATCATCACCGTGTGCGCGCCGGCGGCAATGGCCTTGGCCAGGTCGCCCGAGTAGCGCACGCCGCCATCGGCAATCAGCGGCACGCCGCTGCCGGCCAGGGCCTTGCTGACCGAGTCGATGGCCATGATCTGCGGCACGCCCACACCGGTGACGATGCGGGTGGTGCAGATCGAGCCCGGGCCGATGCCGACCTTGACCGCGTCCGCACCCGCTTCGACCAGGGCCAGGGCAGCCTCGCCGGTGGCGATGTTGCCGCCAATCACGTCGACCTGCGGGTAGTGCTTCTTGACCCAGCGCACGCGCTCGATCACGCCGGTCGAATGGCCATGGGCGGTGTCCACCACCAGCACGTCCACGCCAGCCTTGACCAGCAGTTCAACGCGCAGGTCGGTGTCTTCGCCCACGCCCACCGCCGCGCCCACGCGCAGCTTGCCATGGGCGTCGCGGGCGGCGTTCGGAAAGCTGGTTTGCTTGGTGATGTCCTTGACGGTCATCAGCCCACGCAGTTCAAACTGCTCGTTGACCACCAGCACGCGTTCGAGCTTGTGCTTGTGCATCAGCGCCTTGCCGTCGTCGATGGTGGCGGACTCAGGCACCACGATCAGGCGCTCGCGCGGGGTCATGATCTCGCGCACCGGCAGGTCAAGCCGGGTCTCGAAGCGCAGGTCGCGGCCGGAGACGATGCCCACCACGCGGCCGTCTTCGATCACCGGAAAGCCCGAGATGCCATGCTGCCTGGACAACGCCATCACGTCGCGCACCGGCACACCGGGCGAGATGGTGATGGGGTCTCGCAGCACACCCGACTCGTAGCGTTTGACGCGCGCCACCTCGGCCGCCTGCTGCTTGGGGCTCAAGTTCTTGTGCACGATGCCGATGCCGCCCTCTTGCGCGATGGCAATGGCCAGGCGCGATTCGGTGACGGTGTCCATCGCGGCCGAAACCAGCGGCAGGTTCAGGCGGATGTTGCGCGACAGCTGGGTCGCCAGACTGGTGTCGCGGGGCAACACCTGGGAAAAAGCCGGCACCAACAATACATCGTCGAAGGTGAGCGCTTTGCCTAAAAGGCGCATGGGAAAGCTCCGTACGCAAAAAACGATTATACGGACCGCCAAGGAGGCGGGACTTTGTCGCGCCCTGGGCGGGACGGTGTCAGGCCGGCATCGCTAAACTGGGCGCCGCCCTTCCTGTGTCGCGGAGCCCATCGCGTGAGCCCTGTTCGAACCTCCACCGCCGCCTTGTTGACCGGCCTGCTGTGTGCGCTGTGGCTGGCCAGCCCGGCCGCCTGGGCCCAGTACAAATGGAAAGACAGCCGGGGCCAGACCCATGTCAGCGACCTGCCGCCGCCGACTGACATTGCGGACAAGGACGTGCTGCAGCGGCCGGCACCACGCCAGGCGCCAGCGCCCTCTGCGGCCACCGCACCGTCTGTGTCGGCCAGCGCCGCAGTGGCCGTCATCCGCCCGCCGACCGACCCCGAACTGCAGGCCCGGCAGCGCCGCGCCGAACAGGAGTCACTGGCCAAGGCCCGGGCCGACGAAGCCCGCCTGGCCGAGCAGCGTGCCGGCAACTGCCAGCGCGCCCGCGCGCAACTGGCCATGCTGGACAGCGGCCAGCGCATGATTCGCCTCGACGCACGGGGCGAACGCGTGGTGGTGGACGATGCCACCCGCCAGCTCGAGGCGCAGCAGGCGCGCCAGGTGGTCAGCAGCGAATGCCGGTGATGGCTGCGCGGGCAGGCTTCAGGGCCCGCGCGGCCCGTTTTTCTTCTTGAGCCCGTCGCGCCGGTAGCGCAGCCGGCGGGCCTCCTTGGGGTCGACCTGAAGCGGCCGGGTCAGTTCCACCCGGTCTGCGCTGTGCAGCGGCGTGTCGACGCCGCACAAGCGGCCCCAGATGCTCATCGCCAGCCCGGCGGCGTGGCCAGTCTTGCGGCAGGCCGTCAGGTCCAGCGCCAGTCGCGTTGCCAGACCGCTGGCCTGCAGTGCCTGCCACAGCGTGGCGCCGGCGGGCAGCGCCAACTGGCAGTGCAGGCAGTCCTGCGGCGCCGCCGCGTAGAACAGTTCGACCTGTATCGCCTGGTCGCCGCCAGGCCGGCTGGCGACAGTGTCAACGCTCACCGTAGACCTGCTCGGCGCGCTGCACGAAGGAGTCGATGAAGGTGTTGGCCACGCGGTCGAACACCGGGCTGAGCACGGCCTCGAAGGCGGCGCTGGAAAACGCATAGCGCAGCTCGAACTCAACCCGACAGGCGGGGGCCTGGCCCTGCGCACCCAGTTGCTTGAACTGCCACAGGCCGTCGAGCACCGAAAATGGACCGTCCACCAACTCCATCGTCACCGACTGCTCGGGCACCTGCACATTGCGGGTGGTGAAGGCATGGCGCAGGCCGGCAAACTGCAGGTGCAGGCGCGCCGTCACCGCATCGGGTTCTTGCGACAACACCTCGGCCTTGTGGCACCAGGGCAGGAAACTGGGGTAGGCCTGCACCGCCACCACCAGATCGAACATCTCGCGCGGTGAGTACCAGAGCAGAACGGACTTCTTGACGTGCTTCATACAATGGCGCAATTCTAGGGTCCCAGAGTCTTCGCTCTGCCCCCATTGCACGGGCCTCGGCCCTGCCGCACCGGCCAACGTCGCCCATGTCTGCTTCCCAGCCCACCAGAACCCCGCCGCCCAAAGCCGCGCCCAAAGACGCCCCCAAGGCGCCGCCAAAAATCAGTGTGGTCGCCGAGAACCGGCGCGCCCGCTACGACTACCACATCGACGAGCGGCACGAGGCCGGGGTGGTGCTCAGCGGCTGGGAGATCAAGGCCATCCGCGCCGGCCAGGTGCAGCTGACCGACGGCTATGTGGTGATCAAGAACGGAGAATTGTTCCTGATCGGCTGCCGCATCAATGCGCTGCGCTCGGCGTCGACCCATGTGCTGCCCGAGCCCGATCGGACCAAGAAGCTGCTGATGCACAAGGACGAGATCCGCCGCCTGATCGGCAAGATCGAGCAGCGCGGCTTCACCCTGGTGCCGCTGAACCTGCATTTCAAGGGCGGCCTGATCAAGGTCGACGTGGCCCTGGCCAAGGGCAAGGCCCAGCATGACAAGCGCAACACCGAGAAGGAGCGCGACTGGGAGCGCGAGAAGGGCCAGTTGATGCGGCACAAGGTGTCGTCGAAGTAGTGGCCCTGCTCGCCTGCCCGCGCAGGCCGGGCCTCACCAGTGTGGCGGCCGCTTGTCGATGAAGGCCTGCACACCTTCCAGCGCGCTGGCGTCCATCATGTTGCAGGCCATGGTCGACGCGGCGTCGTCGTAGGCGGCGGCCATCCCCGTTTCCAGCTGGCGGTAGAACAAGGCCTTGCCCAGGCGCAGCGCCAACTGCGGCTTGGCGACGATGCTGCCGACCAGGGCTTCAACTTCGGTGTCCAGCGCTTCGGGCGCGACCACGCGGTTGACCAGGCCCTTGGCCAGCGCGTCGTGGGCGCTGATAAAGCCACCGGTGACCAGCATCTCGAACGCCGCCTTGCGGCCCAGGTTGCGGCTCAAAGCCACGCTGGGCGTGGCGCAGAACAGGCCCAGGTTGACACCGCTGACGGCAAAGCGGGCGTCGGCCGAGGCCACCGCCAGGTCGCACATCGCCACCAACTGACAGCCGGCGGCCGTGGCCAGGCCCTGGACGCGGGCGATCACCGGCACCGGCAGCCGCTGGATGGCCAGCATCATGCGGCTGCACTGCGCAAACAAGCGCTGGTAGTAGGCGGCCGAGGGCTCGGCGCGCATTTCCTTCAGATCATGGCCGGCGCAGAACGCGCGGCCCTGGCCGGTGATCACCAGCACGCGCAGCGCGGGGTCGTCGGCCAGTGCGTCCAGCTCGGTCTGCAGCGCATCCAGCAAGCCTTCGCTCAGGCTGTTGAAGGCTTGCGGCCGGTTCAGCCTGAGCGTCACCACGCCACGGGCATCATCCTGGCGCAGCAGCAGCGGGTCGTCGATGGTCGGCATGATGAGCATTTGATCAGCTCTTGCGATTGCCCTCGCGGGCGCGCTCACGCAGCTGGAATTTCTGGATCTTGCCGGTGGAGGTCTTCGGGATGGCCTCAAAGCGGATCTCTCGCGGCACCTTGTAGCCCGCCAGCAGGCCTTTGCAGTGCGCCACCAGATCGGCCGCCGTGACCTGCGCGTCGGCCTTGGTCTCGACAAAGGCCAGCGGCGTTTCGCCCCATTTCGGGTCGGGCTTGGCCACCACGGCGCAGGCCAGCACGGCGGGGTGGCGGTACAACGCGTCTTCGACCTCGATCGAGCTGATGTTCTCGCCGCCGGAAATGATCACGTCCTTGCTGCGGTCGCGGATCTTGACGTAGCGGTCGGGCTCGACCACTGCCAGGTCGCCGGTGTGGAACCAGCCGCCTTCGAAGGCCTTGGCCGTGGCCGCCGGGTTCTTCAGGTAGCCCTTCATCACGATATTGCCCCGGAACATGATCTCGCCCATGGTCTGGCCGTCGGCGGGCACTTCCTGCAGGGTGTCGGGGTCGAGCACGGCCATGCCCTCCTGCAGCGGGTAGCGCACCCCCTGGCGGCCGTTCAGTCGCGTCTGCTCGGACAGATCAGCCTGCGCCCAGCTTGGCCGCTGGACCGCCACCGCTGCCGGCCCGTAGACCTCGGTCAGGCCGTAGACATGGGTGATGTGGATGCCGATCCGGGCCATGCCCTCGATCATGGCCGCCGGTGGCGCGGCGCCGGCCACCATGCCGCGCAGCGGCCAGTCAATGCCTTCGCGCTGCTCGGCCGGCGCGTTGATCAACAGGCTGTGCACGATGGGCGCAGCGCAGTAATGGTCGACCCGGTGTTCACGCATTGCGCCCAGGATGGCGGCGGCCTCGACCCGCCGCAGGCAGACATGGGTGCCGCCCAGCATCGCCACCGTCCACGGGAAACACCAGCCGTTGCAATGGAACATCGGCAGCGTCCACAGGTAGCGTGGAAAGTGCGGCATGGTCCAGGTCACGGCATTGCACACCGCATTGAGGTAGGCGCCGCGGTGGTGGGTGACCACGCCCTTGGGGTCGCCGGTGGTGCCCGAGGTGTAGCTCACGGCAATGGCGTCCCATTCATCCGCCGGCCCGGCCAGCAGCGCCAGCGGTTCATGCGCGGCGAGCAGGGCTTCGTAGGCCTGGCTGCCCACGCGCGCCCCGGCGCCGGTGTACTCGCTGTCATCGACGTCGATCACCGTCAAGCTCAGGCCATGCTGCCCGCGCAGCAACTGCAGCGCGGGGCCGATCTGGGCGGAAAACTCGCAGTCGGTGATCAGCACACGGGCCTCGCAGTGCCTGATCTGCCAGGCCAGCAGCGCGGCGTCCAAACGGGTGTTCAGCGTGTTCAGCACCGCGTTGATGGCCGGCACGGCGTAGTGCGCCTCGAGCATCTCCGGCGTGTTGGGCAGCATCACGCTGACCGTGTGGCCCCGGCCTACACCCAGCGCCTGCAGCGCGGCGGCCAGCCGGGCACTGCGCTCGCGGGTCTGGGCCCAGGTGTAGCGGCGCGCACCATGCACCACGGCCGGCAGGTCGCCAAAGACCTCGGCGCTGCGCTCGACAAAGCTGGTCGGCGACAGCGCCACATGGTTGGCCGACTGGCGC
This sequence comes from Betaproteobacteria bacterium, assembly GCA_031417735.1. GTDB lineage: Bacteria > Pseudomonadota > Gammaproteobacteria > Burkholderiales > Burkholderiaceae_C > Pseudaquabacterium. The sequence goes on from JANOWE010000134.1 coordinate 9,058, forward strand.
GGCAACTGCTGGTTGAACGGGTCGCTCGGCTGCGGGTCGTGCTGGCTTGGGTCGCTCATGGTGGGCCTCCTGGATCTGGCCTGGGTCGTCGGCCACGCCGGCCACGCTGGTGCACCGCGCACCGGCGCCGCGGCCATCCCTGCGCCAGAGCCAGAGCCAGAGCCAGAGCCAAAGCCAAAGCCATGGTCGCACAAGCGCGCCCGGACGTGCTGAATCACGCTGTGCGGCCACGGCCATGTCACCGGTGTGTCAGGGCAAGCCCCCGTAGCCGCTGACCCGGCAGCCCCCTATAAACGGCGCACCCCAGGCGATCCTCACCCGGGGTTGACGCCACACAGGAGACTCCACGCCAATGACAGCAGCCGCAGCAGACTCAAGCCCGCTGCTCAGCGTGAGAGGTGTCACCGTGCGCTTCGGCGGCATCGTGGCGCTGGACAAGGTCAGCTTTGACGTGACGCGCGGCCAGGTCTGCGGCCTGATCGGGCCCAATGGCGCGGGCAAGACCACCTTGTTCAACTGCCTGTCACGGCTGTACAACTACCAGGAAGGCGACATTCTGTTTGAGGGCGAGTCGATCACCGCCCTGCCCACCCACCGCATTGCCGCGCTGGGCATGGGCCGCACCTTCCAGAACCTGGCCATGTTCCGCACCTTGCCAGTTCGGCAGAACATCATGATCGGCGCGCACAGCCGCTCGCAGGCCGGCTTCATTGCCAGCGCGCTGCGCCTGCCCAGCGTCAGCGCCGAAGAGCGCCGCCTGGTCGCTCAGGCTGAAGGCATCATGGACCAGCTGGGATTGACCGAGTTTGCCGACCGGCCCGTCGGCGACCTGCCCTTCGGCACGCAGAAAAAAGTGGAGCTGGGCCGCGCGCTGGCCGCGCAGCCCAAACTGCTGCTGCTGGACGAACCCGCAGCCGGGCTGAACCACGAAGAACTGTCCGACCTGGGCACGCTGATCAAGAGCATCCGCGACAAGCTGAACATCACCGTGCTGCTGGTCGAGCACCACATGAGCCTGGTGATGGCCGTGTCCGACCACATCGTGGCGCTGAACTTCGGCAGCAAGATCGCCGAGGGCACACCGGCCGAGATCCAGCAGCACCCCGAGGTCATCGAGGCCTACCTGGGCGCGCCTGCCAAAGAAGACGAAGACGCCGAGGCGGCCCATGGCTGAGATGCTGAGTGCGAAGAAGCTGTGTGCCTTCTACGGCACCACCCAGGCCCTGTTCGACATCGACTTCAGCCTGCAGCCCGGGCAGATCACCGCCATTCTGGGCGCCAACGGTGCCGGCAAGACGACCACACTGCGCGCGATCTGCCAGATGGTGCAAACTTCGGGCAGCCTGGAGTTTGAAGGCCAGCAGCTGGTGGGCAAGGCCACCGAACATGTGGTGCGCCAGGGCGTGGCCCACGTGCCCGACGGGCGCGGCACCTTCACCGCGCTGTCGGTGCAAGACAACCTCAAGCTCGGCGCCTATGTGCGCCACGACCGGGCCCAGGTGCCACGCGACATGGAACACATGTACGAGCGCTTTCCGCGCCTGGCCGAGCGCCGCCATCAGCAGGCGGGCACGCTGTCAGGCGGCGAGCAGCAGATGCTGGCCATCTGCCGTGCGCTGATGCTCAAGCCCCGGCTGCTGCTGCTGGACGAGCCGTCCTTCGGCCTGGCGCCGCTGATCGTGGCCGAGATCTTCCGCATCATGCGGCGCATCAACAAGGAAGACGGCGTGACCATGCTGGTGGTGGAACAGAACGCCAGCCTGGCGCTGGACCTGGCCCACCATGCCTACCTGCTGGAGACCGGCCGGGTGGCGCTGCAGGGGCCGGCGGCCGAGATCAAGCGTGACGAGTCGGTGCGCCGCACCTACCTCGGCTACTGAGCGCACCCGCGCTGCCTGGCGACCGGCTTGCCGCTCACCAACTCCAAAAGAGAGACATGGACGCCTTCCTGCACCAATTGTTCTCCGGCCTGGCCAACGGCGGCATCTACGGCAGCGTGGCGCTGGCGCTGGTGATGATTTACCAGGCCACCCACCACATCAATTTCGCCCAGGGCGAAATGGCCACCTTCAGCACCTTCATCGCCTGGGCGCTGATCCAGTCCGGCTGGCCCTATTGGGGCGCCTTCTTCGCCACCGTGGCGATCAGCTTCGTCGGTGGGCTGCTGGTGCAGCGCATCATCATCCGGCCGGTTGAAAAAGCGCCGGTGCTGACCAATGTGATCGTCTTCATCGGCCTGCTGGTGATCTTCAATTCCCTGGCCGGATGGATCTTCGAGCACACCATCAAGGCCTTCCCCAGCCCCTTCCCGCAGCATTCGGCGCTGGCCAGCAAGTACTTCAGCGCCCATGACCTGGGCTCGGTGGCAGTGATGCTGTGTGTGCTGACAGCACTGTGGGCCTTCTTTCGCTTCACGCCGGTGGGCCTGGCCATGCGCGCGGCGGCACAGAACCCTGAATCGGCCCGGTTGGTGGGCATCCGCGTGTCGTGGATGCTGGCCATGGGCTGGGGCCTGGCTGCGGCCATCGGCGCAGTGGCCGGCATGATGGTCGCGCCGGTGGTCTACCTCGACCCCAACATGATGAGCGGCATCTTGCTCTATGGCTTTGCCGCCGCGCTGCTGGGCGGCATCGACAACCCGGGCGGCGCAGTGATCGGCGGCTTCATCGTCGGTGTGCTGGAAAACCTGCTCGGCGCCTATGTCATCGGCACCGAACTCAAGCTCAGCGTGGCCCTGGTGCTGATCGTGACCACGCTCACGCTCAGACCGAATGGCCTGTTCGGCAAGAACGTGGTGACACGGGTATGACCGGCATGTCGCGCAAGACCTCCTGGCTGATCTTTGCCCTGCTGCTGGCGGCGTTGCTCGTTCTGCCCTTCTTTTTCAAGAACTACCGCGTTTTCCAGTTCAACCTGGTCATCATCTATGCGGTGGCGATCCTGGGCTTGAACATCCTGACCGGCTTCAATGGCCAGATCTCGCTCGGCCATGGCGCGTTCTATGCCATCGGCGCCTACACGGCCGCGATCCTGATGGACCATGGTGGCATGCCTTACTGGGCCACCTTGCCCATCGCTGGCGTGATCTGCTTCGGCTTTGGCTTTCTGATGGGCTTTCCGGCGCTGCGGCTGGCCGGGCATTACTTGGCATTGGCCACCTTCGCCTTTGCGCTGGCCGTGCCGCAACTGCTGAAGTACAAGCTGATCGAGGGCTACACCGGCGGCGTGCAGGGCATCGTGCTGAACAAACCGAAGCCGCCGTTCGAGTTCAGGCTGTTCGACCAGCCCCTGTCGGCCGACCGCTGGCTCTACATCTTCTCATTGCTGGTCGCGGCGCTGATGTTCGTGCTGGCCTGGAACCTGCTGCGCGGGCGCATCGGCCGCGCGCTGATCGCCATCCGCGACCACCCGATCGCCGCCACCGCCATGGGCATCAACCTGCCGATGATCAAGTCCACCACTTTCGGCGTGTCTGCGGCCTACACCGGCGTGGCCGGTGCACTGGGCGGCATTTGCGTGGCCTTTGTGGCGCCCGACAGCTTTCCGGTCTTCCTGTCGATCACGCTGCTGGTGGGCGTGGTGGTGGGCGGCCTGGCCTCGATTTCAGGCGCGATCTTTGGCGCCATCTTCATCCAGTTCATTCCGAACATCGCCGACGACATTTCCAAATCAGCGCCCTGGGCCATTTACGGCGCTGTGCTGATCGGGCTGATGTACCTGATGCCCGGCGGCGTGATGGGCCTGCTCAAGACGCTGTGGCACCGGTTCAGGCCGCGTGCCGCAGCCAGGGGATGACCCTGTCCACCCCGGCACGGCCAAGGGCGTTGAACGCCTGCACCTGCCATGTTTGTCAACCCACCCACAGGAGACACACACCATGAAAAGACGTTTGTTCACCCAGGCCGCCAAGCTGGCGCTGACAGGCATTGCCGCCTCCGCCATGGCCAGCAGCGCCATGGCGCAGAAAAAGTACGACCCCGGAGCAGACGACAAGGAGATTAAGGTCGGCTCTATCCACCCGTACTCGGGCCCGCTGTCGGCCTACAGCGCCATCGGCAAGGCCATTGGTGCCTACTTCGAAAAGGTCAACGCCGACGGCGGCATCAACGGCCGAAAAATCAAGTATGTCGCGGTCGACGATGGCTACAACCCGGCCAAGACGGTCGAGATGGCGCGCAAGCTGGTCGAGGAAGAAGAGGTGCTGCTGATCTTCAACCCACTGGGCACGCCGCCCAACAGCGCCATCCACCGCTACATGAACGCCCGCAAGGTGCCGCAACTTTTCGTGGCCACCGGCGCCACCAAATGGGGCGACCCGAAGAACTTCCCCTGGACCATGGGCTGGCAGCCCAACTACCAGAGCGAGGCCAAGATCTATGCCGCGCACATTCTGGATGCCAACCCCAATGCCAAGATCGCCGTGCTCTACCAGAACGACGACTACGGCAAGGACTATCTGAAAGGCTTCGAAGATGGGCTGGGCGACAAAGCCAGGACCATGATCGTGTCCAAGGCCAGTTACGAGGTCACCGACCCCACGGTGGACAGCCAGATGCTGACGCTCAAGGGCTCGGGCGCAGACACTTTCTTCAACGTGACGACGCCCAAGTTCGCCGCCCAGGCGATCAAGAAAGCCGGCGATCTGGGCTGGAAGCCTGCGCATTACCTGAACAGCGTGTCCAGCTCGGTGGGATCGGTGATGACCCCTGCCGGGTTGGAAAACGGCGTGGGCATCTTCACCGCCGCCTATATCAAGGACCCGACCGACCCGCAGTTCCAGAAGGGCAAGGAGTACGACGACTGGCTGGCCTGGATGAAGAAGTACCACCCCAGCGGCGACCTGAAAGACAACTTCAACGTCTACGGCTACACCGTGGCACAGACCTTGGTCCAGGTGCTCAAACAGGCTGGCGACAACCTGACGCGCGAAAACGTGATGAAGCAGGCCGCCAATCTCGACATCACCCTGCCCATGCTGTTGCCGGGCGTGAACGTCAAGACCGGTCCGGACGACTTCTACCCGATCGAGCGCGAGCAGCTGATGAAGTTCAACGGCAAGAGCTGGGATTTGTTTGGCAAGGTCTACGGCCGCTGAAGCTCGCTTCCCGCCGCAGCCAACGAACCGGGCTCCATGCCCGGTTTTTTTCTTGCCCGGCGGCAAGCCGAAGCAGGCCCTCAGCGCCGAGGCTGCGTGCCCGCCCTGGCGCCCGCCGCCAGCAGGGCAGTCAGCTCAGCCAGGCGCTGCAACACCGCTTGCCGGCCCCGGTGCACCGCAGCGTCCTCGGCCGGCAGCACAGTGACGGCCAAAGCCCGTTCCAGCCGCTGCGCCTCCGACGCCAACCCCGGCAGGCCCAGGGTAGCGGCCAGGGCCTGCAGGTCATGGGCCAGGCGCAGGGCCAGTTCCAGGTCGCAGGGCACGGTGTCCAGCGCCTGCGCCAGACGCTGCTCAAAGGCCAGCAAGGGCGCACGGGCCACGTCCAGCACCCGGTCGTACAGCGTGGCATTGCCCATGCGCTGCACGGCCGAGGGCAGGTCGCTGTCCGGCAACTGGCTGATGGCCTCGCGCAGGTCCGGCGCTGTCGTCAGCGCCTGGGCTTGCGCAGAGGTCGGCGAGGCAGCCGCGCCGTCGACATCAAGGCCATTGGCCAGCGCCGCCAGCAACTGCGCCCGCGAGTAGGGTTTGGCCAGGTGCAGGTCAAAACCGGCGGCCCGTGCCTGGGCCAGGTCGGCGCTGTCGCTGCGGCCGGTCTGCGCAATGATCAGCGCCGGCCGCCGCCCGCGCCGCTGTTCCAGCTCGCGCATCGCCCGCACGGTCTGCAGGCCGTCCATCACCGGCATGTTCAGGTCGAGCAGAACGACGCGGTAGCTCGTGCGCTCGAAGCGCCGCAACGCGGCCGCGCCGTCCTGCACGCAATCGACCTGCAGTCCTTGGCCGTCCAGACAGGCCTCGGCCAGCACCAGGTTGTGCATGCTGTCGTCGGCGACCAGCACCCGGCGCTCGGGATGACCGTGATGGCCGGACTCGGGCAGCAGCTGTAGTGGCGCTCGCTGCGCTGACATGGCATCGGCCGCATGGCTGTCGGCTGGCCTGGCCGAGGTCGCCGGCAAAGGCAGTTCAAAGTAGAAGGTCGAGCCCAGCCCTTCACGGCTGCGCAGGCCGATCGTGCCACCCATGGCTTCAACCAGCCGGCGCGAAATGCTCAGACCCAAGCCAGTACCGCCGTAGCCCTGGTTCAAGGCCTCGTGCGCCTGCTGGTAGGGCTTGAACAGCCGATCTGCACGGTCGGCCGGCACGCCGATGCCGGTGTCGTGGACCGCAAAGCGCAATTCATGCGCCTGCCGGCCAAAACCGACCATCAGGGTGACCTTGCCCACCGAGGTGAACTTGACGGCGTTGGAGAGCAGGTTTCGCAGCACCTGCGCCAGGCGGGTGGCGTCGCCAATCACATGCTCAGGCAGGTCGGGATGGGCATCCACGCTCAGGCTCAGGCCCTTCAAGCTGGCGCGGGCCTCGAACAGCAAGACCTGTTGCGCCACCAGCCGCGACAGCGACAGCGGTTCGCGCCGCAGCGCGAGCAGCCCGGCCTCGAGCTTGGACAGGTCGAGCAGGTCGCTGAGCATCTGCATCAGTTCCTGCCCGGCGCTGCTGAACAGCCTGACATGGCGGCGTTGTGCCAGATCCAGCGGCGTTTGTTCAAGCAGTTCGGCTGCACCGAGCAGGGCGTTGAGTGGCGTACGGATCTCGTGGCTGACATGGGCCAGAAAATCGCTCTTGACCTGGTTGGCGGCGATCAGCTCGGCCCGCGCCACGCGCAGCCTGCGGTGTTCGGCCACGGTGCCGCGCTGCCAACGCCAGAGTTCGGCGGCGGCCATGAGCAGCAGCATGGCCACCGGCCAACCGATCTGGCTGAACTGAGCCCGCCAGGCCACCAGCGCGCTGTCGGCGGCCAGCAAGATTGCCAGCGCCAGGCCCACCGCCAGCAGCGGCACGAGGGGCCGGGGCCGGGCAGACCGGGTTCGCACGCACAAAGACGCCGCCCAAGGCAGCAGGCCCAGCAGCAGGTAGCCGGCGACCAGTCCTGCTTCTGCGGGTTTGAGCAGGCGGCCATGGGCCAGGGCATCGTAGGTGGCGGCCAGCACCGCAGCGGCCGAGCGTGGCCCCTGGGGCGTCATGACCTGGTCTGCCAGCGCCGCGCTGCTGCCAATGAACACCACCCGGCCCCGCACCCGGCTGGCCAGCGCCGCGACATCGGCAGGCGCCAGCAGGCCCTGTGCAGCCTGATGCGCCTGCCACAGCGGCATGGGTGATGCCCCGCTGTCGGGTCGGGCCAGCCAGGGCAAGGCCCGGTGCGATTCGTCCAGCGGCCAGAACTGGCCGGCGGGCCCGTGCAGCGCGGCGGTGCCCCGGCTGGTCTGGCTGCACTGCCAGCCGGTAGCCACCGATTGATCGGCGGCCGTCGGCTGCAAGGCCAGCCAGGCGGCAAATGGCATCGACGGCAAGGCCAATTCACCGGCCTGTTGCCACAGCGGCAGCCGGCGCAGCACGCCATCCGCGTCCAGCGGGACCGACATCGCGCCCACCCGGTTCAGCGGCAGCCTGGGCTGCGGGCCGTCGGCGCGGGCCCACATCGGCAGTTGCCACGACGGGAAGGGCCAGGCGCGGCAGCCGGGGCTGGGGGCTCGGGCCGGGCGCAACTCACCGTCGCCCTGCAGGCTGCGGGCGCCCAGGATCACCGGCACCTCGGCCTGCGCCAGCCATTGACCGAAGCTGGTGTCGCCCTCACGTCCATCGACCAGCAACATGCCGATCATCACGGCCCGGGCACCATGCTCGATCAGCCAGCGACCGGCCGGCACATAGACCTCGCGCCGCAGCGGCCAGGGCCCCAGACGCAACACCGTGGTCTCGTCCACATCGACCACCTGCGCGGCGTCGATCGGAACGCCAGGGGCAAAGGCACTCACCTGCAGGTCATGGCGGCGGTCGAGCCAGGCGTCAAGCGGCAACAACCAGGTCAGCAAACCACCCAGCAACAGCGCCAGCACGGCCGGGCGGGTGGCCGGCCAGACAGCGGCGCACAGGCCTGGGCCGTCTGCCCGAGCCGGCTTGACCGCGGCTGGCGGCGCAGCCGTGGCGTCAGGCGATGACAGGGCTTCTACCTTCACAGGCATGCGTCGTGGTCGATGGTCAGGCCGCGCAACAGAAGCCGGAACGGGCAGTGCTGCCGCAGCGGGAATGGCCCATCATCGCCTGAAATCAGGCATCGGAAAATCCAGCGAAGCCCGAGGAATGTGCATGAAGTGGCGGCCCGCCGGGGCCCGCCAGGGCCCGCGCCGTGCATTACACTGATTTGGCCAGGAGAGAGTCTGCAACGCAGGCCGCCGAAGGCGCAGAGGCTTCACCGCTTCAAACGCTCAGGCAAAAAGGACTGGCAAGCGCCTGGGCCAGAAACCCCGGCGTTCCTCACTGGAGAGAGGCAGGCCGCTTGGTCTGCCCACCGAAGGGGCAAGCGGCCACCGGCACACCGGCACCGTCAATCTCTCAGGTAAAGCGGACAGTGGGGGCCCTTGGACACCGGCAACGGTGACCATCCCGTGCCCCTGCTGGAGTCCGCCATGTCCTCAGACCTGAAACAAACCCCGCTGCACAGCCTGCACCTTGAACTGGGTGCCAAGATGGTGCCGTTTGCTGGCTACGCGATGCCGGTGAACTACCCCGGCGGCATCCTGGCCGAGCACCGCCAGTGCCGCGAATCGGCCGCGCTGTTCGACGTCTCGCACATGGGCCAGCTCAAGCTGATGGGCGACGGCGCGGACCTGGCACTGGAGTCTTTGCTGCCGCAGGACATCGTGGAACTGCCGCTGTACAAGCAGCGATACGCCTTCTTCACCAACAGCAGCGGCGGCATGCTCGACGACTTGATGGTCACCCGCCGCGACGGCCATCTGCTGCTCATCGTCAACGCCGCCTGCAAGGCCGCCGACATGCAGCACCTGGTCACCCACATCGGCCACAAGACCACCGTGGTGCCCATGCCCGACCAGGCGCTGCTGGCGCTGCAGGGGCCCAAGGCGGTGGACGCCATCTCGCGGCTGTCACCGGGCGCGACTCAGTTGGGCTTCATGTCCGGGGCCGACGTGAACCTGGCCGATACCGAATGCTTCATCACCCGTTCGGGCTATACCGGTGAAGACGGCTTCGAGATATCGGTGGCGGCTGAGCGCGCCGAGCACCTGGCGCGCGCCCTGCTGGCCCAGCCCGAGGTCAAGCCTGCCGGCCTGGGCGCACGCGACACGCTGCGGCTCGAGGCCGGCCTGTGCCTGTACGGCCACGACATCAACACCACCACCACGCCGGTTGAAGCCGGCCTGTCCTGGGCGATCCAGAAGGTTCGCCGGCCCGGTGGCGCGCGTGAAGGCCATTACCCCGGCGCCTCGGTCATTGCCGGTCAGCTGACCACGCCACCGGCCGTGCGCCGCGTCGGCCTGCTGGGCCTGGAACGGGTGCCGGTGCGCGAAGGCGCGGTGCTGTACGACGCCAAGGGCCACAAGCTGGGCCATGTCACCAGTGGCACGCTGAGCCCGAGCCGGCAAGAGCCCGTGGCCATGGCCTACCTGGCCGCCAACCATGCCATTGCCCACCATGAGGTGCTGGCCGACGTGCGCGGCCGGAAACTGCCCATGCGCGTGCTGGCGCTGCCGTTTGTGCCGCACCGCTACAAGCGCTGAAAACCGGGCAGCCGAACCCTCCCGGTCCCTTGCCCACTTTTCGTTTTGTACCGATGTCTTTTCAATCCCTCTCAACCCCTTCCCAGCCAGGCCAAACCATGACCACCAAATTCACCACCGACCACGAATGGATCAACGCCAGCCGCCACGACGTCGCTGTGGTGGGCATCACCCAGCATGCGCAGGACGCGCTGGGCGACGTGGTGTTCGTTGAACTGCCCGAGGTGGGCCGCCAGCTGGCCATGGGCGAGGTGGCCGGGGTGGTCGAGTCGGTGAAGGCGGCTGCCGACATCCTGGCCCCGGTCAGCGGCGAGGTGCTCGAGGTCAACGAGGCGCTGCGCGCCGACCCGTCACTGGCCAACAGCGACCCCCTGGCCTCGGGCTGGTTCTTCAAGATCAAGCTCAGCCAGCCGGCTGAACTGGAGCAATTGCTGGACAGCCCAGGCTACGACGCGCTGCTCAAGACCCTGTGACCTGCCCCCACGCCTGAACCTTGCCCCGTTTGCCCCGCGCAGACCGCCTGACCATGACCACTGCCCCCCTGCCCACGCTGGCCGAACTCGAAAACCCGGCCGAGTTCCAGGCCCGCCACATCGGCCCGGATGCCGCCGACCAGGCGCAGATGCTGTCGGTGATCGGCGCGGCATCGCGCCAGGCCTTGATCGCCGCGCTGCTGCCCGCAGGCATTGCGCGCAGTGCGCCAATGGACCTGCCGCCCGTGGCCGGCGAAGCCCAGGCCCTGGCCGAGCTTCGGCTCATCGCGGGCAAGAACAAGCTGCTCAAGAGCTTCATCGGCCAGGGCTACCACGGCACGTTCACACCGGCCGTCATCCAGCGCAACATCCTCGAAAACCCTGCCTGGTACACCGCCTATACGCCCTACCAGGCCGAGATCTCTCAGGGCCGGATGGAAGCACTGATCAACTTCCAGACCATGGTCTGCGACCTGACCGGCATGGCCATCGCCAACGCCAGCATGCTCGACGAGGCCACCGCCGCGGCCGAGGCCATGACTCTGGCCAAGCGCAGCGTCAAGAGCAAGAGCAATACCCTGGTCGTGGCCGGCGACTGCCACCCGCAGACCATCGAGGTGCTGCGCACCCGCGCCGCGCCGCTGGGCCTGAGCCTGGCCCTGGCCAACTCGGCCGACGAATGGGAGCAACTGCTCGACGGTGGCAACTACTTTGCCGCGCTGGTGCAGGTGCCCACCACCAGCGGCGCGCTGCATGATCTGCGCGGTGACGCGCAGCGCATCCACGGCCACCAGGCCGCCTTCATCGTCGCCGCCGACCTGCTGGCGCTGACCCTGGTCGTGCCGCCGGGTGAACTGGGCGCCGACATCGTGGTCGGCAACACCCAGCGCTTTGGCGTGCCCATGGGCAATGGCGGCCCGCACGCAGCCTATCTGGCCTGCCTCGACGAGCACAAGCGCTCGATGCCCGGCCGACTGGTGGGTGTGTCGGTCGACAGCCAGGGCCAGCCCGCCTACCGCCTGGCGTTGCAAACGCGCGAGCAGCACATCCGCCGTGAAAAGGCCACCAGCAACATCTGCACGGCGCAGGTGCTGCTGGCAGTGATGGCCAGCATGTACGCGGTCTACCACGGCCCCGAGGGCCTCAAGCGCATCGCACTGCGGGTGGCCAGGTTGACGGCGGTGCTGGCCGAAGGGCTGCGCCGCCTGGGCGTGACGCTGCGCACCAGCGCAGCCTTTGATGCCATCACGCTGGACACCGGCCATGCCACGGCCGAGATCGCCGCGCGGGCCGAGGTCGCCGGCATGAACCTGCGCCGCTACCCCGAGTGGGGCGACACGATGCTGGGCATCAACCTGGACGAGACCAGCAGCCGCGCCGATGTGATGGCGCTGTGGGCCGTGTTTGCCCACCCCGGTCAGGCCCTGCCCGAGCCGGCGCTGTTCGAGCAGCACCGAGGCACCCTGATTCCGGAATCGCTGCGCCGCAGCAGCCCCTTCCTGACGCACCCGGTGTTCAACACCCACCACAGCGAAACCGAAATGCTGCGCTACATCCGCAGCCTGAGCGACAAGGACCTGGCGCTCGACCGCAGCATGATTCCGCTGGGCTCCTGCACCATGAAGCTCAACGCCACCAGCGAGATGCTGGCCATCACCTGGCCCGAGTTTGCGCACATCCACCCCTTTTCACCGGCCACCCAGCGTGAAGGTTATGCCGAGCTCGACCGGCAACTTCGGCATTGGCTGTGCCAGGCCACGGGTTACGCCGGCATCAGCCTGCAGCCCAATGCCGGCTCGCAGGGCGAATATGCCGGCCTGCTGGTGATCAACGCCTGGCACGCCTCGCGCGGACAGGCCGAGCGCAGCATCTGCCTGATCCCGGAATCGGCCCATGGCACCAACCCGGCCTCGGCGCAGATGGCGGGCCTGCAGGTGGTGGTGGTCAAGTGCAATGCCCAGGGCGAGGTCGACATGGCCGACCTGCAGGCCAAGTGCGAACGCCATGCCCGGCAGCTGGCGGCGATGATGATCACCTACCCCAGCACCTACGGCCTGTTCGACGCCCAGGTCAAGGAACTCTGCGCGATGGTGCACCGGCATGGTGGCCGGGTCTATGTCGACGGCGCGAACATGAACGCCCTGGTCGGCCTGGCCGCGCCCGGTGAATTTGGCGGCGACGTCAGCCACCTCAACCTGCACAAGACCTTCTGCATCCCGCATGGCGGCGGTGGCCCGGGCGTGGGCCCGGTCTGCGTGGTCGAAGACCTGGTGCCCTTCCTGCCTGTGCACCGCAGTGCGGGTCTGGACGGTGCAGGCGCCGGCGGCGTGCCGGCGGTGGGCGCGGTCAGTGCCGCGCCACTGGGCAATGCCTCGGTGCTGCCGATCAGCTGGATGTACATGCGCATGATGGGCAGTGCGGGCCTGACCGACGCGACCGAGACCGCGATTCTGTCGGCCAACTACATCGCCGCGCGGCTGGCCGGCCACTACGACATCCACTACAGCGCGGGCCTGGACGGCGTGCGCGGCGGTGGCGTGGCGCATGAATGCATCCTCGACCTGCGCCCGCTGAAAGACAGCTCGGGCGTCAGCGCCGAGGATGTGGCCAAGCGGCTGATCGACTACGGCTTCCATGCGCCCACGCTGAGCTTTCCGGTGGCCGGCACGCTGATGGTCGAGCCCACCGAGAGTGAGCCCCTGGTCGAGCTCGACCGCTTCTGCGACGCGATGATCAGCATCCGCGACGAGATCCGGCAGGTCGAGCAAGGCCAGTGGCCGCGTGACGACCACCCGCTCAAGCATGCGCCACACACCGCGCAGATGGTCAGCGCCAACGACTGGGGCCATGCCTACCCGCGAGAGCTGGCGGCCTACCCGCTGCCCGGCCTGCGGCGTGGCAAGTACTGGTCGCCAGTGGGCCGGGTCGACAACGTCTATGGCGACCGCAACCTGTTCTGCAGCTGCCTGCCGCTGAGCGCCTATGCCGAAGCCGAGGCTTCGAGCGCGACCGATCCGGAGCTCAATGCCGAGGACGCGGCGGTCTACGCCCGCGCTGCGCAGGCCGCCGAGTCGGCCTGAGCATCAAGCCCCGAGGCAGGCTGGCAGCACAGCATGGCGGTTTCTGTCTTCGACCTGTTCAAGATCGGCATCGGGCCGAGCAGCTCGCACACCGTGGGGCCGATGCGCGCGGCGCGGCTGTTTGTTCAGCGCATGCTGCACGACGGCCAGCTCGACGCGGTGGCGCGCATCAGCTGCGCGCTGTACGGCTCGCTGGGTGCCACCGGCAAGGGCCACGGCAGCGACAAGGCGGTGCTGCTGGGCTTGATGGGCCATGAGCCCGACACGGTGGACGTCGAGGCCATTCCCGCGCTGCTGGCCGAGCTGCGACGCAGCCAACGGCTGCCGCTGGAATCGGGTCGGCAGCTGGCGTTTGACGAGAAGCGCGACCTGGTCTTTCACCGCCGCAAGTCGCTGCCCATGCATGCCAACGGCATGCAGTTCAGCGCCTTTGATGCCCAGGACGGCCTGATCGTCGAGCGCTGCTACTACTCGGTCGGCGGTGGCTTTGTCGTCAGCGATGAACTGGCCTCCGATGGCAGCCGATTGAAGCAGATCGCGCCCGACACCACGCTGCTGGCCCACCCCTTTCACAGTGGCCAGGACCTGTTGGACCTGACCAGCCGCCTGGGCCTGTCGATCGCCGGCCTGATGCGCCGCAACGAGCACCATTGGCGCAGCGACGCCGATATCGACGCCGGCCTGTTGCGCATCTGGCAGGTGATGCAGGACTGCGTGGCGCGTGGCTGCCAGACCGACGGTGTGCTGCCCGGCGGCTTCAAGGTCAAGCGCCGCGCCGCGCCGCTGATGCGCGCCCTCACCGCCAACCCCGAAGCGGCGCTGACCGACCCGCTGCAGGTGCTGGACTGGGTCAACCTGTACGCGCTGGCCGTGAATGAAGAAAACGCCGCCGGTGGCCGCGTGGTCACCGCACCGACCAATGGCGCGGCCGGCATCATTCCCGCCGTGCTGCTGTACTACCGGCGCTTCGTGCCCGGTGCCACGGATGTGGGCGTGATCGACTTTCTGCTCACCGCAGCGGCCATCGGCCTGCTCTACAAGGAAAACGCCAGCATCTCCGGCGCCGAGGTGGGCTGCCAGGGCGAGGTCGGCGTGGCCTGCTCGATGGCCGCCGGCGCGCTGTGCGCGGTGCTGGGCGGCAGCGTGGCCCAGGTCGAGAACGCGGCCGAGATCGGCATGGAGCACCACCTGGGCCTGACCTGCGACCCGGTGGGCGGGCTGGTGCAAATTCCGTGTATCGAGCGCAATGCCATTGCCTCGGTCAAGGCCATCAATGCTGCGCGCATGGCCCTGCGTGGCGACGGCAGCCACTTCGTGTCGCTGGACAAGGTCATCAAGACCATGCGCGAGACCGGCGCCGACATGATGAGCAAGTACAAGGAAACGGCCCGTGGCGGGCTGGCGGTGAACATCGTCGAGTGCTGAACACCACGACACCCTGACCGGGGATGTGGGTGAATTGCCGGTTTTATCCACTGATTCGGCGACCACCGCAGGCCCGAACATCCCTGGATGACCGGCCGATCCTGGCCGCGCCATGCACGAGGAACGCCCATGGCCGTCGACTTTGAGTTGTTCAAGCATTCCTTGCGCCCTGGCGTGGCGCTGATGCAGCGGCTTCGCCTGCCAGCCAAGCTGGGCCTGATCGGCCTGATGATGCTGCTGCCACTGCTGATGGTGACGATCTCAGACCACAGCGGCAATGCGAGCGACCTGCGCACGGCGCAGATTGAACTGCAGGGTGCCCGGCTGGCGGGCCAGCTCAGCGACGTGGTGGTGGGCTTGCAGGCCCACCGCGACCTGACGCTGCGCGCCATGTCGGGCGACGCCAGCGCGGCACCGCTGCAGTTGGCGGCTGCGGCTGAGTTGAAAAAGGCGCTGGCCTCGGTCGACAGCTCGCCGCAAGCCTTGTCGGGCTTCGAGATGCCTGGCAGCTGGGCCAACATCGGCATTCAGATCCGGAAGCTGGCCGACGGTCAGGGCCCGACGCAGCGCGACGAGTTGTTCGAGCAGCACAGCCAACAGGTTGAAGCGCTGCGCCAGTTGCTGATGCTGGTGGGTGAACGCTCGGGCCTGCTGCTCGACCCGGTGGCCAGCACCTACTTTTTGATGGACCTGGCCATTGGCAGCAACGTGCCCTGGCTGGAGAGTCTGGGCCAGGCGCGGGGCCTGGGCTCGTCGGTGCTGGCCCGGGGCGAAGCCAGCAATGCCCACCGCATCAAGCTGCTGGGGCAGCGGCAGGACATTGACCGCCAGCTGGTCAATGTGGCGATGCGCATCGGAGCGCTCGAGCGCAGCGGCCACCCCGCACCTGCCCCATGGATCAAGGCCCGCAGCGCCAGCCTGGCCTTGTCGCAGACCATCGAACGCACGTTCGCGGCCGACGTGATCGACGGCGCCGCCGCCGACTACTACAACCTGGCCAGCGCCGCCATTGCGGCCACGGGTGAACTCAACCAGGCCGTGCTGGCCGATCTGGTCAAGCTGCTGCAGGTCCGCCAATCGGAGCTGACCGCCACGATCTGGCTGCACCTGGGTGGCTCGGCACTGGGCATTGCGCTGCTGCTGTACTTGAGTGCGGCCTTTTACGTCAGCTTCAAGGGCGCCCTGGCTACGCTGCAACGCGGGGTGGAGGCAGCGGCTGCAGGTGATCTTTCGGCGCGCATGGCTATTTCAGGCCAGGATGAACTGGCCCAGGTTGGCGCCACCTTCGAACGCATGATCACCGGCCTGTCGTCGCTGGTGGCCGAAATACGGTCCAGCGCGGTGCGGGTGGAGATGACCGGTCAGCAGGTGGCCAGCGGCAGCCATTCACTGGCCCGGCGCACCGACGAGCAGGCCACCAGCCTGCGCCAGACCGTGGCCAGCGTGGGCCAGGTCAGCGAGGCCGTGGCCGCCAATGCCACCGCTGCCAATGACCTGGACAAGCTGACCGACAAGCTGCAGCAGCAGGCCGAGGCCGGTGGCCAGGCGATGCGCGACTCGATCATCGCCATGGGCGGGCTGGAGGCCAGCTCACGCCGGGTGGGCGAGATCATCGGGGTGATCGACGGCATCGCCTTCCAGACCAACATCCTGGCGCTCAACGCGGCGGTGGAAGCCGCCCGCGCCGGCGAGGCCGGCCGAGGCTTCGCCGTGGTCGCCGCCGAGGTGCGCCAACTGGCCCAGCGCAGCGCCGCCGCAGCGGGCGAGATCCGCAGCTTGATCGCCCGCTCGGGCCAGCAGGTGGACGGTGCGGTACAGCAAACGCGAGAGGTCGGCCACGCCTTGAACGATCTGGTCGACGGTGTGCGCCATGTGTCGAAGGCACTGCGCGGCATTGCCGAGGCCAGCGTGCGGCAAAGCAGCGATCTGGCCCAGGTCTCACAGAGCGTGGGCAGCCTGAACCACATCACGCGGCAGAACGCGGCCATGGTGGAAGAGACCTCCGGCGCGTCGCAAGAGATGGTCGAACGGGCCCAGGTGCTGACCCGCGCGGTGGCCTCGATCCGGCTGCGGCAAGGCAGCGCCGACGAGGCCAGGTGGCTGGTCGAACGTGCGCTCAAACTCATTGGCAGCCAGGGCCTGGAGGGCGCGCGCAGCAGCCTGCAGTCCAAGGATCTGGGCTTCGTCGACCGCGACCTCTATGTCTGGGTCATCGACCGCGAAGGTACCTACAAGGTGCACGGCGCCAAGCCAGCCAGCCAGGGCTTGCGCGTGCACAGCCTGCCCGGCATCGACGGCGATCGCTTTCTGCGCGAATGCTGGGCCGTGCCCGACGCTGGCGGCTGGGTCGACTACGACATCCTGAACCTGCAGACCAATGTGGTGCAGCCCAAGCTGTCGTTCGTGGTGCGCCTGGACGCCAGGCACATCATGGGCTGCGGGGTCTATCGCCAGCAGGCGCTGGCCACGGCCTGAGGCCAGCGCGCGCGCGTCAATCCTTGTCTGCGGCGGCCAGCGGCGGCAGCCCGCCAGGGCTCGGCAGCGCTGCCGGCGCAGTGCGCTGGCCCCGCACCAGGTAGCTGTACAGCACCGGCACCACCACCAGCGTGAGCAGAGTGCTGGTGATCACGCCGCCAATGATGGCCCGGCCCATCGGCGCCTGCAGCTCGCCACCTTCATTGAAGGCCAGTGCCAGCGGCAGCATGCCGAAGACCATGGCGCCGGTGGTCATCATGATCGGCCGCATGCGGATCAGCCCGGCCTGCAGCAGCGCATCAGCCACCGTGGCGCCGGCCTTGCGCGCCTGGTTGGCAAAGTCGACCAGCAAAATCGCGTTCTTGGTCACCAGGCCCATCAGCATGACCAGGCCGATCATCGAGAACACATTGAGCGTGCTGCGCCACAGCAGCAGCGCCAGCATCACCCCGATCAGCGCCAGCGGCAGGCTGGCCATGATCGCAATGGGCTGGATGAAGCTGCCGAACTGGCTGGCCAGCACGATGTAGATGAAGATCACCGCCAGCGCCATCGCTGCGAGCAGGCCGTTGAAGGCCTCGGCCTGTTGCTGCATCTGGCCGCCGATGTCGAAACTGATGCCCGGTGGCAGCTGGGTCGCCTTGATCAGCTTCTGCACATCGTCGCCCACATCGCCGCTGCTCCGGTCCTTGACGCCGGCAAAAACCGCCTCGCGCCGCTGCAGGTTCTGCCGGCGGATGATCTCGGGGTTGAACACCTGCTCGATGGTGGCCACGCTGGCCAGCGTCACCGGCGTGCCGTCACGCGCGAAGGCCACCGGCAGGTTGTCGAGCTGGCCGATGCGTTCACGCTGGGCCTCGTTGAGCCGCAGCACCACATCGACCTGGTTGCCGTCGCTCGTGGTCCAGGTCGTGGCCACCTCGCCGTTGACATAGGCCCGCAGGCTGGACGCGAGCTGCGGCGCGGTCAGACCCAGTTCACGCACCGCGTCGGGCTTCAGGCGCACGGCATAGGCCGGCAGGCCGGCCTTGACCGAGGACTCCACATCCACCGCACCGGGGATCTTCTTGACCTTCTCGGCAAAGTCGTTGGCCACCTTGGCCAGCAGTTCGGGGTCGCTGCCCAGGATGGCGACATAGATCGGCCGGTCGAAGCCGACCGAGATGTCCAGCCCCGGCATGCTGGCCAGTTGCGCCCGCATGCCGTCTTCAACCTGTTTCTGGCTGCGGCCGCGCTCGCTGCGAGGTTTGAGCGCAATGTTCAGCCAGGCCTGGTTGCGCTGGCCCGCACCGCCGACGAAGGTGGACACCGACGCGACCTCGGGCAGGGCCGTGACCACCGCCTCGACCTGACGCACCTTGGCGTCGGTGCGGGCCAGGCTGGCGCCCACCGGCAGGCGCAACTGCAGCTGGGTGTAGCTCTGGTCGGTCTGCGGCACGAACTCGCTGCCCACCAGCGGCGCCAGGCCCAGTGCGGCGACGAAGGACCCCAGGCCCACCGCCATGACCACCCCGCGCGGGGTGATGGTGGCGATGCGCCAGTGGCGCGGGCTGGCCTGGTCGCGCCGGCCATCGGCGCCGAAGCCATGGCCGTAGATGGGCAGCGGCAGCCAGCGCAGGCGCCAGCGGCGCGGCGAGAAGATCCAGTGGATCAAGCGCTCATACAGACCATGCATGCCGTCCATCAGCCGGTCGGTGGCGCGGATGGCATGGCCCAGCACCGGCCACTTCGCCAGGTGGTGCGAGGGCGGGTCTTTCCAGATGCTGGACAGCATCGGGTCGAGCGTGAAGCTGACGAACAGGCTGACCAGCACCGCCACCACCACGGTGATGCCGAAGGGGTAGAAGAACTTGCCGATGATGCCGCCCATGAAGGCCACCGGCACGAACACCGCGCAGATGGCGAAGGTGGTGGCCATCACCGCCAGGCCGATCTCGTCGGTGCCTTCACGCGCGGCGGTCAGGTGGTCCTTGCCCAGGTGCACATGGCGCACGATGTTTTCGCGCACCACGATGGCGTCGTCGATGAGCAGGCCGATGCACAGGCTCAGCGCCATCATGGTCATGAAGTTCAGCGTGAAGCCAAAGGCATAAATGGCGATGAAGCTGGAGATCACCGCGATGGGCAGGGTCAGCCCGGTGATGATGGTCGAACGCCAGGAGTGCAAAAACATGAAGACGATGGCGATGGTCAGCAGCGCGCCCTCTATCAGCGTGTGCTGCACGCCGCGCAGCGAGTTCTTGACCCAGTCGCTGCTGGCATAGATCAGCCGCAACTCCACGCCCGGCGGCAGGCCTTTTCGGATCTCGTCCATCGCTTTCTTCACCGCATCGCCGGTGGCCACGATGTTGGCGTCCTGCTGCTTGAAGACATTGAAGTTGATCGCCGGCTGGCCATTGATCCGGGCGGTGGAATCGGCCTCTTTCTCGCGTTCGACCAGTTGGCCCAGATCGCCCAGTGTCAGCGCCAGTCCGGCCCGGCGCGCCACCACCACGTTGGCAAACTGCTGCGGGTCGCGCACGCGGCCCTCGACCCGCAGCAGCGCGTCTTGCTGGGTGCTGCTGAGCAGACCCACCGGCTGGTCGGCATTGGCCTCGCGCAGCGCGCTGGCGATCTCGGCCGGGGTCACGCCATAGGCGCGCAGGCGCACCGGGTCGAGGTCGATGCGCACCTCGCGCTCGACCAGGCCGCCGATGTCGACCCGCGCCACGCTCTCCACGCGCTGCAGCCGCTTGGCCACGGCCTGCTCGCCGATGATCGACAGCTCACGCGCGGTCCGGCCCTGGCCGAGCAGGGCCAGGTTGACCACCGGCTGGCTGTTGTCGTTGTCCCAGCGCGCGATGGTGGGGGTGCGCACGTCGCGCGGCAGCACGGTCTGCACCGCCGCGATGCGGTCGCGCAGTTCCTGCATCGCGCGGCCCATGTCGGCGCCCAGCGCAAACTCCACGCTCATCTGGCCCCGGCCTTCGCTGCTGCGCGAGGTGATGCGCTTGACGCCGGCCACGCTGTTCACGGCCTCTTCGATCGGCTTCATCACCTCGCGCTCCACCGCCTCGGGCGACGCGCCGGGATAGCGCACCTCCATCCAGGCGCCAGGGAAGGAGATGTCGGGCATCTGCTCCACGCCCAGCCGGGCATACGAGAACAGACCCAGCACACACAGCGCGACCATGACCATGGCGGCGAAGACCGGGTTGTTGATCGAAACGCGGGTGATCCACATGGCTTGCGCTCCTGACTACCGCGTCAGCGCTGCTGACGATGCGGCGGGTGCCGATGCCGATGCCGGTGCCGGTGCCGGTGCCGGTGCCGGTGCCGACGCCGCGAGCTGGGGCGAGGCTGCCGCCGGGCCTGGCGCCGCGGCTTCCAGCACCCTGGCCAGTGCCCCTTCGCGCAGGTTGTCAAAGCGCGCGGCCAGCACGGTGTCAGCCGGGTCCAGGCCGCTCAGCACCTCGACCCGGCCTGCCGCGTCGTCACGCCGGCCGAGCGTGACCGCGCGCCGCAACAGCTTGCCGTCCTTGATTAGCCAGACATGGTTCTGGCCCGCCGTGCTGCCCACTGCAGCCACCGGCAGCACCATGCGCTGCTGTTCGTCGGCCAGCACCACCTGCCCCAGCGCATACAACCCGGCCCGAAGGGCCTCCTTGGGGTTGGCCAGGCTCAGCGTGACGCCGATCGACCGCGTGCCAGGCTCGGCCGCCGGGGCGATGCGGGCAATGGTCGCCGGCACGGGCTCGGGCAGGCCTTCGACGCGCAGGCTGGCGGCCATGCCCGGCGTCAGCCGCGCCACCTCGTGCGTGCCCACCAGCGCGGCCAGTTCCAGCGTGCGCAGGTCGACCAGCGTCAGCACCTGCTGCTCCATCGACACCTTCTCGCCCGGCAACACATGACGCTTGGCCACGATGCCGCTGATCGGCGCGACCAGCGACGCGTCGCGCCGGGCCCCTCGGGTGAGCTCCAGCGTGGCCTGTGCGGCCTGGAGTGCGGCGCGGGCGGCATCGACGTTGGCGCGTGAACTGTCCAGCGCCATCGGCGAGATGAAGGCCTGCGCGGCCAGCCGCTCATTGCCGCCATGGCTGCGTTCGGCCTGGGCCAGGGCCGCGCGGGCCGAGTCGACATTGGCATGGCGTTCGGCAATGCGGTTGCCCAGGTCGGCCATGTCGATCCGCCCCAAAAGTTGCCCCGCCGTGACCCTGGCGCCTTCGGCCACCGAAAGGCTGAGCAGGGTGCCGGCGGCCTTGGCCCGCAAAACCGCCGTGCCCGGTGCCACCAGCGGGCCGGAGAACTCGATGGTCTGCGGCATGGCGCTGCGCTGCGGGCGCAGCACTTCGTTGGCCCGAAAGTCCAGCGGCGCCGAAGCAGCCGCGCCCGCGGCTTTGGCCGCGTCGGCCTTGCCCATCACGCCCAGACCCAATTTGCCGCTGCCCAGCAGCGCGCCCACGGCCGCGAGCGCGGCCAGCCCTGCGATTCCGATCGGCCAACGCTTGCGCATGTGCTTTGTCCCCAGACCTTGATGCGCGTGGTGCGCGTGGTTTGTCCATTCCGGCCCCGCAGCGGTGACTGCGGCCAGCAAAAGCGGGCCCCTTGTCGGAGCCTGCGCAGTGTAGGAGCCCACCATCGGCCTGAGGCCTGGCGGGTGATGAAGCGCTGCGCCGCCAGCATGAACTGCAGCCGGCGCCGTCAGGCTGCACAGCCGGCTCTACCGCAGGTTCAAACCGGCAGCGGGCGCCGGCTGTGGCCGGTGTTGTGATGGCCGGCCGCCCGGGCGGAAACCCAGGCACAGGCCAAGGCCAGCAGCGCAGAAAAGGCCGAGGCCCAGAACACGGCCGAAAAACCCAACTGCTCGATCAACCAGCCACCGCCCAGCCCACCGACCAGGCCCGAAAAACCATAGCCCAGCGCCGAATACAGCGCCTGGCCCCGGCCACGCAGGCGGCCCGGAAAGTAGCGGCTGATCAAGGCGATGCAGGCCGCATGGTGGGCGGCAAAGGTCAGCGCATGCGAGGCCTGGGCCAGCACCAGCCACCAGACCCACTGGCCCGCCGCTGCGGTGAGCGCAAAGCGCAGCGCGGCCACCCCGGCGGCGACCATCAACCACCGGTGCGGTGACCAGCGGCCGAAGAACCGGCCCTGCAGCAGGAAAAACACCACCTCGCAAGCCACCGACACCACCCACAGCGCACCCACCGCAGATTTGCCGTAGCCCAGGGAATCCAGAAACAGCGACAGAAAGGCATAGACGCTGACATGGGCCAGCACCGTGAAGAACACCGAGGCCAGAAACCAGGCCACCTCGGGCCGACGCAACTGGGGCCAGACCGCAGGCGCAGCGGCACTCAAGGCCTCATGCTCGACCTGCTGCGGCAGCCGGTTGGCGGCGGCGACCAGGCCGATGTTCAACGCCACCACCAGCAGCGGAAAGGCGAAGATGCCCAGCCACTGCAGCAGCACACCGGCCAGGCCGACCGCCGCAATGAAGCCGAACGAGCCCCAGACCCGGATCCGGCCATAGCGCCCGGCGTCGATGCTGCTGCCCACGGCCAGGCGCTGGGCCAGAGCGGCCTCGGCCAGCGGCACGATGCCACCGTTGGCGATGAACAGCAGGGCCACCAGCACCGCCACCGCCGCCACGCCGGTCAGCCAGGGCGGCGCGCCACCCCAGGCCTGCAGGGCGGCCAGCAGCAGCAGTCCGAACGACGCCGCCAGCGTGCCCCTGGCCGCCCAGCGGATCAGGCCCACGCGCTGGCCGGAATGGTCGGCCAGCCAGCTCCAGGCATAGGGCGCGAGCAGCCGGGTCCAGGACTGCAGCGACGACATCGCGCCGATGGCCAGGGTGGACAGGCCCAGCGACTTGAACCACAGCGGCGCATAGGGATTGAACATGCCCACGGTGGCAAAGTAGGCGAACCACAGCAGGCCGAAGGTGACCAGGGAATTGGGGGCCTCGCCCGGCTCGGTGCTCGACGGACAGGGCGGCTGGCCGTCCGACGGCGCCGCACTCATCGCGCCGGGGCTGCGGCCTGGATGGGCGGCAGCGGCAATGCCACGTCGCCGCACTGCGCGCGGTGGCGCAGCGCATGGTCCATCAGCACCAAGGCCAGCATGGCCTCGGCGATGGGCGTGGCGCGGATGCCTACGCAGGGGTCGTGGCGACCGAAGGTCTCGACCACCGTGGGCTCGCCGGCGCGATCGATCGATGGCCGCGGGCTGCGGATCGAGCTGGTGGGCTTGATGGCGATGCGCACGATCAGGTCCTGCCCGGTGGAAATGCCGCCCAGCACACCACCGCTGTGGTTGCTGTCGAAGCCGTCGGGCATCAGCGCGTCGCCATGCACCGTGCCGCGCTGGGCGACGACGCCGAAGCCGTCGCCGATCTCGACCCCCTTGACCGCGTTGATGCCCATCATCGCGTAGGCAATGTCGGCGTCGAGCTTGTCGAACAGCGGCTCGCCCAGGCCCACCGGCACGCCGCGCGCGCGCACCTCTTGGCGCGCGCCGCAGGAGTCACCGGCCTTGCGCAGCATGTCCATGTGGGCCTCGAGCTGCGGCACGATGCCGGCATGCGGGGCGTAGAACGGGTTGCGCGGGATCTGGGCTTCGTCCTCGAACGGAATCTCGATCTCGCCCAGCGCGCTCATCCAGCCAATGAACGTGGTGCCATGGGCCGCGGCCAGCCACTTCTTGGCCACCGCACCGGCGGCCACCATCGGCGCGGTCAGCCGGGCCGAGGCACGGCCACCGCCGCGCGGGTCACGCCGGCCGTATTTGCGCCAGTAGGTGTAGTCGGCATGGCCGGGGCGGAAGGTGTCGAGGATGTTGCCGTAGTCGCGGCTGCGCTGGTCGGTGTTGCGGATCAGCAGGCAGATCGGCGTGCCGGTGGTCTGGCCCTCGTACACGCCGGACAGGATTTCCACCGCGTCGGGCTCGTTGCGCTGGGTCACGTGGCGGCTGGTGCCAGGGCGGCGGCGATCCAGATCGGGCTGGATGTCGGCCTCGCTCAAGGCCATGCCGGGCGGGCAGCCGTCGATCACACAGCCGATGGCCGGGCCATGGCTTTCACCGAAGTTGGTGACGCAAAACAGTTCGCCGAAGGTGCTGCCAGGCATGGGCGGAGAGCGCCGTGCGAGGCGCCGTAGGTCATGGATCGGCACCGCTGGCTACTGCGGGCCCACAAGCCGGCCATTGTCGCAGGCGCTCGCCTGCCTCTGCGGCTCAGGGCTTGGCCGCGCTGGCGTCGGCGCCGGCGTCTTCCACCGGCCAGTCGCGGATGTAGGCCTTGAGCATGCGGTTCTCGAAGTCCTGGCTGTCGACCACGGCCTTGGCCACGTCGTAGAACGAGATCACGCCCATCAGCGTCTTGGCGTCCAGCACCGGCATGTAGCGGGCATGGCGTTCGAGCATCATGCGCCGCACCTCGTCAATCTCGGTGTCGGGCGTGCAGGTCAGCGGGGCGTCGTCCATGACCTTGCCCACGGTCAACTCGCCGACCATGCCGGCGTTGGCCACCACCGCCTTGATCACCTCGCGAAAGGTGAGCATGCCCACCAGATCGCCGTGGCTCATCACCACCAGGGAGCCGATGTCGCGCTCGGCCATCGAGTTCAGCGCGTCGGCCAGCGCCCGGTCCGGCGGCACGGTGAACAGGGTGTTGCCTTTCACGCGCAGGATGTCGCTGACTTTCATCAATAGCTCCTAGGATGGAATCGGTCTTGCGCCGCGCGCCGGGAGGCCGGTTGCGGGTGAAAAAACATAGCACAGAATCAGGCCACACAATCGGTCGACGCAAGCACTCAGGGCGCGCCAGCAGCCCCGCCATCATGCCTGGATACAGCGACCCCGGATTCGACACCCTGGCCCTGCACGCCGGTGCCAGCCCCGACCCGACCACCGG
Source organism: Betaproteobacteria bacterium (assembly GCA_031417735.1). Lineage (GTDB taxonomy): Bacteria > Pseudomonadota > Gammaproteobacteria > Burkholderiales > Burkholderiaceae_C > Pseudaquabacterium. The sequence continues at coordinate 34,131 of JANOWE010000134.1, forward strand.
CGCCCGCGCCACGCCCATCCACCTGAGCACCTCGTTCGTGTTCGACAGCAGTGCGCAGGCCGCGTCGCTGTTCAACATGGAGGCCTCGGGCCATGTCTACAGCCGCATCAGCAACCCGACCACCGCCGTGCTGGAAGAGCGCATCGCCGCGCTGGAGGGCGGCGTCGGCGCCATCGCCACGGCCAGTGGCCAGGCCGCGCTGCACCTGGCGATTGCCACGCTGGCCGGCGCCGGCCACCACATCGTGGCCAGCAGCGCGCTGTACGGCGGTTCGCACAACCTGCTGGACTACACGCTGCGGCGCTTTGGCATCGCCACCACGTTCGTGCCGCCGGGCGATGTGGACGCCTGGCGCGCGGCGATCCGGCCCGAGACCCGGCTGCTGTTCGGCGAAACCCTGGGCAACCCGGGGCTGGATGTGCTGGACATTCCCACCCTCAGCGCGCTGGCCCATGACGAAGGCCTGCCTTTGCTGGTGGACGCCACCTTCACCCCGCCCTGGTTGCTCAAGCCCTTCGACCATGGCGCCGACCTGATCTTCCATTCGGCGACCAAGTTTCTGGGCGGTCATGGCACGGTGGTGGGCGGCCTGCTGGTGGACAGCGGCAACTTCGACTGGGAAGCGGCCCATGCCAAGGCGGATCGGTTTGCAGAACTGACCACCCCCTATGCCGGCTTCCACGGCATGGTCTTCAGCGAAGAGAGCACGGTGGGCGCCTTCCTGCTGCGCGCCCGCCGCGAGGGCCTTCGCGACTTTGGCGCCTGCATGAGCCCGCACACCGCCTGGCTGATCCTGCAGGGCATCGAGACCCTGCCGCTGCGCATGGCCCGGCATGTCGACAACACCCGCCGGGTGGTCGAATTCCTGGCCTGCCAGCCGCTGGTGGGCCGTGTCGGCTATCCCGAGCTTGAAAGCCACCCCAGCCATGCGCTGGCGAAAAAGCTGCTGCCGCGTGGCTGCGGCGCGGTGTTCAGCTTCGATTTGAAGGGCTCGCGCCGGCAGGGCCAGGCCTTCATCGAGGCGCTGCGTCTGTTCTCGCACCTGGCCAATGTGGGCGACTGCCGCTCGCTGGTGATCCACCCCGCGTCGACCACGCATTTCCGCATGGACGACGCGGCCCTGGCGCGGGCCGGCATAGGTCCCGGCACCATCAGGCTGTCGATCGGCCTGGAAGATGCTGACGACCTGCTTGCCGACCTGAACGCCGCGCTGAAGGTGGCGGAGAAGGCGGCATGAAGCTGATCGTCAATGGCCGCGCGGCCTATGCCTACACCGGAGGCAAAGCCTTCGACCCCGCCCTGCCCTGCGTGGTGTTCATCCACGGCGCATTGAACGACCACAGCGTGTGGACCCTGCTGGCACGCTGGGCCGCCCATCATGGCCATGGCGTGCTGGCGCTGGACCTGCCCGGCCACAGCCGCAGCGCCGGCCCGGTGCTGCCCGACGTGGCGGCGCTGGCCGACTGGGTGCTGGCGGCGGTGACGGCCGCCGGGGTGGCGCCGGGCACGCCGCTGGCGCTGGTGGGCCACAGCATGGGCTCGCTGATTGCACTGGAGGCCGCAGGTCGTGCGCCAGAGCGGGTAACCCGGCTGGTGATGGTCGGATCGGCCTACCCGATGAAGGTCTCGGCCGCGCTGCTGGACACCGCCGCGCAGGCGCCGGACAAGGCCATCGCCATGGTCAACCAGTTTTCAATTAGCACGCTGGCTGCCAAGCCATCCTTCCCCGGGCCAGGCATGTGGCTGCATGGCAGCAACCGTGCGCTGATGCGCCGCGTGCTGGCCGGTGCCAACGCCACGGGCTGCGCGGTCAACCTGTTCCACCATGACTTCCAGGTCTGCGACGCCTATGCCGGCGGGCTGGACGCCGCCGCTGCGGTGACCTGCCCGGTCACGCTGGTGCTGGGGTCGGCCGACCAGATGACGCCGCCGAGTGCGGCGCGCGACATCGCCGCTGCGTTGAAGGCCAAGGTGCTCACCTTGCCAGCCGGCCACCAGCTGATGGCCGAGGCGCCGGCGGGGCTGCAGGCCGCGCTGGCGCAGGCGCTGGCGTGAGCCTGTTTGAACCGAAGCTGACGGCCAGCCGTCAAGCTGCCGCCAGCAGCGGCCGCAGCGCGGCCAGCATGTCGTCCACCATCTCCGCCAGGTCGTAGCCTGGCTTCCAGCCCCAGTCCTGCCGGGCCAGGCTGTCGTCGATCTCGCCGGGCCAGCTGTCGGCGATGGCCTGGCGGAAGTCGGGCTCGCAACGCAGTTCAAACCCGGGAACCCGGCGTCGGATCTGCGCCGCCAGTTCGGCCGGGGTGACGCTGAACCCGGCCAGGTTGTAGCTGCCGCGTTCGGTGATGGCCTCCGTCGGCGCGTCCATCAGCGCCAGCGTAGCCTTGATGGCGTCAGGCATGTACATCATCGGCAAGCGGGTGTCAGCCGCCAGGAACGCCGTGTAGCGGCCGGCCTTCAGCGCCTGGTGAAAGATGTCCACCGCATAGTCCGTGGTGCCGCCGCCGGGCGGCGTCTTCCAGCTGATCAGGCCCGGATAGCGCAGGCTGCGCACGTCCACGCCATGCTGGGCGTGGTACCAGGCGCACCAGCGCTCACCGGCCAGCTTGGAGATGCCGTAGACCGTGCCCGGGTCCATCACCCCGTGCTGAGGCGCTTGGCGCGGCGTGCCAGGGCCGAAGGCGGCGATCGAGCTGGGCCAGAACACACGCTGCAGCTTCTGCGTGCGGGCCAGTTCCAGCACGTTCAGCAGACCCACCATGTTCAGGTTCCAGGCCCATTGCGGATGCTGCTCGCCGGTGGCAGACAGGGCCGCAGCCAGCAGGTAGACCTGCGTCACCTGATGGCGCTTGACCACGGCCAGCAGCGCTGCAGCGTCGGTCACGTCCAGCGCCTCATGGCTGAGCCCCGGCACGCGGCCGGTCGGCGCGAGGTCGCTGGTGACCACCGCCTGCGGGCCGTGACGTGCGGCCAGGGCCTCGGCCAGCTCGGTGCCGATCTGGCCATTGGCGCCGATGATCAGAATCCTCAGCGAGGCCATTCGAAACCTCCGCCGATGGTCAATTTCTTTGAGGGGGCCTGGCTCATTTCAGCAACCCCAACTCACGTCCGGCCTGGGCAAAGGCCTTCACCGCCTGGTCCAGCTGCTCGGTGGTGTGGGCCGCACTGACCTGCACCCGCACCCGGGCCTGGCCACGCGGCACCACGGGGAAGAAAAAGCCCACCACATACACGCCCAGCTCCAGCAGGCGGGCCGCCAGCTGCTGGGCCTTGACCGCGTCATGAACCATGATCGGCACGATGGGGTGCTCGCCCGGCTTGATCTCGAAGCCGGCGGAGGCGATGGCCTGGCGGAAATGCCGCGTATTGGCATGCAGCTTGTCGCGCAGCGCGGTGGACGACTCCAGCAGGTCCAGCACCGCGATCGACCCACCCACGATGGCCGGCGCCACGGTGTTGGAGAACAAATAGGGCCGCGAGCGCTGGCGCAGCAGCTCGATCACCGGCGCCGGGCCGGCGGTGAAGCCGCCGCTGGCACCACCCAGCGCCTTGCCCAGGGTGCCGGTGATGATGTCCACCCCGGCGCGGCCATCCACCAGCAGGCCATGGTGCTCATGCGTGCCCCGGCCAGTGGCGCCCATGAAGCCGGTGGCGTGGCATTCGTCGATCGCCAGCAGCGCGCCTTGGGCGTCACACAGCGTGCGCATGCGGTCGAGTTGCGCCACCGTGCCGTCCATCGAGAACACGCCGTCCGAGAAGACCAGGATGAAACGCACGCCACCGTCGCGTGCCTGCTGCAACTGCCGCGCCAGGTCGTCCATGTCGTTGTGGCGATAGCGCCGCCGCTGCGCCTTGCACAAACGGATGCCGTCGATCACCGAGGCGTGGTTGAGCTCATCGCTGATGACCACGTCCTCGGCTCCGAGCAGCGGCTCGAACAGGCCGCCGTTGGCGTCAAACGCAGCGGCATACAGAATGGCATCGTCGGTGCCCAGAAAGCGCGCCAAACGCTGTTCCAGCGCCTTGTGCAGGTCTTGTGTGCCGCAGATGAAGCGCACCGAACTCAGGCCATAACCATGGCTGTGCAGCGCCGCCTGCGCCGCCGCCACCACGGTCGGGTGCGACGACAGGCCGAGGTAGTTGTTGGCGCACAGGTTGATGGCCTCGCGGCCATCGGCCAGGCGCACGATCGCGCCCTGCGGCGAGCTGATCACGCGCTCGGTCTTGCGCAGACCGGCGTCGTCCAGCGCTTGCAATTCACTGCGGCTGTGTGCCATCAGCTGGTCCAGGGCAGTCATGGCGGTTCGACTTTCTACGGTGATGTTCTAATCCAGTGGAAACGTTCTGTTTAACGAACGTTTTGTGCAATATACCGAACAGGCCTCGACATGGCAAGACCTTCACGCACGGCATCGACGCCACAGCCCGGCCCCGCGACCACGCCGCCACCGGCCGTGGGCCATTCGCTGGCCGCGCTGCGTGAACAGCAAGGCCTGTCGCTGGACGAGTTGTCGCGCCGCGCCGGGGTGTCCAAGTCGATGCTGTCGCAGATCGAGCGGGCCCAGGCCAATCCCACGGTGGCGGTGGTGTGGCGCCTGGCCAATGCGTTGGGCGTACCTTTGGCCGAGTTGCTGCAGGCCGCGCCTCAGCCCCCGGCGGTCCCGGCCATCGAATTGGTGGCCGCGCACCAAACACCCAGCTTGCGCGGCAGCGATGGCGGTTGCGAACTGCGCATCCTGGGCCCGATCGAGTTGGCCGGCCAGTTCGAGTGGTATGCCCTGAACCTGCAAGCCGGCGCCGAATTGGTGTCCGATGCCCATCAGCCCGGCACACAGGAACACCTGAGCGTCTACAGCGGCCAGATCAGCGTGCAGTGCGGCGAGCATTCGGCCCAGCCCCAGGCCGGCCAGACCGTGCGTTACGCCGCCGACCTGCCCCACGCCTTGCGCAACCGAAGCGCCAAGCCGGCCACTGCGCTGCTGGTGGTCATCCACGCCAGCGCGCGCAGCGGCTGAGCGCGGCACTGCGGTGCCAGCACTGCGGCACGAACACTGCTGCACAATCGGCACCACGATGAGCCTGGTCTTCCCCCATACCTTTGTGCCCTGGTTTCGCGCGGTCGCGCCCTATATCCACGCCTACCGCGGCAAGACCTTTGTCGTGGGCATGGTCGGAGAGTTGGTGGCGGCCGGCAAGCTGAATAACTTCGTGCAGGACCTGTCCATCCTGCACGCCATGGGCATCAAGCTGGTGCTGGTCCATGGTTTCCGCCCGCAGGTCACCGAACAACTGGCGGCCAAAGGGCACGCAGCGCGCTACAGCCATGGCATGCGCATCACCGACGCGGTCACGCTCGATTGCGCACAAGAAGCCGCCGGCCAACTGCGCTTCGAGATCGAGGCCGCGTTTTCGCAAGGCTTGCCCAATACCCCGATGGCCAACGCCACGGTGCGGGTGGTGTCGGGCAATTTCCTCACCGCAAGGCCGGTGGGCATTGTTGATGGCGTGGACTTTCAACATTCCGGCGTGGTGCGCCGGGTCGACGCCGCGTCGGTGCGCAAGGCCATTGATATTGGCGCCCTGGTGCTCCTCAGCCCCTTCGGTTTTTCGCCCACCGGCGAGGCCTTCAATCTGACGATGGAAGACGTGGCCACCGCTACCGCGATTGCGCTGCAGGCCGACAAACTGATGTTCATGACCGAGATTGCCGGCATCGCAGAGAACATCGACGACCCGGCCAGCGCCATCGATACCGAACTGGCCCTGGCCGACGCGCGCCGCCTGTTGGCCCGCCTGCCAGCGGCAAGCCAACCCACCGATCTGAGCTTTTACCTGCAGCGCTGCGTGCAGGCCTGTGAGGGCGGTGTGGAACGCTCCCATATCCTGCCCTTCGCGGTCGACGGCGCCCTGCTGCAAGAAGTCTTCACCCACGATGGCATCGGCACCATGGTGGTCGACGAAAAACTCGAAAGCCTGCACGAGGCCACCGCCGACGATGTCGGCGGCATCCTGCAACTGATCGAGCCCTTTGAGCGCGATGGCACGCTGGTGCGCCGCGAGCGCACCGAGATCGAACGCGATGTCGCCAACTACACCGTGATCACCCACGACGGCGTGATCTTCGGTTGCGCTGCGCTGTACCCCTACCCCGAGAGCCGCACCGGCGAAATGGCGGCCTTGACGGTTTCGCCGCAAGTGCAGGGCCAGGGCGACGGCGACCGCTTGCTCAAGCGCATTGAACAACGCGCACGCGCCATGGGCTTGGAAAGCATATTTGTGCTGACCACGCGAACCATGCACTGGTTCATCAAACGAGGCTTTGTACCCATTGACCCCGAACGCCTGCCCGAGGCCCGCAAACGCAAGTACAACTGGGATCGGCGCTCACAGGTGCTGCTGAAGAAACTGGGCTGATTTCCGATGTGGGCGGCCCGCAACGATGGAGAAAGACGATGTCACGTACCGTGCAATGTGTGTATCTGAAAAAAGAGGCTGAGGGTCTGGACTTTGCGCCTTACCCGGGTGAACTGGGTAAGCGCATCTACGCCGGTGTCTGCAAGGAAGCCTGGGCTGCCTGGCTCAAGCACCAGACCATGCTGGTCAATGAAAACCGGCTCAATCTGGCCGACCAGCGGGCCCGCCAATACCTGGCGCGACAGATGGAACGCTTCTTCTTCGGCGAAGGCGTCGACCAACCTCAAGGGTATGTTCCGCCCAGTGCCTGAATCAAGACAAGCAAGCGGGTTATGGCCGGTGGCCTAGGCCGCAAAAGAATCAATCAAACCGTCAGGCACAGCCAAGGCAGCTGATTCATATATACTCCGCTCGCCCTTGAAAAATTTACCGGAGTCGATATGCCTTCCCTGCAAGATCTGCTGGCCCAGCGGGCCGAAATTGAAAAACAAATTGCTGACGCTCAGCGCGAAGAGCACGCGTCGGCGGTGGCCAAGGTCAAGGCCTTGATGACCGAATTCGGCCTGACCACGGCCGACATCTCGGGCCGCGCCGGTACTGCGCGCTCGGGCGCACCGCGCCCTGTCAGCAAGGTGGCGCCGAAGTTCCGCAATGCCGCCACTGGCGACACCTGGTCGGGCCGCGGCCTCCAGCCCAAGTGGCTCAAGGCCGCCGTGGCGTCGGGCGCCAAACTGGACGACTTCGCGATCTGAACCTGGCAAGAGCCAGGCCGCTGCCTGCGGCCTGTGGTCATCGGTTCACGCGAAGGGGCTGCACCTCACCGGGTGCGGCCCTTTTGCTTTTCTGGGGTTCGGCGCAGGGCCCGGGCAAGGCGACCACGGCACAACCGCGCCGAACGTGCGCTACTGCACATGCCCCCGGCGTCGCGGGTGCCAGAGCACCCGACTTGGCGGTGCACCAAACAGCCGGGGACCGCTAGCATCGACAGGTTACGCCCCGCCGCCTGCATCCCCCTTGTCAGCCGCTCCAGTCGCCTTGTCCCCCTGGTCCAGTCGCCATGCCAGGCTGCTGGGCAATGGCGTGGTGGTATTGGCCCTGGCTCTGCAAGGCTGGGTGCTGCCCGACGCTGGCCTGAGTCCGACGTTCGACGCTGCGGCCCAAGGTCGGTCATTCTGGCCCGGCGCCGGTTTGGCGCTGGGCATGCTGTACCTCTGGCGCACACCGATGCTGCCCGCCGTGCTGCTGGGTTGGCTGTGCTGCCTGCTGCTTGCCGGGCTGCCCCTGCCGTCGGCCCTGGCCCTGGCCCTTGGCCGAACGCTGGGGCCCTGGCTGGCCATCAACTGGCTGCGCCGCCAGGGCTTCAACCCTCGGCTGCTGCGCACGCGCGACTTGTTGCTGCTGGTCGTGGCGGCGCTGGGAAGTGCCGCCTTGGTCGCCTCGGGCGGCTCGGTGTGGCTGCTCGCACAGGGCCTGTTGCCGGTGCTGGACCTGCCCGTCAGCGCCTTGCGCTGGTGGGTGCTTGACACCTTGGGCGTGCTGGTATTCGCGGTGCCCTTGCTGACCAGGCAGCCGATGCAGCTGGCCACCGGCCAGTCGGCGCCGCCGAACCCGGCGATCAGACTGTTGGTTGGCACCTGCCTGGCTTGCGCGCTGACTGCCCTGGCGCTGCCGGCGCTGGCGGCGCTGGCCATGCTTTGGCTGCTGCCGCCGGCACTGCTGTGTGGCTTGTGTTTTCGTTTCGGCCTGGCCACCGCCTCAGCCACCCTGGCCACCCTCGTGCTGCTGCTGCTGCTGGGCACGGCAGCCGGGTTTGGCCCTTACGCCCCTGGATCGCTCGGCATGGCCCTGCCCGGCAGCAGCCCGGCCCAGGCCGGGTTGTGGATCTACGCGGGCCTGCTCGTCACCCTGATGCTGCTGGCGCATGCGCAGGGCAGCGCGCTGCTGCGCCACTCGCGACGCAGCCGCCGAGCCCTGAGCAGCGCAGGACTCGGGCTGGCCGATTGGCAGCCGGCCGACGGGCTGGTCAGCCTGTCGCCGCGCTGGCGCGAACTCAACGATGACCCCTCCGGCCATGACAGCCTGACCTGGGAAGGCTGGCTGGTGCAGATCGATGCCGACGACCGCGCCGCGCTGGTGGCGGCCATGGGCCACGGCGCCCGGCAGCCGCTGCCGTGGCGGCACCGCGCCGAGATTCGCCTGCACACCGAGGGTGGCTGGCGCTGGCGTGAACTGCAGCTTGAGGTGACTGACTTTGACGCTCAGGGCCAGCCGCTGGCCGTGCTGGCCACGCTGGCCGACAGCACGGCGCGCCACGAGGCCCTGGGCAGGCACCGGCTGGTGGCACAGGTGTTGGCTCACCTGCATGAGGGCTTGCTGATCACCGACGCCGATCTGCGCGTGGTCGAACTCAACCAGGCCTACAGCCGGATCACCGGCTTTGATCGCCATGCCCTGCTCGGCCAGGTACCCGGGCTGCTGCAGCCTGAGGCCGACGATGTCACCGGCCGCTCGCGACAGGCCAGCCTCTGGGCCGAACTGCACAGCCAGGGCCATTGGGCCGGTGACCTGCCCTGCCGGCATCGGCATGGGCAGCAGCTTCAGTTGTCGGTATCGGTGTCGCGTGCCGAAACCTCCGACGTCGGCCTGCGCCACTACATCGTGCTGGTCAATGACATCACCGAGCAGCAGCGCCAGCATGAGCAGTTGCTGCGCCAGGCCCACTTCGACGAATTGACACGCTTGCCCAACCGGGCCCGTTTAGGCGAACTCATGGCCCAGGCCATGGTGGCGACCGACCGTGACGGCTACCTGCTGGTGGTGTGCGTCCTGGACCTGGACCATTTCAAGGCCGTCAACGCCCGCCACGGCCATGTGGCCGGTGACGAACTGCTGGCCGAACTGGCCAACCGCATGCGCAGCGCCTTGCGCTCGCGGGACTCGGGCTGGTCAGACAGCGCCGCCAGGCTGGGCGGCGACGAATTTGTACTGCTGCTGCGGGCTGGCACGCTGGACGAGGCCCGAGCGGCGGTAGAGCGGGTGCTGCGCGTACTGTCCCAGCCGCTGCAACTGGCGCCGGGTCTGCCGGCAGAGCGGGTCACGGCCAGCGTGGGGGCCACGGTCTACCCGCTGGATGCCAGCGACGCGGACACCTTGCTGCGCCATGCCGATCAGGCCATGTACAGCGTCAAGCAGTCAGGTCGCAACGGCTACCTGTTCTTCGACCCCGAATACAGCCGCCGCACCGAACAACGGGTGCTGGCCATCGGCCGGGTGCAGAACGCGCTGGACCAGGGCGAGTTGCAGCTCTACTACCAGCCCAAGGTGGACCTCAAGCACGACGTGGTGCTGGGCGTGGAAGCCTTGCTGCGCTGGATCCATCCCGACCATGGCGTGCTGCCGCCGGCGCAGTTCCTGCCGCTGATCGAGCGCACCGGGCTGTCGGCGCGGGTCGGCGACCATGTGCTGGCACAGGCGCTGAACCAGTTGGAGGTGTGGCAGGCGCAAGGGCTGGACTTGTCGGTCAGCGTCAACATCTCCGGCCGCCACCTGCAGGAGCCGGACTTTGCGCTGCGCCTGTCCGAGTTGCTGGCCAGGCATGACCCCAGCCTGGGCCAGCGCCTTGAGCTCGAGGTGCTCGAAACCGTGGCCCTGACCGACATTGCGTACACGTCGGCACTGATGGCGCGCTGTGGCCAGTCGGGCGTGCGTTGGGCGCTGGACGACTTTGGCACCGGTTATTCAACGCTGACCTACCTCAAGCGCCTGCCGGTGCAAGTGCTCAAGATCGACCGTTCGTTTGTGCAGAACATGCTGTCCGACAGCCAGGACCGGGCCATCGTCGAGGGCGTGATCGGCCTGGCCAGCACCTTCGGCTGCGTGGCCGTGGCCGAAGGCGTGGAAAGCGCAGCCCAGGCCCGCATGCTGCTGAGCATGGGCTGCCACATCGGCCAGGGCATGGCCATTGCCGCGCCGATGCCGGCGGCCGAGGTCGGGCCCTGGGTGCGCGAGTGGCGCGGGCTGCTTGCGTCGAGCGACGTCTCGTCCTCGGTCGTGGACGGCGCGTCCGTGAATGCCGCACCGCTCGACCCGATCGACCCCGTCCCGGTCTGAGCCTGAGCATGCTTCGCTAGACTGCGCGGGTGCTGCCCACCGGATTCATTCAAGAACTGCTGTCCCGCGTTGACGTCGCGGAGGTCGTCGGCCGCCATGTCGAGCTGAGGAAGGCCGGCATCAACCACAAGGGGCTGTGCCCCTTCCACGGCGAAAAGTCGCCCAGCTTCATCGTCAGCCCGTCGCGCCAGACCTACCACTGCTTTGGCTGTGGCGCGCATGGCGATGCCATCCGCTTCCTGACCGAACACAGCGGTCTGGGCTTCATGGACGCGGTGCGCGAGCTGTCGCAACAGGTGGGCTTGACGGTGCCCGAGACCGAGGGCAGCGGCCAGGACAGGGCACGTGCGGCGCAAGAAAAGGCCCAGCGCGCGACCTTGTCCGAGGTGCTCAGCAAGGCCGGCGACCATTACCGCCAGGCACTCAAGGACAGCCCTCGCGCGGTGGACTATCTCAAGCAGCGCGGCCTGACCGGTCAGGTTGCCGCCGCCTTCGGCATGGGCTATGCGCCCGAAGGCTGGCGCACGCTGGCCAGCGTCTTCCCGCAATACGACGACCCGCTGCTCAGCGACTCAGGTCTGGTCATCGTGCAGGGCGACGAGGGCGGCGAGCAAAAGCGCTACGACCGCTTCCGCGACCGCATCATGTTTCCGATCCGATCGGTTCGCGGCGAAGTCATCGGCTTCGGCGGGCGGGTGCTCGACCGTGGCGAGCCCAAGTACCTGAACTCACCTGAGACGCCGGTGTTCCACAAGGGCCAGGAGCTGTACGGCCTGTTCGAGGCCCGCCAGGGCCTGCGCGCCAAGGGCTACGCGCTGGTGGTAGAAGGCTATATGGACGTGGTGGCGCTGGCCCAGAGCGGCTTGCCCAACGCGGTGGCCACGCTGGGCACGGCCTGTACGGCCGAGCATGTGGCCAAGCTGCTGCGCTTCACCGACGCGGTGGTGTTCAGCTTTGATGGCGACGCGGCCGGCCGCCGCGCGGCCGGCCGGGCGCTGGAGGCCGCGCTGCCCCACGCCAACGACCTGCGCAGCTTCCGTTTCCTGTTCCTGCCGCCCGAGCATGACCCGGATTCCTTTGTCCGACAGCATGGCACGGCGGCCTTCGAGCAGGCGGTAACGCAGGCCGTGCCCTTGTCCAGCCAACTGGTCAGCCACTGCGCGGCAGACTGCGACCTGGACACTGCGGAGGGCCGGGCACGCATGTTGTCTGTGGCCCGCCCCTTGGTCGCCCTGATGCCCGAGGGCCTGCTGCGCGAACAGATGGTGGCCGACCTGGCGCAGCGGGGCCGCATCGCCCTGCCAGCCTTGCTCAGCCACTGGCAGCGTCAGGCCAGCAAGGCGCGTGGCGCTGCCACAGCAGCGGATCCGCACCAAGCCGGATCGGTCGATCCAGCCGCGTCGGCCGAATCTGGCTTGGACGGGAAAAAACGCTGGAGCGGCGCGGGCCGTCTGCGTCCGGCCATGTCGCGCAGCGCGCCGCCACAAACCGCGACCCTGCTTGGCCGCTGTTGCTGGCTGCTGGCCCGACACACCGCCCAGTGGCTGGAACTGCCGGCAGAAAGCCAGGCCTTTCTGGCGGCCGAGCCCGCGCCCTATGGACCGTTCTTCGTGGCGCTGGAGCGGGTGGTTCAAGACCAGGGCGCCGTGTCCATGGCTGCGCTGCTGGAGCAATTGCGCCATGACGAGACGGACGAAGCCTTGCTCGCCTTGATCGACCGCATCAGCCAGTTCCATGATGTGGAGGACGACGAGTCACCCGCCGTGCTGCTGCAAGCCGTGCTGCGGCGTCTGCACCAGCGGGCGGTGGACGACGAACTGCAATGGCTGGTCGAATCGGGCGAACTGTCGGACGACGCCACTGCCCGCCGCAACGAGCTGTTTGCGCTGCGGGCTGCGCTCAAGACCGGGCAGGCTGTCGGCTGAGGATCCGCCGAACATCCAGTTCGTCGGGCACGGCAAACCAGCCCGACGCTTCTCGTGGACGCATTTTTGACGATTCTGAATTTTTAACCGATAATGCTCGATTGCTTGCACCTGCAAACGAACCGGCGAATTGAAGCGAAACTTCGAGCCGGCAAGAGTGACGGCAGCGTCCATGGCATACCGGGGATCATGGGATCCGGCCACCCTTGAAACGGGTACGCATTGCGCGAACGGACAAACGTCCAGGCCAACACCCCCACCCTGCCGCCACCGCTGCACAGCCATGACGTCCACGCGAACTTGCCCGGCCGAACACCGCTTGCCTGCGAACACGCCGCCTGCTGTTGCTGCCTGCGGCCGCCCCTGTGCAGCCCTACCGGCTGCGCGGGCGGTGGCCGAAGCGGCAGCTTGGTCGCGTCTGGCTCATCGCAGGCTCTGAGCGCCCGGCGCCGGGCGCAGACCACCTGAACACCGTTCGAGGAACCGCATGACCGCGAAGAAGACCGACCCCGCGACGCCGCAAAATCCCACCACGACCGCCCCGGTCAAGGCCGTCAAGGCCGTCAAGGCCGTCAAGGCCATCAAGGCGCCGGCCAAGGCCAGCAACGCCGTGGCAGAGAAGCCTGCGGCCAAGGCCAAGAAGACACCAGCGGCTGCCGTCGAGCCCAGCGCCAAGGTCGCGGCCAAACCCAGCGCCAAGGCCGCCGCCAAGACCAGTGCAAAGCCAGCAGCCAAGCCAGCAGCCAAGCCAGCAGCCAAGCCAGCAGTCAAGCCAGCAGCCAAGCCAGCAGCCAAGCCAGTGGCCACGCCAGCAGCCAAGGATGCCAAAGGCAAGGCCGTCACCAAGAAGCTGGAAGACGAGGGCATTGACGACGTCGAGACAGACTTCGAAGCCGACGTCGAAAGCGATGTCGAATCGGACACTGAAAGCGAAAGCAGCGTCCAAACCGAGGTGGCGGTGGTGGAGGTCAAGGCCAAACCGCTGCGGATGAAGGTGTCGCGCGCCAAAGAACGCGCACTGATGCGCGAGTTCGGCCTGGACGAAACCGCGCTGACCGAAGAAGAAGCCCAGAAGCGCCGGCAGGAGCTGAAGACGCTGATCAAGATGGGCAAGACCCGTGGTTTCCTGACACACCAGGAAATCAACGACCACCTGCCCGAGAAACTGGTCAACGAGGAAATCCTCGAAGCCATCATCTCGATGCTCAACGACATGGGCATTGCGGTCTATGAGCAGGCGCCCGACGCCGCCACCCTGCTGATTGCCGGCGGCCAGACCAACACCGCGACCGAAGAAGAGGCCGAAGAAGCCGCCGAAGCCGCGCTGTCCACCGTCGACAGCGAGTTCGGCCGCACCACCGACCCGGTGCGCATGTACATGCGTGAAATGGGCTCGGTTGAACTGCTGACCCGCGAAGGCGAGATCGAGATCGCCAAGCGCATCGAGGGCGGTCTGCAGTCGATGATGCAGGCCATCTCAGCGTCGCCCAAGACCATCGCCGAGGTGTTGTCGATGGCCGACCGCATCGCCAGTGGCCAGATGCAGATTTCCGAGTCGGTGGACGGTTTTGTTTCCAACGACGAGGCCGACGACTATGTGGCCGAGGAAGACTTCGACGAGTTCGACGAAGAAGACGACGACGACGGCCAGGGCGGCAGCAAGGCCCTGACCAAAAAGCTCGAAGAGCTGAAGGCGGCGGCGCTCGTGAAGTTCGATGC
>JANOWE010000135.1:0-12164 GCA_031417735.1 Betaproteobacteria bacterium
ACCGTTGGGTATGGCGAGCATTTGCAACGACGGATCAGCCCATTTCCAGGGTCAACCCGAAGGGCCGGGGAGATTTTCGGCGCCAGGCGTCGTTGCCGACTCGTTGTGTGGCTTGGCCACACGCCTCGCCGACGCCTGGCCTGGCGCCGAAACTCTCCCCGGCGCGGGCCCGACCCCAAACCCGACAGGCTCGTAGGGGATGGACAAGACCCGCATGCCGGCATTGGCCGAAACGGTGGCGGGTGCTTGCCACCGGCCCGAAAATCTAACGCCAGAGGTGGATGACCAGACCCAGCACGGCACTGGCGACGATGACCTCGATCACGCCGCGCTTGAAGCGCAGCAATGCCACCACTGCGGCCAGCGCGATCAACAGCGAAAAGACATCAAACGGCCCGGACCGGCCCTGGGGCGACAGCACATGCCAGCCGAAGAACAGCGCCAGGTTCAGGATCACACCGACCACCGCCGCGGTGATGGCCATCAGCGGCGCGGTGAAGCCCAGCTTGCCATGGGTTGATTCCACCAGCGGCCCACCGGCCAGGATGAACAGGAAGGACGGCAGAGAGGTGAACCAGGTCACCACGCAGGCGGCTGCGGCGCCGGCCAGAAACCGGTGCTCCGGACCGAACAGGTCCGCCAGGTCACTGCTCTGCCAGCCACCGACAAAGCCGACGAAGGCCACCACCATGATCAGCGGGCCGGGCGTGGTTTCACCCAGCGCCAGGCCGTCGATCATCTGCGGCGCCGTGAGCCAGCCAAAGCCCGACACCGCGCCCTGAAAGACATAGGGCAGCACCACATACCGCCACCAAAGGTCAACAGCGCGGTCTTGGTGAAGAACCAGGCCGTTTGCGGCAGTGTGCCCTTGCTGCTTTGCAGCGCCAGCAGGGCCGCCATCGGCGTGGCCCACAGCAATGCACCCACAAGCAGCACCGCCGCCAGCCGCCAGGCTGAGAAGCGTGCATGGGCCGGCGTGGGCGTGTGATCGTCGATCAGCGCCGGACCCTGGCCAGCGGCGGCGGGTCCATGGCCGCCACCGGTGCGAAACTTGTCGGGCGCGATTCGACCGCCCACACAACCCAGCACCGCAGCGCCCAGAACGATGACCGGAAACGTCAGCTGCAGCGCAAAGATGGCCACAAACGACGCTGCGGCAATCGCCCACAGCACGCCGTACTTCAGCGCGCGTGATCCGATGCGGTGCGCCGCTTGCACCACGATGGCGGTGACCGCCGGTTTGATGCCGTAGCACAGTCCGGCCACCAGCGGCAGCTTGCCGAAGGCGATGTAGACCCAGGACAGTCCGATCAGGATCAGCAACGACGGCAACACAAACAGCGCGCCTGCCACCACGCCGCCCAGCGTGCGGTGCATCAGCCAGCCGAGGTAGGTGGCCAGCTGCTGGGCCTCGGGCCCGGGCAACAGCATGCAGTAGTTCAGCGCATGCAGAAAGCGGCGCTCGCTGATCCAGCGCCGACGCTCGACCAGCTCGGTGTGCATGAGGGCGATCTGCCCGGCCGGCCCGCCGAAGCTGATGAAGCCGAGCTTGAGCCAGAATCGCAGCGCAGCCCTGAACGGCACAGCCTGCACTGGCGGCACAGGCGGCACAGCGTGCACAGGCGGCAGGGGCGGTGGCGGGACCGGCGCCTCTGGCTGGGGTTGAACGGGGCGGGCGATCGGTTTCATCTTGATCCTGTGGCGGCTGCTCGCTCGAAGGCCATCAAAACGCCCTCGAAAACGCCAGCCGAGGCCGGGCGCAGTGGCCCATCACCGTTCAAGACCTCTCGCATGCCCGCCAGCACCGCCTCAACACCTGCCGCATCGGCCGGTTGCGGCCCGACGCCGAACAGCACACACAGCGCGGCGCCGAAGCAGGCCAGCGCGGTGCACCACAGCGCTACGGCTGGAATTCGATCTCAAGCAGAAATCGATGCGGTCTGCCGGCGTGGCGCTGGAAACCCGGTTTTATCAGGGGCATTGCGCAGAGTTTGGCTTTCGGCGGCCAAGCCCTACAGTCGCTGCAGTGCCGGGGCAGCAGACCCCGAAACCGGCAACGCCGGTGGCCCCACATGCCCGTTTCGGGCGTGACACAGCTGACCGCCAGGCCAGCGTGAATCGACGAGGAGATTTCCGATGAAGTCAACGTTTGCCCATGCCGCCCGCCGGCTGATCGCTGCGGCCGCATTGCTGGCCCTGGCCAGCAGCGGCTTTGCCCAGAAAGTGGAAGAAGAACCGTTCTGGGCCAAGGGCCGACCCAAGACCGACATCGCGATGAAGATGGCGCCAGTGCCGGCCTTCCCGATCGCCACGCCGTTGGCCCAATTGCCGGTGGCCAAGCTCAAGCTGCCTCCGGGCTTCAAGGCCGAGGTCTGGGCCAGCAACATTTTGGACGCACGTGGCCTGCGTCAAGGCGACGGCGGCACGGTGTTCGTCAGTTCTCTGTTCGTTGCCGGCAAGATCTATGCGGTCACCGACCAGGGCGGCCAACGGCAGGTCAAGACCATTGCCGAGAAGCTGTTTCTGCCCAACGGCATCGAGTTTCACAACGGTTCGCTGTACGTTGCCACGCCGAAGGACATCACCCGCTACGACAACATCGAGGCCCGGCTGGACAACCCGCCCGCGCCGGTGATGGTCTACGACAAGCTGCCCGGCGAAGTGCCGCATGGCTGGAAGTTCATCAAGATGGGGCCGGACGGCAAGCTGTACGTGCCCGTCGGCGCGCCCTGCAACATCTGCGACCCGGCCGCACCTTTTGCCACCATCATTCGCATGAACCTGGACGGCAGCGGTGTGGAAACCGTGGCCAGCGGCGTGCGCAATACGGTGGGCTTTGACTTCGACCCCAAGGACGGCAGTCTCTGGTACACCAACAATGCCCGCGACTGGTTGTCCGAGGACCTGCCCAATGACACGCTCAACCGTGTCAGCGCGCCGGGCAAGCAGCATTTCGGCTTCCCATACTGCCACCAGGGCAACATGGCCGATCCCGAGTTCGGCTGGGGCAAGAACTGCGCCGACTATGCCCAGCCTGCACTGCTGACCGGCGCGCATGCCGGCACGCTGGGCATGCGCTTCTACAACGGCAAGATGTTCCCCAAGCAGTACCAGGGCGCGATCTTCATCGCCCGCCATGGCCCCTGGAACCGGACGATC
Organism: Betaproteobacteria bacterium; assembly: GCA_031417735.1. Lineage (GTDB taxonomy): Bacteria > Pseudomonadota > Gammaproteobacteria > Burkholderiales > Burkholderiaceae_C > Pseudaquabacterium. The sequence continues at coordinate 3,160 of JANOWE010000135.1, forward strand.
AAGTACGCCGCCGACATCATCGTCGCCTGGCCGGACGGCAAGGGTGGCATCAGCAAGATGGAGCCGTTCATGACCGGCCTGGTCGAGAACAACGGCTACCTGGGCCGGCCGGTCGATGTGCTGGTGCTCAAGGATGGGTCGATGCTGGTCAGTGACGATCACAACGGCGCCATCTACCGCATCAGCTACGGCGGCTGATGATGTGGCTGATTCAGCGCCGCGTGTCGCTGCTGACCGGCGGCCTGCTGCTGCTTCTTGCCGGGCAGGCCGCCAGCCAGGCACCCCAGGGCACGGCCGAGGCGCTGTACGCACAGCGCTTCGCCGCGCAATGTGCGGCCTGCCATGGCGAACGGGGCGTGAGCAGCCTGGCGCTGACGCCGTCGCTGGCCGGCCAGCACAGCTTCTATGCCATCACCCAGCTGTTCCTGTTCCGCCAGGGCCGGCGCGACAACCTGGTGATGTCGGCGGTGGCCAGGGACATGAGCGACGACGACCTGCGTGGTTTCTCCGAGCACATCGGCCGTCTCCCGGCGCAGGCCACCGCCGCGCTGGCACCCACGTCCACGCCCGCGCCATCCGACGCGCCGAGCCTGGACCGTGGCGCAGCACTGGCCAAGCAACTGCATTGCGGCAGTTGCCATGGCGCAGACTTTGCCGGCGGTGGCCAGGTTCCTCGGCTGGCCGGCCAGCGGCATGACTACCTGTTGCATGCGCTGCAAGGCTTTCGCAGCGGGCAGCGCTTGGGCTACACACCGGCGATGAACGAAGCCCTGGCCGGTGTGGCCGCACCGGACATCGACGCCCTGGCGCTGTTCCTGGCCCGACTGCGCTGAGCGGTGGATCGCGGGCTGCGCGGGTGCGCGGCCCGTCTTCGGTTACCCGCCGGCCTGCGCATAACATGCCGACATGACCCGCGCCGACGCCATGGGCTGGCTGCTTGCCTTCATCGCCCGCTTGATTACAGGCGCGCAAGGCCATTGGAAGGGCTGCCCGCCCAAGGCCGAGCAGCGCATCTACTTTGCCAACCACCAGAGCCACCTCGACTGGGTGCTGATCTGGGCCACCTTGCCGCATGAACTGCGCGCCACCACCCGCCCCATCGCCGCCCGCGACTACTGGACCAGCGGCCGCTTCAAGCACTGGATCACGCGCGAGGTGTTCCACGCCGTCTATGTGGACCGACAGCGCACCGACAACCAGGATCCGCTGGAGCCTTTGCTGCAGGCTCTTGAGCAAGGCGACTCGCTGGTCATTTTTCCGGAAGGCACGCGCAGCCACAACGGCCAGCCGCAGGCCTTCAAGAGCGGCCTGTTCCACCTGGCCAGCCAGTTCCCGCAGGTGCAGCTGATCCCGGCCTGGATCGACAACGTGCAGCGGGTGATGCCCAAGGGCGAGGTCGTGCCGGTGCCCATCCTTTGCACCGTGACCTTTGGCGCGCCGATGCAACGGGCCGAGGGCGAAGACAAGGCCGATTTCCTGACCCGTGCCCGCCAGGCGGTGGTGAACCTGCGACCGGGCACCGAGCCGCAACAGGCCGTGGCGACATGAGCAGCCTGCGCGCGATGAGCGCCGACCAGCAGGTGGCGCTGCTGTTCGTCGCGTTGTTCGGTCTGCTGCTCGTCGCCACCGCGGTGCTGACCCTGACCACTTTGCGCGAGCGTGGTGCCCGGCATCAGCAGCGCTTGCAGCGCATTGGCCGCGATCTGCGCGCGCTGTGGGCCGGCACCGCCGTGTTCTGGACCGCCTGGATCAGCGGTGCGCTGGGTGCCACGCTGCTGTTCGGCGTGATCTCGCTGCTGGCGCTGCGCGAGTACATCACCCTGGTCGAGACCCGACGCAGCGACCACCGCAGCCTGATCCTGGCCTTCTTTGTCGTGCTGCCGCTGCAGTACCTGGCGGTGGGGCTGCGCAGCGTCGAGCTGTTCACTGTGTTCATTCCGGTCTATGTCTTCCTGGCCATTCCGGTGGTCAGCGCGCTGGCAGGCGACCCTGAGCGTTTTCTGGAGCGCAACGCCAAGATCCAGTGGGGCATCATGGTCTGTGTCTACGGCTTGTCGCACGCGCCGGCGCTGCTGCTGCTGCAACTGCCGGGCGTGCAGGGCCGGGGCGCCTTCCTGCTGCTGTTCCTGGTCCTGGTGGTGGCCACCGGTCAGCTGGCGCAGGAAGCGGCCAGCCGGCGTTTGCGCCGCCGGCCGGTGGCCAGGCAAATCGACCGCAATTTTTCCTGGCGCACCTGGGGCCTGGGCACCACCGGGGCCGCCGCCATGGGCGCGCTGCTGTTCTGGACCACGCCATTTCGCATGGAGCAGACCTTGATCATCGCGGCCATCACCTCGGCATCGGGCACGCTGGGCGCGTTCGTCATGCATGCGCTCAAGCGCGACGCCGGTGTGCGCCACTGGGGCAACGCTCCGTCGGTCACCGGCGCGGTCGGCCTGCTCGACCGCGTGGCGCCACTGTGCTTTGCCGCGCCGGTGTTCTTCCACTCGGTGCGCTGGTACTTCCAGCTGAGGGCCTGAGCCCATGCGCGTTCTCGGCATAGACCCCGGCCTGCAGCGCACCGGCTTTGGCTGCGGCCGCCGCTGCGCGGCTTCACGTCGGCTGCGCCGACATGAGCCTTCACCGAAGCCTCCTACCCCCTGTTTCGCCCGCAGGACCTGCCCATGCGCGTTCTCGGCATAGACCCCGGCCTGCAGCGCACCGGCTTTGGCGTGGTGCAGCTGGATGGGGCGAAGTTGCAATACGTCGCCAGCGGCACCATCAGCACGCTGGAGCTGGCTCGGGGCAACCTGCCCGGGCGCATCAAGCTCATCTACGAGGGCGTTGCCGAGGTCAAGCGGCGCTACCAGCCCGACGCGGCGTCGGTCGAGATCGTGTTTGTCAACGTCAATCCGCAAAGCACGCTGCTGCTGGGCCAGGCCCGGGGCGCGGCGCTGGCCGCGCTGGTCAGTGACGACATGGCCGTGGCCGAGTACACCGCGCTGCAGATGAAGAAGGCCATCGTCGGCCATGGCCTGGCCAGCAAGGCGCAAATTCAGGAAATGGTGATGCGCTTGCTGCAATTGCCCGGCCTGCCGGGCAAGGATGCCGCCGACGCGCTGGGCCTGGCCATCACCCATGCCCATGCCGCACGGCATTTCGAGGCCATGGCGGCGGCCGCCACGCTGACGCCGCGCAGCCATGCGCAGTACCGGCGCGGACGCACCTACTGAGGCCTCGGTGCATGACACACCTCAAGCCCCGGGCTTGACCGGCATGGCGTGAAGCGCCTTGGCATGCGAGCATGGGCGCTGCGTCACCGCGCAGTCTTGCGGACCCCAACGCCGCATCCGCCATGAGCGACAACACCCTGCCAGACCCCACCGAAACCCCACCGCCCGCCCGCAGCGCCGAAGGTTCGCTGGAATTTCGCCTGCGCCGCGCCGATTCACCGAACGGCCTCATCGTCACGCCGGTGCGCAGCCTGCTGCGCCATGCGCCGGTGCTGGTGCCGCCAAGCATGTCCATACGCCAGGCCGCAGAGCTGATGCGGGACCAGCATGTCTCGTCGGTGCTGCTGACCGAAGGCGGCCGCATGGTCGGCATCGTCACCGACCGCGACCTGCGCAACCGCGTGCTGGCGGCCGGGCTCGATCCCTCGCGGCCGGTCAGCGAGGTGGCCACGCCCGAGCCGATCGGTATCGATGCACGCAGCACAGCCTTCGACGCCCTGCTGCTGATGGCCCGGCGCAATGTGCACCATGTGCCGGTGCTGGACGGGGCCGAGGTGGTGGGCATGTTCACCACCACCGACCTGACCGAGCACCACAGCAGTTCGGCGGTGTTTCTGGCCGGCGAAATCCACCGCCAGGACTCGGTGCAGGGTCTGCAAAAACTCAGCACCCGCATCCCCCAGTTGCAACGCCACCTGGCCCATGGCAGCGCCACGGCCTATGCCACGGGCCATGTCATCACCGCCATCACCGACGCGCTGACCAGCCGTCTGCTGCAACTGGCCGAGGCCCGGTTCGGCCCGCCTCCAGTGCCCTACGCCTGGGTCGCCGCAGGCTCGCAGGCGCGCAGCGAGCAAACCGCCAAGAGCGACCAGGACAACTGCCTGGTGCTGGACGACCGCTTCGAGCCCGACCGGCACGACGCCTACTTCAAGGCCGTGTCTGACTTTGTCTGCGCCGGGCTCGACGCCTGCGGCTACATCTTCTGCCCCGGCGAGATGATGGCCAGGACCGACACCTGGCGCCAGCCCATGCGGCGCTGGAAGCAGTATTTCCAGCGCTGGGTGGACGAGCCCGATCCCCAGGCGCTGATGCTGACCTGCGTGTTCTTTGACCAGCGCTGCGTCCACGGCCGGGCCAGCCTGCTCGACGAACTGCGTGCCGAGGTGCTGCAGCGCACGCGCGGCAAGGGCCTGTTTCTGGCGCACTTGGTGGGCAATGCACTCAGCCGCGAGCCCCCTTTGGGCCTGTTCGGCAACATCAGCGCCAGCCGCAGCGGTGAGCACCGGGGCACCGTCAACCTCAAGCACCAGGGCATCGTGCCGGTGGTGGACCTGGCGCGCGTGTACGCGCTGGCCGCTGGCCATGCCGAGGTCAACACCCATGACCGCCTGGCCATGGCCAGCCGCAGCGGCGAGATCAGCGAGCAGAGCGCCCATGACCTGCGCGATGCACTTGAACTGCTGGCCGAGGCACGCATCCAGCACCAGACCCGGCAGATCGACGCCGGCCAGCCGGCAGACAACTATCTGGTGCTGGACGAGCTGTCCAACTTCGAACGCACCCTCCTCAAGGACGCGTTCGCGGTGGTTCGCACCCTGCAGCAGGTGCTGGCACAGCGCTACCGCGGCATCTGAAGGCGGGCCATCGCGCTTCGGCGCAGCTTGCGGCGGCCCTGTCAGGCGCTGGCCTACAGCAGAGCGCGCAGACCGGCAAAAACGCGGCCGAAGATCCAGAGGTTGAAGGTGCCCAGCAGCACCACCACCGACCAGCGGTAGAGCGCCTTGGCACGCACCAGCGGCACGGGCTCGCCGGTGGAGATATGCAGCACGAAGAACAGCGCCGACGTGGCAGAGGTCAAGGCCAGCAGGATGCCGCCAATCCAGAACAAAGTCATGGCGTCCAGGCTAGCGCAGCGACCACAACTGCTGCGCGAACAAAACGAGGAAGAAAACAGCCACAAAGGCCATTGACCATTTCAAGATCAGCACGCCGCGCCGGCGCCAGACCAGGTTGCTGGTCAGCGCGTAGGCCGCGAAGCAGCCCACGCAGGCCAGTGCCAGCAGCGCAAAAAGGACACGGGAGAATTGCATGGGCGGGACGCAGCGGTGCCCGCTACCAGGCCGGCGCCAGTTCGGCAAAACCGACCGGCGCCTGGTCTGCCTGCTCAAAACTCACCTCTTCCCAGGCCGACGGACGCGACAGGAGTTCGCGCAGCAGCAGGTTGTTCAGTGCGTGGCCGCTGCGAAACGCGGTGTAGTGCGCCAGGAGCATGTGGCCGGCGTTGTACAAATCGCCGATGGCATCCAGGATCTTGTGCTTGGTGAACTCGTCGTCGTAGCGCAGGCCGTCGGCATTGAGCACGCGCACGTCGTCGACCACGATGGCGTTGTCCATGCTGCCGCCCAGCGTCAGCCCGCGCGAGCGCATCGCCTCCACGTCCTTGGTGAAGCCGAAGGTGCGGGCACGGGCGATGTCGCGCGCATAGCGGCCGCTGCCCATGTCGAAGCTGGTGCGCTGGCCGGTGGCGTTCACCGCCGGGTGGTCGAAGTCGATCTCGAAACTGAGCTTGAAGCCGTGGTAGGGCTCCAGTCGGGCCCACATCAAACGCTTGCCTTCGCCCTGGCGCAGCTCCACCGTTTCCCTGACGCGGATGAAGCGCTTGGCCGCAGGCTGCAGCACGATGCCCGCGCTTTGCAACAGGAACACGAAGCTGGCAGCCGAGCCGTCGAGGATTGGCACCTCGTCAGCGGTGATGTCGACCACCAGGTTGTCCAGCCCCAGGCCGCAGCAGGCCGACATCAGGTGCTCGATGGTCTGCACCTTGGGTGCGCCGGGGTCGCCACGAACCGAAATGGTCGAGGCCATGCGGGTGTCGCTGACCGAATCAAAACGCGCCGGGATCTCGACCGGCTGCGCCAGATCAACACGGCGAAAGACGATGCCCGTGTCTGGCGGTGCAGGCTTGAAGGTCATCTCGACCCGCTGGCCGCTGTGCATGCCCACGCCCACGGCGCGCGTGATGGACTGAATACTGCGTTGTAAAACCATGCCCGCAGTTTGCCCCAAGCTGCGATAGGCCCGATTCGGCCGCTGGCGCAGACCCTGTGATCGGGCCACGATGGCGCCATCGGCTGCCGGGCCGCGTCCGTCGCATTCAGGATGCCGCCGGCCACGGCCGCGCCTAAGCTGTCGCTGCTGCCGCCGAACCGGGCCAGCGGCGCGCCAAACCGGCATTGAAGGCTCGGGGCATACACACCAGAAGGTGCACCATGGCAAGCAAGAAACCCAAGGCAGCGGCGGCAGTGGAGAGCTTCATCGCCCATGCCAGCGTCAAGGCCAGCGCCAGCGCGGCGGCGATCCAGTCGGCGTACAAGATCGAGGTACGGTTTCTGGGTGGCCTGAACACGGCGCAGAAGAACGCCTTCAAGGCCGCCGCATTGCGCTGGACCAAGGTCATCGTGGGCGACGTGCCCAGCGTGATGGTGGGCGGCGAGCTGATCGACGACCTGCTGATCATCGCCCAGGGCGTGCCGATCGACGGCACCGGCGGCATCCTGGGCCAGGCCGGCCCGACCCACCTGCGTCCGGCCACGGCCGGGGTCAACGCCTTCCTGCCGGCCAAAGGCATGATGTCCTTCGACACCGCCGACCTGGCGCAGATGCAGGCCAACGGGACCCTGGTCGACGTGATCACCCATGAGATGGGCCATGTCATCGGCATCGGCACGATCTGGCCGCACAAGGGCCTGCTCAGCGGCGCGGGTACCGCCAACCCGGTGTTCACCGGCACCGAGGCCAAGAAGCAGTTCGGCATTCTCAAAGGCGTCGGTCCGACCAAGGTGCCGGTTGAAAACAGCGGTGGACCCGGCACGCGCGACAGCCACTGGCGTGAAACCGTGTTCCGCAACGAACTGATGTCAGGCTTCATCGCCGCACCCAACAACCCGCTGAGCAAACTCACGGCGGCCAGCCTGAAGGACCTGGGCTATGTGGTCGACCTGAACGCCGCCGAGCCCTATGCCCTGCCCAACCTGATGGCCATGGCCGAGGCCGGGTTGATGGCTGCTGGCCACCTGGAAGCCCATGCGCTGCCGGTGTTTGCACCCAAGGTGTTGCCCGACGACAGCATGGTGACGCCCTGAGCAAGACCCCACCGGCCGGCAAGGGGCCGCGCATGCTGCGGCCCCGGACCACCGTGCTGCCCGACGCGGCAATGGTGCCCGAGGCCAATCTGCGGCCAGCACCGGTGCGGCTGAGCCATGTGCTGCCGCATGAGCAGCCCTACCACTACGCCGCAGCGGCTGCGGACTGCCCCCCGGACGGCCAGCTGGCTGCGGGCACACAGGTGCTGCTGCTGAACGAAGGCACCGGCGTCCAGTGCCAGGTGCTCACGGCGCAGGGCCTGTGCGTGTTCACCGCCTGTGCCGGTCTGCGCGCACTGCCTTCCTGAGCGGGCGGGCTGCGCAGCCGCTCAAGGTGACTGGGTACGCTGGCGCAGCGGCGCCGGGGCGGTAAGCCGCGAGGCTGGGCACCGGCCGGCGTACGACGGCACGCCAACGGGCGCTGCGCGCCCGCGATCTTCACCAGCGCAAGGTCAGCGCGCGCGCTGGCGGTGGCTGGCGCCGGCCATGCCGAGCAGGGCCAGTGCGCACAGCGCCAGCGAACCGGGTTCGGGCACCGAAGATGCCACCGAGTCGGCGACGCCGGAAAAGGCCGCCAGATAGCGACCGCCGAAGCTGTTGTGACCCTTGATGGCGATCAGGTTCTCGCCGGCTTGCAGACAGGGCAGCAGATTGACCCCGATGCTGGGGCCGTCTCCGCCATGGTGGTCGTCGATGACGAGGCTGCCGTTCACCCAGACCTGCACGTCGTCGTCGAACTCGACACCGAAGCTGCCCGATGTCGGCGTGCCCAGCGTGAACTCGCGGCGCAGGTGGTAGGGCGATACCGAGCCGTTGACTGGCAACCAGCCATTGCCGGAATTGCCGTATGCCTAGGGCGTGTAGTTGACCCAGCCCGGGTCGTTGTCGCTTGTGCTGTTGTTCCAGCCAGGGTTGGCGATTTCAAAGGTCTGGCCGGCGGTGATGATGCTGCCGTTGCCGGTCTGATTCGGGCCGCGCGCGGTGGCGACCCCTCCGCCATCGACGTCGCCGAGGCCTATGGGCGCCGCAAGCGCAAGCTCAGGCGCCAACAGGGCGCTTGGAAACGTGACGAGTGCCATCAGTCTGTGGCCTGTTGTCATCTTTTTTTGGCTGTTGGTTGCGGCGCCAGGAGCGCCGGAGGGAGACAAGGGAGCGCGTCGTCGTCACAGTCCTCACTGGAGCTGTCCATTGAAACGACAACCGATTGTCCGTGGCGACGCCGCGCCGATGGACCGCCCGGCTGCGGGGAAGTCCTGCGACTGGAGAGGCGGAGATACCCGCAGCAGGCGCTGCGCGGGCGCCTGCTGCACCAGACACTGGGCTGGACAGGCCGCCGCTGTGGATGCTGTTCATCGCGGTGCGGCCCTCGTTGAGCTTGAAGTTGTTGCGCTTGATGGCGATCAACTCCAGCACGCTCTTGGCGCCTGGCCTTCGAGCGGCGGGCCGGCCACGGCCGTGCCCATCACGCTCAAGCCGGGCTCGCTCAGCACGGTCTTGACATCTTAGAAGTCGACTTCCGAGCTGCGCCATGCCTGTGGATGATGTCGCTGATGCCGCCGACGGCGTTCTTCAGCACGTCGTTGGCATGGGCGAAGGCCTGGTCCTGCGTCACGTCGTCGCCCAGCACTTCGAGCAGCTTTTCGTTGAG
>JANOWE010000136.1:0-7597 GCA_031417735.1 Betaproteobacteria bacterium
CATCACGCTAGCCGCTCACGCGGTGTGCCGTCGACGTCGAAGAAGACCCGGAAAACAAGCTGAAGAAGACGCGTCAAAGACGCCGATTGGAAGAAGACTCGGGCGGAAGAAAACACACGTTCAGGCCGGCCAATTCATAGCAGTTTCGTGTCGGCGCTCACAATCACATCGGGATTGAAGCCCAAGCGCTCACGCAGCATCGTCCTCGCGGTCGCCCTGAACCCATGGCCCGTGACCTCCTCGGCCGAGAAGCCCATGGCGCGCAACGCGGCGTTGATCGTGTTCTCGCTCATCGCACGGTGGTGGTGCCGTGCACCGCGAAAGACCATCACGGCGTGGCCTGTCAACTTGTGCAGGTCGCGCAGCACGGCCACCGCCTGCTTGGGCAACGGCACCAGATTGCGGGGCGCCGTGCAGCTTCTCGCGCAGTTCCCTCTTCATGCGCAGAGCCGGTACTGTCCACAGCGCCGCGTCTAGGTCGATCTCGGGCCACTCGGCAAAACGCAGCTCCCCGGGCCGCAGCAAGAGCATCGGCGCCAGCTTCAGCGCCGCCCGGACGACTGGCGTCGCCGCATAGGCATCACAGGCGCGAAGCAACTCGCCGAATCGCTGCGGATCGGTTATGGCCGGAAAGTGTTTGGGCTCGGGTCTGCGCAGTGCGTCCTTCAGGTCGCGCGCCGGGTTGGTCGCACTCCGCCCGGTGGCCACGGCGTAGCGAAAGACCTGGCCGCAGTTCTCCAGAGCGCGATGCGCCGTCTCGATCACGCCACGAGCCTCGACCCGCCGCAGCACTTCCAGCATTTGAATCGGGGTGACGCCGGCCACCGGCGCGCTGCCGAGGTAGGGAAGCACGTCGGCCTCCAGCCGGGCGATGATCTTGTCTGCATAGCCCTTGGCCCAGCCGCCGCGCTTGACCTCGAACCACTCTCGCGCAACGGCTTCGAACGAATCGGCCGGCGGCAGGCCTTGCTGCTGTCGTTCCTCGGCTTCTCGTGCCTTCGCGTGCACCACCCGCTCGGCCTTGCGCTCCTGACTCGGGTCCAGCCCCTCGGCCACCTTCTCGCGCGCCGCGTCTGCCTTGCGCCGCGCATTTGCCAAGGTTGTCGACGGGTAGGTGCCCAACGACAGCGTTTTGCGCCGCCCATGGAACGTGTAGTCCAAACGCCAGCCGTGCGCGCCGCCTTTCACGACCAGCAGCAGGTACAGGCCATCGCCATCGCTCAGTCGCTTGCGCGGATCACCGCTGCGCACGGCCTTGATGGTGGCGTCTGACGGGATGAGGTGGCGCGGCATGCAGTAACTCTTCTGGCCCAAGGCCTACCTTAGGCCAGTTACTGCGAAAGTTACTGCATCAGAAGCGAGAATTCAAGGGATGCCAAGAGACCGCCGTGGACAAGGAAAAGCCCCAGAGCATTGATTCTCAAGGGCTTTTTGGACGCTGCGGGACATCCTGGGACGTACCGAAACAGTAACTTGGTGGCCTGGGGCGGAATCGAACCACCGACACGCGGATTTTCAATCCGCTGCTCTACCAACTGAGCTACCAGGCCGAGCCCTGCATTATAGCCAGTAATTGCTGGTTTTCCCGTGGTGGAAGCAGCCTCAGCCGTTGCTGCGCTTGTTGCGGGTCAGGTCCACACCCAGCTGCTTGAGCTTGCGGTAGAGGTGGGTGCGCTCCAGGCCGGTTTTTTCGGCGACGCGGGTCATCGAGCCGTTTTCCTTGCTGAGGTGGAATTCGAAGTAGCTTTTCTCGAAGGCGTCGCGCGCTTCGCGCAGTGGGCGGTCGAGCGCGAAGTTCTGTTCGGCCTGGGGGCCGACATTCACCGGGGCTTGCAACAAGGACGGGGCCTGGCCGCTGTCGGCGTCGGCGTGCAGCGACAGCGTTTCGTGCTGGCCCGACAGCTTGGCTGACATGCCGGCACGCGGTGGTGGGCGGACCAGGGCTTGTTCTACCGCGCGAAGCAACTTCTGCAAGGTGATCGGCTTTTCCAGGAACGCCGTGGCGCCGAACTTGGTCGCCTCGACGGCCGTGTCGATGGTGCCGTGGCCGCTCATCATGATGACGGGCATGCTCAGTTGGCCGCTGGCGCCCCATTCCTTGAGCAGGGTGATGCCGTCCACATCGGGCATCCAGATGTCCAGCAGCACCAGATCGGGCCGCAGGCGCTCGCGGGCGCTGCGGGCCTGGGCCGCGTTTTCGGCCAGTTCAACGGTGTGGCCTTCGTCGGACAGGATGTCCGACAGCAGGCCGCGGATGCCCAGTTCGTCGTCAACTACAAGAATCGTTGCCATGCGTGCTCACTGCCCAGACGCGGCCACGGGGGCGGCGGCAGAGGCGGGGTCGGGGGTGGTGGCGAAGGCCGGCATGTCTTGCAAGCTTGAAGTGGACACCGGGGCGAAACGTGAAAATGATAGCGAAACTTGTGCGCCCATGACCTGGCCTTCGGGCGCGGCGATTGCATCGGGCTGTTGCGGCGCAGCGTCCGGCGCGGCCAAGGGACTGACTGTGGCACCGGCACGGCGGTTGACGATGCGCAGCCTGGCGCCATGTTCGTCGGCAATCTTTTTCACCACCGCCAGGCCCAGGCCAGTGCCTTTGACCTTGGTGGTGACATAAGGCTCGAAGGCCCGTTTGAGCACCTTGTCGCTGAAACCAGGGCCATTGTCGCCCACACGCAAGCGCACTTCGCGCAGCGCGCCGGCATCGTCACGCGCGGCCTCGGTACTGACCAGCACATGGCCGTCGGCCTGGTCGGCCACCGCGTCCAGGCCGTTCTGCACCAGGTTGTGGATGACCTGGCGCAGTTGGCTGGGGTCGCCCTCGATCGAAGGCAGGCCGCTGGCCAACCGGGCATCGAGCTGGCCCTGGTCTTGCGCTGCGGCGTACAAGGCCAGCACTTCCTGCACCAGCTCGTTCAGGTCCAGCGGCTGCAGCTTGGCCGCAGGCAGGCGGGCGTAGTCGCGAAACTCGTCGACCAGCTGCTTCATGGCCTGCACCTGGTTGACGATGGTGGCCACCGACTTGGTCAGCAGCGCGCGGTCTTGCGGCTCGGGCAGGCGGGCGGCCAGCTTGTGCTCGATACGCTCGGCCGAGAGCTGGATCGGTGTCAGCGGGTTCTTGATCTCATGCGCCAGCCGGCGCGCCACCTCGGCCCAGGCCACCGAACGCTGTGCCGAGACCATTTCGGTGATGTCGTCGAACACCAGCAGTCGCGCGCCGCCGGGCAGCACCGCGCCGCGCAGCAGCAGGTTGGTGCTGGACTGGGCGCCGGTGTCGAGCTCGAAGGCGTCCTGCCAATGGTCGCGTTCGCCGGGTTCGGGGCTGGACCGGTGCAATTCGCTGCGCTGCCACACTGCGGCGGCCAGGCCGGCCAGGCCGGGCACCTCGTCCAGGCCTCGGCCGCAGTAGGCCGACAGCGGCTGGCGCAGGATGCGCGTGGCGCCCGGGTTGACGGTGTCGATGCGGCGCTGGTGGTCGAACACGATGACGCCGGCGGTCAGGCTGTCCAGGATGGTCTGCAGCCGGGTTCGTGCGCCTTCGAGCTGGGCCACACCGCGTTGCACCTGGGCTCGGGCATCAGACAGTTGCTCGGTCATCTGTGCAAAGTCGCGCGTCAGGCCGCCCAGTTCGTCTTGCGAGGCAAACACCGGCTTGGCGGTGAGGTCGCCCTCGGCGACCTGGCGCACGCCCTCGGCCACCAGCAACAGCGGGCGCACGATCTGGTTGGCCAGCAGCACGGCCAGCAGCAGCGCGCCGAATACCGACAGCACCAGCGCCAGTGTCAGCGTACCCAGCACCATGCGACGCAGGCTGTCGCGCGAGATGGCGCGCTGCTGGTACTCGCGGTAGGCGGCCTGCACGGCCAGTGCATTGGCCACCAGCGTGTCGGGCACGGGCTGCACCAGCATCAGAAAACGTTCTTCGCGCGGGGCGGCCAGGCTGATGTCGAGGTTGGGCACCAGGGCCAGTGCGCGCACCCTGGCCTGGGGTCGGCTGCCGGCACGGGGCTCGTCGTCCAGGCCTTCCACGGTGCCCACGCTGCGCTGGCTGCGGGCCTGGCGCAGCAGGCTTTGCGCAGGGCGCTCGGGCAGCAGGGCTTCGGCGTTGCCGCCGACCGAAGCCAGCACCTGGCCATTGGCGCCCAGCAGCGCCACGTCGCGCACACCGAGCTGGTTGCGCAATCGTTCCAGCGCCAGGGGGTCTTGCGTGCTGCGGCTGTCGGCCAGGCGCTCGGCGGCGCTGCGCGCCTGGCTGGCCAGCTCGGATGCCGCCGCGTCCAGCGTGCCCCGGCCCAGGGCCAGGCCGGCGTCCAGTGCGCCGGCCACCTGTTCGTCGAACCAGGTGTCAATGGTGCGCGCCACGAACTGGTAGGACACGCCATAGATCAGCGAGCCCGGCAGCACCGCCACCAACGCAAACACACCGGCCAGCTTGAGCAGCAAACGGCTGCCGAACTTGCCGCTGCGCAGCCGGGTGGCCAGGCGCAGTGCGGCCAGCAAGATCACCAGCAGCAGCAGCGACGCCACGGCGGCGTTGAGCCAGAACAACCAGATGAAGTGGCGTTCGCTGATCAGACCGGTGGTCGACAGCGACAGCACAAAGGCCAGCACCAGCGCCGTGCCCAGTACGGCCACCGAAGAGACCAGCCAGGCCCAGCGCGCCGACTTGCTCATCGGGCCCGGCCAGCGGTGATGAGACTTGGCCGCATGCGGATCATTCGAGGCGGATCATGCGTTCGATGCCCAGCTTCCAGTCACTGCCGATGTCGATCTGCATCGGTGGCGGCAGCTGGGCATGGTCGAGCTTGAAGCTGAAGTCGACGTAGTAGCGCTCGCCAGCGTCGAGTCGGTCGGCGTCAGCGATGCGCCAGCCGGCCATGCTCGACAGGGGCGCCAGCGCCTCGCCCAGGCTGCCATAGATCTGCGACAGCCCACCCAGACTGACCCGCCAGCTTGATGTCAAGGGCTGGAAGGCGACGCGCCAGCTGCGGGTGACGCGGCTGACGCGCTCGTCACGCCAGTACCAGCGGCCGCGGTAGACCGTGGCCTGGGCCACGAAGTAGATCGGCACGCCACGGTGCAAGGCTTCCTCCAGCGTCGGGTTCAGGTTGAGGCGGGCGCTGTATTCCAGCGCCAGCCCGCTGTCGGTGCGCTGTACCCGCAGCGCGTTCAGGTCCACGCCCTGGGCCTGCAGCTGACAGGTCAGGGCCAGCAGGGGCAGCAGCACCAGCAGGGCCTGCCACCGCGCCAACAGCCAGTGGCGGCCCCGCAGGCGCCATCCCCGCCCGCCCGGTACGGCAGGCCGGGCGGGGGACTTCCCTGTCGGCGCTGGCGGGTTCGGGTCCAAGTCGGGCATGGGTGCGGCGGTCAGCGTGGCTCAGGGCTTGGTGATCAAGGCGTAGAAAAAACCGTCTCCCGTGGCCGTGGCCGGCGGGGTGCGGCTGGTGGCTGCAGCGTCGGGATGGTCCTGGGCATCGGCATCGGCATCGACATCGGCATCGGGCAGGGCCGCGCTCGAATTGTCCGGCAGGCCGCTGAGATGACCGGGCGAGCCCGCCCACAGCGTGGCGCCGGTGTCGGCCTGGCGTTGCAGAAATGCGTCGATCTGCGCCGAACCTTCGGCGTGGAACAGCGAACAGGTGGCGTACAGCAGCCTGCCGCCGGGCTTGAGCAAGGGCCACAGCGCGTCCAGCAGCGTGGCCTGGGTGCGGGCCAGCGTGTCGATGTCGGACGGGCGGCGCAGCCAGCGCACATCGGGGTGGCGGCGCACGATGCCCGAGGCGGTGCAGGGCGCGTCGAGCAAGATGGCGTCAAACGGCCGGCCGTCCCACCAGGCATCGGGCTGAGCGGCGTCGCCCTGGCGCAGCGTGGCGGCCAGGCCCAGCCGGTCCAGCGTCTGCTGCACCCGTTGCAGGCGCTGGGCGTCCACATCCAGGGCCAGCAGGTCAAGTTCGGCCATTTCCAGCAACTGGGCGGTCTTGCCACCTGGCGCGGCGCAGGCGTCCAGCACGCGGGCGCCGGCGGGCAGCGCGGCCAGTCCGGATTCCGCCCGCCCAGACCCCAGCAGCAGCGGCCCGGCGCGCTGGGCCGACAGGTCCTGCACAGACACATCGCCCTGGGCAAAGCCGGGCAGCCCCGTGACCGGGCAGGGCCGGTGCAGCAGCACGGCCTGCGGGTGGCAGGCCTGGTCGAGTGCCTGCGCACCGATGCCGTCCAGCGCCAGCCTTTGCACATAGGCCGCGGCGCTGCCGTGGCGGGCATTGACCCGCAAGGCCATCGGCGGGTGCTGGTTGGCCGCGACCAGCAACTGTGGCCAGGCCTGGGGCCAATCGGCACGCAGGCGCTCGGTCCACCAGGCCGGGTGCTGCCAGGCGGCCAAGGGGTCTTGTCGCGCACGGGCCACCAGGGCCTCGCGTTCACGCAGAAAGCGGCGCAACACTGCGTTGATGAAGCCGGCTGCGCCTGGCGTATGGCGGCGCACCGCCGCCACAGCCTGATCGACCAGCGTGTGCTCGGCATAAGGCAAGGCCTCGTCGCCGGGCCACAGCAGAGCCAGTGCCGTCAGCAACAAGGCCTCGGTGCGGGCCGGCGGGGCCTTGGGCGCGAGCAGTGGGCGCAGCACCAGCGCGGCGCCGAGGTGACGCAGCGCCAGAAAGGCCAGCGCCTGGGTGCCTGGCCGCAGGGGCTCGGGGCAGCGGGCCAGCAGTTCGGTCAGCGAGCGCCCGGCGCGCACCCCGGCCACCGCATCGGCCACGGATTCGAGCAGGCGCGACAGCGGCGGAGCGGGCACGGACATTGGTTCGTCAGTCTATCCCCATGTTTCCTGGGGACAGGGTCCTGCCCGCACAATGAGCGGCTCGACCACAGCACCAGCACCGCCACCATGACGGCAACCACACCATCGAGCAGCACATCAGGCCAGGACCAGACGCCAGCGTTGCCGGTGTCCGAGCGCATCCGCCAGCGGCTGCTGGCCGCCAAATGCCGCCACCATGCCAACGACAATATCGCAGCGCATGTGCGGCCCGGCGAGCTGGACGAAATGAAGGCCGAAGTGCAGCAACATCTGCACCGGGCGCTGCAGGCCCTGGTCATCGACACCGACAGCGACCACAACACCCACGACACCGCGCGGCGGGTGGCCAAGATGTATGTGGACGAGGTGTTTCGCGGCCGCTACGTGCCCATGCCTGCGGTGACCGAGTTTCCCAATTTTTCGCGCCTGAACGAGCTGATGATCGTCGGCCCGATCACCGTGCGCAGCGCGTGCTCGCACCACCTGTGCCCGATCATGGGCCGGGTGTGGATCGGTGTCATGCCTAACCAACAGTCGAACCTGATCGGCTTGTCGAAATACACGCGCTTGTGCGATTGGGTCATGAGCCGCCCGCAGATCCAGGAAGAGGCGGTGATGATGCTGGCCGACGCGCTGCAGGAGCGGGTCAAACCCGACGGCCTGGCCATCGTGATGGAGGCCGATCACTTCTGCATGCATTGGCGCGGGGTGAAGGACACGGGCTCCAAGATGGTCAACAGCGTAATGCGCGGATCTTTCCTGAAAGACGCAGCGCTGCGCCGCGAGTTCCTGTCGTTCGTC
>JANOWE010000137.1:0-7695 GCA_031417735.1 Betaproteobacteria bacterium
CTGCCTCATTTGCAGACACTGCTCGGTGCACAAGTCCTTGGCGTCAGCCTCAATTCGGTACAGCCAGGCGATGCGCTGTGTGGCCTGTGCGGCCACAGGACTGGCGTTGGCCTTGACCAATTCATCGAACTTTGGTCTCGAATGCGCCATGCATCCGGCGTCGAATCGATCGCCCGGCAACAACGCCTTTGCGTAGCCGGCGTACGCGTCTCGTACCAGGCGTACCCCCCCGTCCAGCTTCAATCTGCTGCGACTCGCATCGCTTCCTCATGATCCGCTGGCTTCCGACAACGACGAGTCATTGTCACTTTCCAGCTTTTCTATCTGTCCGAAAAACGGAAACGTACTATTTTTCGGACATGAAAGCTTCCAGCCCAGCGCCGCACGCCAGCATCACGCGGGATGACCGGCGTCGGCGTACTGTCGATTCGAGCATCGACGCCGCCATCTCTCGCAAAGTGCGCCGCTCGAAGCCCGGCACCGTGTTCACACCGGCACTTTTTGCGGGCCTGGGTGGCCGCGCTGCAGTCGACAAGGCCTTGCAGCGATTGGTCGCGCGCGACGAACTGCGCCGACTGTTGCGAGGGCTGTACGACAAGCCTCGGCACGGCCCGCTGCTCGGCACCTTGTGGCCGTCCGTCGATGCCGTCGTCGCAGCACTGACCGGCAAGGACAAGCTGCGACTTCAACCCACAGGCGTCTACGCAGCCAACTTGCTCGGACTGTCTGATCAGGTGCCCGCACGCGTCGAGTTCCCGACGGACGGCACCAGCCGCACCGTGAAAGCCGGGCCTATGCAGATCGTGCTCAAGCGGACCACGCCACGCCAAATGGCTGCAGCGGGGCGAACCAGCGGACTGGTGATTCAGGCCCTGCGCAGCCTCGGGCTGGAGCACGTGACGCCACAACGACTTGCAAAGCTCAGGCGCAGCGTTCCGGTGGCAGATCGCCGTACGCTGTTGGACGACTTGACCTTGGCACCTGGGTGGATGCAGCCCGCCCTGCGTGCCTTGGCAACGGACAGGTAGCGAGTCGATGGCGAAGCTCGCATCGCAATTCGTAGCGCTTCCACCCGGGACTGGCGCTCGCGTTCACGCAGACTGCAGCGCGCATGGCAGTGTCGAGCGTGATGGTCGAGAAGGACTTCTGGGTCAGCTGGCTGCTGGGGCTGCTCTTCGCCGACCCTGCCCCGGCGCCGCATCTCGTGTTCAAGGGCGGCACGTCGCTGTCGAAGGTGTACGGCGTGATCGACCGCTTCTCCGAGGACATCGACCTGTCGATGTCGCCGGTCTTCGTGGGCGCGGACGAATCGGCCTTCACGGCCATGAAGAGCCGAACTCGGCGTGATACAGCGCTGGCGCAGATGCAGGCGCAGTGTGGTGAGCAGACGCGCGACGTCCTCGTGCCACGGCACGAACAGGCCATCGTCGAACACCTCGGGCGTCGCTCGGGAGGCGCAGCGTGGCTGCGCTACGAGGACGACGCGGTCGCACTCTCGCCGGTCGTGCACTTCGGGTACCCGACGGCCTCCGAGGCCGGCTTCGAGTACCTGCGACGCGAAGTGAAGCTCGAACTGGGATCACTCACCGACCAGCGGCCCACCGAACAGCATGTGGTGCGCCCCTGGGTCGTCGATGACTTTCCCGCAGCCTTCCCCGATTGGCAGTGCCAGGTGACGGCGCTCGAACTGGCGCGCACGTTCTGGGAGAAGGCCACCATCCTGCATGCCGGGCACCACCGCCCCGCAGACCAAGCCACCCCGATCGCTATGCGAGGCACTATGCCGACATGGAGCGGCTGCTCCGCCATCCCGACGCCGCCGCGATGCTCGCAGACCATGCGTTTTGCGACCGTGTCGTCGACTGGAAGAGCCCGGTGTTCGCGCGCCAGTGGGCGCGCTACGACTTGGCGCGGCCAGCCACGCTTCGATTGCTGCCGAGCGACGAAAGACGCGCCGCCTTGCCGCGCGACTACGCACAGATGCGCGCCATGTTCATCGCCGCCCCGCCGGAGTTCGAGGTCGTGATGGCACACCTTGCCGAGGCCGAGCGTGCGTTGAACGCGTCCGGGGCCTCTTGATCAGCGTGGTGGCGGCGCGGCAATCAGGATGCGAGGCAATCGCCGCAAAGCTGGCACCAGACTGGCACCAGACTGGTGCCAGAAAAATTGCGGACTATAAAAGTCAGTGTTCGCTATCGTGAAAATACCAGTGAAACTGGTAGGCCGTGTTGGGCTCGAACCAACGACCAAAGGATTATGAGTCCTCTGCTCTAACCAACTGAGCTAACGGCCCATTGCCTGCGCGAAGCGACGATTGTAGGAGCCAGCCTCATCGGCCGGGATCAGCGCGGCCCGGACAAGGCATTGCCGACCAGCCTGGCGGTGATGTCCACCAGCTGGATCATGCGGTCGTAGGGCATGCGGGTGGGGCCGACCACGCCCAGTGTGCCGACGACCAGGCCGTCGACTTCATAGGGCGCGGAGACCACCGACAGCTCCTCATAGGGCATCACGCCCGATTCGCCGCCGATGTAGATGTGCACGCCCTCGGCGCGGTTGCTGTTGTCGAGCAGGCGCTTGAGTTCGGTCTTCTGCTCGAACAGGTCGAACATCTTGCGCAGCGAGCCCATGTCCTGGCCCAGGCTGTGCACGCCCAGCAGGTTGCGCTCGCCCGAGACCACCACCTGCTCGGCGCTGTCCGCCAGCGCGTCGCTGCTGGCCTGCACGGCGGCCTGCATCAGCGCGGCAATTTCGCTGCGCAGCGCGTTGATTTCGTCGTGCAGACGGCTGCGCACCTGGTCGATGCTCAGGCCGGCATAGTGGTGGTTCAGGAAGTTGGTGGCCTCCACCAGTTCGGCCTGGTTGTAGTCACGCGCGGTGAAGATGACCCGGTTCTGCACATCGCCCTCGACCGAGACCAGGATCACCAGCACCCGGCGGTCGCCCAGACGCAGGAATTCGATGTGGTGGAACACGCTGGCGCGCTTGGGCGCGGTGACCACGCCCACAAATTGCGACAGGCTGGACAGCATCTGCGCGGCCTGGGCGATCACGCGCTGCGGCTGGTCGGGCTGCAGTTGCTGACGGGCACTGGCCATTTCTGGCGTCGCGTGGTGAATGTCCACCGGCCGCGCGGTGAGCATGGTGTCGACAAACAAGCGGTAACCACGTGCGGTGGGGATGCGCCCGGCACTGGTATGCGGGCTGGCGATCAGGCCCAGTTCTTCCAGGTCGGCCATCACATTGCGGATGGTGGCCGGTGACAGTTCCAGCCCCGAGGCCCGCGACAAGGTGCGCGAGCCCACGGGCTGGCCGTCGGCGATATAGCGCTCGACCAGGGTCTTCAGCAGGCTGCGTGAACGCTCGTCCATGGGTGCATTTCATTGTACGGAAGGCCCCTTGCCCACCCCCCTAGTCTGGCAGTTCGCTGTGGTTTAATGATTTTCATGTTGCCCCGATTTCTCCATGCCGTGCTGGTAGGCAAATACCAGGCTCAGGGCATTCGACCGGTGCTGGAAGAGGTGGCGCATTTCCTGCTGCAGCAAGGCATGGAAGTGTCGATCGAGTTGCAAACGGCGCAAAGCACCGGCATCACCGACTTTGAAGCCTTGTCGATCGAGCAGATCGGCGCGCGTTGCGATCTGGCCGTGGTGCTGGGCGGCGACGGCACCATGCTGGGCATTGCGCGCGAGCTGGCCCGCTACGATCTGCCGCTGGTGGGCATCAACCAGGGACGCCTGGGCTTCATCACCGATGTGCCCATCGGCCAGTACCGCGAGGCATTGGCGCCGCTGATTGCCGGTGACTACGAAGTCGACCCCCGGGCCATGCTCGAGAGCGAGGTCTGGCGCGACGGTGAATGCATTTTCGAAGGCCTGTCGATGAACGACGTGGTCGTCAGCCGGGGCGCCACCGCCGGCATGGTCGAGTTGAGGGTGGACATCGGCGACGAATTCGTCGCCAACATTCGCGCCGACGGCCTGATCGTGGCCTCACCCACCGGCTCCACGGCCTATGCGCTGTCGGCCGGCGGGCCCATCCTGCACCCGCGCATCGCCGGCTGGGTGGTGGTGCCCATTGCCTCGCACACGCTGTCCAACCGCCCCATCGTGCTGCCCGACACCGACCAGATCCGCATCACCGTGGTGGCCGGGCGCGACGCCTCGGCCAACTTCGACATGCAGACCCTGGCCAGCCTGCTGCATGGTGACCAGGTGCGGATTCGCCGCTCGGCGTACAAGGTGCATTTTGTGCATCCGCGCGGCTGGAGCAGCTACGCCACGCTGCGGCGCAAGCTGCGCTGGTACGAAGGCGTGGTCTAGCCATGCTGCGCCGACTGACCCTGCGCGACTTTGTCATCGTGCCGGAGCTTGAGCTGGAACTGCAGCCCGGCTTCACCGTGCTGACCGGCGAGACCGGCGCCGGCAAATCCATCCTGATCGACGCGCTGCAACTGGCGCTGGGCAGCCGGGCCGACGCCGGTGTGGTCCGCGAGGGCGCGGCCCGGGCCGAGATCAGCGCTGAATTCGACAACCCGCCGGGTCTGATGGCCTGGCTGGACAACGCCGGCTTCGGCGCCGACGACAGCCTGCTGCTGCGCCGCAGCATTGACAGCCACGGCAAGAGCCGGGCCTGGATCAACGGCAGCCCGGCCACCGCCGGCCAGCTGCGCGAGGCCGGTGACCTGCTGGTGGACATCCATGGCCAGCATGCCTGGCACAGCCTGACCCGGCCGGCTGCCGCCCGCGCCTTGCTCGACAGCCTGGCCGGGCTCGACTCGGCCGACCTGGCCAGGCGCTTTGCGCTACGCCAGCAAGCCCAGGCCGCACTGGACATCGCCCGCCAGCGCGGCGACGAACTGGCGCAGGAACGTGAGCGCCTGGCCTGGCAGATCAGCGAACTGAACAAGCTGGCACCGGCCGAACAAGAGTGGGACCAGATGTCGGCCGAGCACCAGCGCCTGGCCCATGCCCAGGCGCTGATCGACGCCTCCCGGCTGGCCTTGGCGCAGGTCGACGGCGCTGACGGACCGGGTGGCCGGGGCGAGACCAGCGGTGCCCAAACGCAGGCCAGCCGAGCGCGCGAAGCCTTGTCTGGCGTGAGCGACCATGACCCACGCATCGCGCCCATCATCGACGCGCTGGACGGCGCGATGGCGCAGTTGCAGGACGCCAGCCACGGTTTGTCCGCCTACCTCGCCCGCGCCGAGCCCGACCCTGGCCGACTGCAGGCGCTGGACAGCCGCATGTCGGCCTGGATGGGCCTGGCCAGGCGCTGGCGCCGGCCGCCGGCCGACCTGCCCACGCTGTTGCAGCAATGGCAGCAGGAGATGCTGGCGCTGGACGCTGCGGGCGACACAGCCGCCCTGGCGGCCACGCTGGAACAGGCCAATCAGCATTACCAGCACGAGGCGCAGCGCATCAGCCAGGGCCGCCAGACCGCCGCCGGCCCGCTGGGCCAGACCGTGAGCCAGGCCATGCAGGGCCTGGGCATGGCCGGTGGTCATTTTGAAGTTGCGCTGCTGCCGCTGGAGTCACCCCAGGCCAGCGGCCTGGAGACGGTGGAATTTCTGGTCACCGGCCATGCCGGCAGCATGGCCCGGCCACTGGCCAAGGTGGCCTCGGGTGGTGAGCTGTCGCGCCTGGCGCTGGCCATCGCCGTGACCAGTGTGCAGCGCGGCGCCGAGCAAGGCCAGGGCGCGGCCACACTGATCTTTGACGAAGTCGACGCCGGCATCGGCGGGGCAGTGGGCGATGCCGTGGGCGCGCTGATGAAGCAGTTGGGGCGAAGCCACCAGGTGCTGGCCGTGACCCATCTGGCCCAGGTCGCGGCCTGCGCCGATCAGCACCTGGTGGTCAGCAAGGCCGCGCTGGCCGACGGCCGCACCGCCAGCAGCTTGCAGGCTGCGCAGGGCCAGGGCCGCGTGGCTGAAGTCGCCCGCATGCTGGGCGGCGAGCACATGGCCGATACCAGCCTGGCCCATGCCCAGGCCATGCTGCAATCGGCCACTGCCCCAATTGTCAACCCCTCCATTGGCAGCAGCCGGCGCCGCAGCAGCAAAGCATGAACTCGCCCGAATCATCCAAAGACGACGGTGCCGGCATCGGCACCGACAAGGGCCTGTCGATCAACGGCCGAGTGCGCGAGCTGGTGCTGATCACCGGCATCTCGGGCTCGGGCAAATCAGTGGCCCTGCATGCACTGGAGGATGCCGGCTACTTCTGTGTCGACAACCTGCCGCCCGAGCTGCTGCGCAGCTACATGAACCTGGTCCACCCGCGCTACACCAACCGGGTGGCGATTGCGGTCGATGTGCGGGTGGCGCGCTCACTGCCCGGGCTGGTGCCGCTGATCGACGAGTTGCGTGGCGAAGGCGTGAGCATCCGCCCGCTGTTCCTCGACGCCAATACCGACACCCTGGTCCGGCGCTTCTCCGAGACCCGCCGCCCCCACCCGCTGAGCCAGCCCGAGTCCGGCAGCAGCCAGCATGCGCTGATCGAGGCCATCGAGCTGGAACGGCTGATGCTGGCCGAGTTGCGCGAGGTGTCGACCGTGGTCGACACCAGCATGCTCAGGCCGGCTGGTCTGCGCGCCCACGTGCGTGAACTGCTCAAGGCGCCGCCCGACCGCTTGACCTTGGTTTTCGAGTCCTTCGCCTTCAAGTACGGCGTGCCGCTGGACGCGGACTATGTGTTCGACGTGCGGGTGCTGCCCAACCCGTATTACATCCGCGAGCTGCGCCCACTGACAGGCCGTGACGAATTGGTGGCGCAATTCCTGCGGCAACAGCCTGAAGCACTGGAAATGATGAGCCAGATTGAAGGCTTTCTGCGCCGCTGGCTGCCGGCGCTGGCCAACGACCAGCGCGCCTACGTCACCGTGGCCATTGGCTGCACCGGCGGCCAGCACCGATCGGTGTTCATGGCCGAGCAACTGGGGAGCCGTTTTGCTGATCGTGGCAGCACCCTGGTCAGGCACCGCGAACTGGACGCCATCGATTGACCGCGCCCGCCGCTGCCGCGCCCACGCTGGCCGGCCTGCCGCTGTTTCCATTGCAGATGGTGCTGTTTCCGGGCGGCCTGTTGCGGCTCAAGGTGTTCGAGGCGCGCTACCTCGACCTGATCAGCGATTGCCTGCGCAGTGGCTCGCTGTTCGCCGTGGTCTGCCTGCTGCAGGGCAGCGAGGCCGGCACCGGAACCGGTGCCTCGGCGGCGGTTTTCGAGTCGGTGGGCGTGCTCAGCGGCCGGCTGGAGGTGGACGCCGAGCAAGCCGGCATCCTGCGCGCCAGTTGTCTGGCCGGCCAACGGGTGCGGCTGGCCAGGCCCAGCCAGCTCAGCAACGGTTTGTGGCAGGCCGATGCCAGCGTCTGCGCGCAAGACCCCACCCTGCCGGTGCCCGAAGCGCTGGTGCCCACGGCCGTAGCCCTGCGCCAGGCCATGTCCACCCTGGCCGAGCAGGGCCAGCAACCCTTTGTGCCGCCCTACCGACTGGACGACGCCGGCTGGGTCGCCAACCGCTGGTGCGAGCTGCTGCCCATCAGCCTGGCCGCCAAGCAGCGCCTGATGGTGCTGGACGACCCGCTGCTTCGCTTGAAACTGGTGGACGAGTACCTGCGCGGACAGTCCGTCGTGGGCTGAAAGGCCACAGCTGCGGCTCGCCCAGGAGCCAGTCGGGGGTGGGGGGGGGGCCGCCCCC
>JANOWE010000138.1:0-4136 GCA_031417735.1 Betaproteobacteria bacterium
GTGCAGCGCCTGGGCCAGCAGGTGCTGGACTCGGCCGAGCTGGCGCAGTTCTTCCATGCCGACGGCCTGCTCTGGGCCGGCAACGAGGTGCCGATGGCGGTGGCCGGGCAGATGCTGCGCATCGACCGTCTGGTGCAACTGCGTGGGCCGGCACCGGGTGGCGGCCCGCCGGGCAGCTGGTGGGTGCTGGACTACAAGCTCAACCATGCGCCGCAGGCGCTGCAGGCCAACCGAGCGCAACTCGCCGGCTACCGCGACGCAGTGGCCGCGCAGCAGCCCGGCGAGCCGGTGTTTGCCGCTTTCGTCAGTGCCGGCGGGCGCCTGCTGCCACTGGCTGGCTAAGGGCGTCGGGCTGACGGGCTGATCTGCCCGGATGGGACGGGCCTGTTTGCCGTTTTGTTCAGTTCGTGTGGCGTGTCCAATAGACGATCGACCCCGACTGCGCCCATGACGACCCTGCCGAACCCACCCAAGGACCAAGCGCCTGCTGCCGCTGCGCCAGCACCTGCGGGCGCGGCGGCAGCCGTGCGCCACTTTGGCCGCTTCCAGCTGCTGCGCCTTTTGGGCAAATCCATGCGCAGCATGATGTGGCTGGTGTCCGACCCCCGCAGCGATCAGGAACTGGTGCTGGCCATGCCGCGGCAGAAGCCCGGCGACGATGCCGGTCTGCAGCGCTGGCTGAGTCTGGCCCGCCAGGTCAGCCGCATCGAACACCCGGGCCTGGCCCATGCGGTGGAGGTGGGCGAGCAAGAGCGCTGGCCGTTCATTGCCTATGACCGAGGCGCTTCGGTGCTGCTGTCCGAACGCATCGGCAGCCAGGGCCTGCCACCCACCGAACTGGTGAGCTTGCTGCTGCCGGCGCTGCAAGGCCTTGCGCAGGTGCATGAGGCTGGCCGCCAGCACCTGGACCTGCACGCCGGCATGCTGCAGCTGCCCGAGGCCGGTGGCAGCCGCTTGATGGGTCTGGGCGTTTGCCTGGCCGAGACCGGCCAGTTGTTCAACCAGGCCCTGGCCCAGCGCCAGGCGGCCGAACAGGATGTGCTGGCACTGGGCCTGGTGTTGCACCACGCGCTGGCCGGCGCACCTGCACTGGGCCTGAGCGATGTGATGCAGGCTGTGGCCCGGCTGCCGCCATGGGGACGGGACGCGGTTTCACTGCCCCGGCTGGAAATCCAGCCTCTGCCTGCGCCGCTGCGCGCCATCATCAACCGCGCCACCGACCGCCAGCAGCGCCAGCGCTACCGCAGCGCACGCAGTTTCGAGCGTGCGCTGTCGGGTTGGCTGAAGACGGCCGACAGCGCCAACGGCGGCCCCTTGGCGCTGCTGATGGACAGGGTCCGCAGCCAGGGTCTGTTGCCCGCCATGCCCGGTGGCGCGGCCCGCGCGCGCAGCCTGCTCTACATGGACAAGCAGGGCATGCCCACGCTGGCTGACGTGGTGCTGCAGGACGTGGGCCTGAGCTTCGAACTGCTGCGCCAGGTCAACAGCGCCGGTGTGCGTGCGGCCATGGCGCCGGGCAGCGGGCCGATCCTGACGGTGCGGCGGGCAATGACGCTGATCGGTCTGGATGCGGTGCGCCGTGCCGGGCAGGTGCTCAAGCCCTGGCCTGGTCCGCTCAATGAAGAACAAGCCACCGCGCTGGACCGCCAGATCGATCTTGCCCACCGCGCCGGCCATGCCGCCAGGCTGCTGCGCCCCGCCGGCTATGACGCCGAACTGGTCTACCTGCTGACGCTGATGCAGCGCCTGGGCAGGCTGGTCGTTCAGTACCACTTTCCGGATGAGGCGGGGCAGATCCAGCGCCTGATGCAGGCCGCCCCCGGCCCGCGCGCCAGCGAGCCCGATGAGCCCGGCATGGTGGAAGAACTTGCCGCCTTCACCGTGCTGGGCTTTGACATCGAGGCCCTGGGCCAGGCCGTGGGCCGGCACTGGGGCATGGACGAGTCGGCGCTGCTGATGATGCGCCGGCTGCCGCTGGCGCTGCCGGTGCATGCCTCCAAGATCGACGCCGACCTGCTGCGCTGCACCGCCAGTTGCGCCAATGAACTGATCGACGCCACTGGCCTGCCCGAGCCGGGCCGGCAGGTGGCGCTGCAGCGCACGCACCAGCGCTATGCGCGGGTGCTGCATGTGAGCCTGGAGGACCTGCAAAACGCGGCCAAGGGCGTGAGCAGCGTCGCGACTCCCGAGCAAGCTGTCCAGATGCCTGCCGTCGAGGGGTATCAGGACCATGCCGAGGGCGAAACCGAGTCCCCGACGTCGCCATCCGCCACACCGGCTGCCGCCCTGGCAGCCGTTGCGGCCGTTGCGGCCGTTGCGGCCGGTGCACAGGCCGGCGGTGGCGCGGACCCGTCGACAGCTGCGGGCGCGGCTGTGAGCACGGGCAATCTGCGCTCGCGCCTGCGCAGTCGGGCCCAGGACCAGCCCAGCTGAGCCTCGTTGCCCAGGCCCGCGCGCTGCCCACAACGAAGGCAGTGCAGGCCGGCGCGCAACCGTGGCGAATCCGATTGCTGTGGGTGACGGGCAGGGGCGCTCAGGCAGTGGACTGGCGGGCGCTGGCGGAATGGCTGCCGCGCAGGCCGGCGCTCAGGCTGATGCGAACCGAGACCGTCGCAGCGCTGCGGGCGTGGGCTTCTGAATCTGGGGGAGGGGTGACGAGCCTTGCCCTCGGCACTGGTCGCAACGGTTGGGGCTGCTTCGTTCCCGACCTGACCCGGTTGGCCGCGCTTCCATGCGAGGAGGCCCGTCACCGACGATTGTAGGCGACCTGCGCCGCCAAGCTGCGGCCAGAGTCAGTCCGGCAGTTGCTCGGCCAGCAGCCAGCCGCCGCCTTCGCCGAGTGACCGGGTACGGACCACGCCGTTGCTCTCAAGGGCGCTCATGACCCGGCTGACCATTTCGCGCGAGGCACCCACCCGGCGCGCCAGCGTGACCCGGTTGACGCGCCGCTTCAGCCAGGCGCCGGCAGCGGTCTGCTCGGCCATTTCATGCAGCTGTTCAAACACCCTGGCCCGCACGCCATGCAGGGCGAAGCGGGTGATGCGGCGGTTGCTGCGGCGCAGCCGTGCCACCAAAGACTGCATCAGGGCCTCACGCAGGGCCTGTGACTGCGCCAGACAATCGGCAAAGCGCTGGCCCGGCACCATCAGCAGCTCGCAGGTGGCCACGCACTGCACGCTGGCCGCCGGCGGACCGCCGTCGATCAGCGCCACCTCGCCGAAGTGGTCGCCCGGTGTCAACCTGTCCAGCAGCAGGCTGCGGCCCTGGGGGCCCTGGCGCAGGGACTGGGCCTCGCCGCTGAGCAGCAGGTAGAAACCGCCGTCACAACGGTCTTGCAGCAGCACGAACTCACCTCGCCGGTACCGACGAAAGCTGGCCTCGGCGGCCAGCAAGCCCAAGTGCTCGGCACGGAGTCGGGTCAGCAGCGGGCTGGCGCGCAGGCGCTGCAACACCAGATGCGGGGCCAGCGGCCAGATTGGCTCGCCAGGTGCAGGGGCGGTGGCAGGGACGGGGCTGGCCATGGCAGGGCGCAATCGGCCATGGACGGCGGACCATGGCCAGGGTGGTGAGGACCCGACTCTGTGGCCGCCGACCTGCCTGGGCCAGGAACTATGTCCACCCTGGACCATGCCTGGGGCCTGGTGGCGCAGGAACCGTGCAGATCCGGTGACAGTGCACGGCGCCGGCGCCGGCCTTCCTCGGTCAGCGCTGCAACGGCCCCCGCAGCGCGGTCGACGCCATCACCGCCATCAACGCCATCAACGCAGTTGCAGGTCGTCTGCGCCAAAGCGCAGGCCCAGCGGCTCGATGACCAGTTCCTTCTCGCCATCCTGCACCCGCCCGGCCACGCGCGCACCTACGCCCAGGGCCAGGGCAACCTGCACGGTGCGCTCGGCGTCTTCGGCGGCAACGAACAGGGCAAAGCCGGCGCCCATGTTCAGCGTGCTGTAGGCCTCGCGGTGGTCCTGCCGGGCCTGCTGCTGGATGAAGGCCAGCACCGGTGGCACCGGCGGCAGGGTGTGGATGCGGTAGCTGAAGCGGCCGGGGTGGCGCAGCAGCTTGCGCCAGCCATGGCCGGTGATGTTGGCGCAGTAATGCGGCACGATGCCGGCGGCCCACAGCGCCTCGGTGACGGG
>JANOWE010000139.1:0-2105 GCA_031417735.1 Betaproteobacteria bacterium
TCCTCCATCAGGTAGCTGATGCAGGGGTTGCTGTTGATCACGATCTCGTAGGCCAGGCCCATGGCACCACGCTTGTAGTTCTTCTCGGTGCTGATGAACTCCTTGCCGTAGCTCCAGTGCCGGTAGTTCACCGGCATGCCCACGCTGGAATAGGCGTCCATCATCTGCTCGGCGGTGATGATCTCCAGCTGGTTGGGGTAGGTGTCCAGGCCATAGCGCAGCGCGGTGTCGCGGATCACCTCGTGGTACTGGTTGATCAGCTCGAACGACCAGTCGCTTGGCGCACCCAGCCGTCGGGCCTGGCGGGTCGGTGGCAGCGGGCCGCGCAGGGGCAAAGGCACTGCGGTTGGTGTCGGCCCGGCGTCGGGGCCAGGCATTTCGGCGTCGGTTGTGGGCAGTGCAGCCATGGCCTCACGCCGCTTGCGCAGCGCTCTCCTTCTTGAACAGATCGCGGAAGACGGGGTAGATCTGCGCGGCCTCGGTCGCCTTGCGCATCGCAAAGCGCGGCTCGCTCTGCGCCAGCTGGCCATACTCTTCCCACAGGTTCTGCTCTTCTTCGGCCACCTGCACATAGGCGAAGTAGCGGCACAGCGGCAGCAGCTTCTCGGCCAGCAGCTGGCGGCAGCGGCCCGAGTCGTGGTGCCAGTTGTCACCGTCGCTGGCCTGGGCGCCGTAGATGTTCCACTCGGTCGGGTTGTAGCGGGCGCGGATCACCTCCTCCATCAGCACCAGGGCCGATGACACCACCGTGCCGCCGGTCTCGCGGGCATGGAAGAAGTTCTCTTCGTCCACCTCTTGCGCCTGCGTGTGGTGGCGGATGAAGACGATGTCGATCTTCTCGTAGTGCCGCGTCAGAAACAGGTAGAGCAGGATGAAGAAACGCTTGGACAAATCCTTGCGGCCTTCGTCCATCGAGCCCGACACGTCCATCAGGCAGAACATCACCGCCCGGCTGGTCGGCACGGGCACGCGCACCCGGTTGCGAAAGCGCAGGTCGATCGGGTCGAGGAACGGGATGCGCGCCAGCCTGGCCCGCAAGACATTGCATTCGGTC
This sequence comes from Betaproteobacteria bacterium, assembly GCA_031417735.1. Taxonomy (GTDB): domain Bacteria; phylum Pseudomonadota; class Gammaproteobacteria; order Burkholderiales; family Burkholderiaceae_C; genus Pseudaquabacterium. The sequence continues at coordinate 1,055 of JANOWE010000139.1, forward strand.
TGCAGCTCAGCCACTTCGGCCAGCACGGCCGGGTCACCATCCACGGCCTGGCCGATCAGCAGCGCCAGCCGTTCTTCCATCTCGCGCAGCTCACGGCGTGAGCCCGCGCCGATGGCCAGCCTGCGGCCGATGGCGCCGCGCACCGATCGCACCACATGCAGGTTGCTGGGTGAGCCGTCGCTGACGTAGCCTGCGCGGTGCGACTTGAACTCCGGCGTTTCAGCCAGTTGCGTGCGCACCAGGTGCGGCAAGGCCAGGTCTTCGAAGAAGACCTGCATGAACTCTTCCTTGCTCAGCGCGAAAGTGAAGTCGTCGTCACCCTCACCCTGGTCACTGGCCTGGCCCTTGCCACTGCCCTGGCCACCACCGCCCTGCGGGCGCTTGATGCGGTCGCCGCGCACATAGTCCTGGTTGCCCGGATGCACCATCTCTCGGTTGCCACCCTGGCCATGGTGGAACACCGGCTCGGTCAGATCCTTTTTCGGGATGCGCACCTCTTCACCGCGCTCCAGGTCGCGGATGCCACGACCGTCCACCGCCCGCCGAACGGCGTCCTTGATCTTGTCCTTGTAGCGGCGCATGAAGCGCTCGCGGTTGCCGATGGACTTGTTCTTGCCGGCCAAGCGTCTGTCGATGATTTGCTGCAGCATGGTCCTCACTCACTCAGTCGGTCGATCGAAGCAACGCGGGCCCGGCGCGAGGCCGGCACCCGGCCGGGGCTCAGCATCAGCTGCTCTTTCTGACGCGCAGGTACCACTCGCACAACAGCCGAACCTGCTTGCCGGTGTAGCCCTTGGCCACCATGCGGGTGACGAAGTCTTCATGCTTCTTGGCCTCGTCGGCGCTGGCCTTGGCGTTGAAGCTGATCACTGGCAGCAGCTCTTCGGTGTTGGAGAACATCTTCTTCTCGATCACCGTACGCAGCTTTTCGTAGCTGGTCCAGACCGGGTTGTTGCCCTGGTTGTTGGCGCGTGCGCGCAGCACGAAGTTGACGATCTCGTTGCGGAAGTCCTTCGGGTTGGCAATGCCGGCGGGCTTCTCGATCTTCTCC